>JAYEMD010000149.1:0-61500 GCA_034717895.1 Campylobacterota bacterium | reverse complement strand
GAGCCAGCACCTGAACCAGAAGAGCCAGTACCTGAACCAATTGAAATAATAGATGAGAATGGTAGGTTTGATGAAGACCCAACCGATAATGATATTGATATTGCAGTAGTAGATATAGCAGACAATGGTAAGGAAAATAGTGAAACAATAACAGATACTCAAACAAAAAAAGAAGCTACTGTATGGGAGAAGCCTACAGAAGATGAAAATATCAAAGAGTATACATTGGAATTAAAAGATAATGAAAGTGGTGAAGTTCAAGAGCAGACAATAGTTGTAAAGAATCCTGAATCAGTTATTACAACTACGGAAACAGGAACAAGAATTGAAGCAAAAGTTGAAGATGAACAAAAAGAGGTAGAGACAAAGCTGGAACTAAATGAAAACGGTACATCTATATCTACGGTAGTTGTAAAAGATAAAGAAACAGGAGAATCAAAAGCAGGTGCACTTGCTACATTTATTCCAATAGCTCCTGAAACTAATGAGGATGGAAGTGTAACAGTTACTAAAGATGATCTAAAGTTAGAAGTAAAATCGGATGGTTCGACAGAACATACAATAACTTTAAAAGATGAAGCTGGAAATGAACTAGGAATAACAAAAGCTAAATCGGAAGCTGATAATTCTGTAGTGATTCTATTAGAAGACGGTACAGTACAAACAAAAACAAAACAAATAAAAGAAAACGGAGAAGAGATCTCTTCCGTAGTTGACGGTAAAGGGGATGGTACTGCAGTACATATGTTAAAAATATTAGACTCAAACGGTGATGAGGTAGTAACTAAAGCAGAGAGTAAAATTGTTGGTGCACAAACTATCATATCACCAGAGGGTGAAGTTGAAACTTCAGTTGATGTTTCAGATAGCTTAAAACTGATTGTAGTAGCAAAAGAAGATGGAACATCAGAGCATACTGTATCAACAGGAGATAAAGTAACTAAAGTTAAATCAAGCATTAAAGGTGCTCAAACAGTTATCGATACTAATGCTGAAGTTGAAACTAAAGTTCAAACAAATCAAACTAAAGTTATTGGAGGTACTGAATGGATATTTGAGGCAGTTGCAACAACAGCTTCAAGCGGTAAAACAGTTACAACATTCCAATTAAGAAACACAACAACAGATGAGATAAAGGAACCTCAGAATACATTTGTACCTGAAACTCCATATGATAAAGGGAATGAAGTAGATATTGTAGAGCTTGAAGGTATTATCTACTTTAAAACTACATCACCTGTTTCATCAGAGTTAGTTGTTGAATAAGGAGTAATTATGAAGAATAGATTAGTAAAAATAATGATTATATTCACTACGGCACTATTTTTTAGTGCTTGTGGCGGAAGTGGAGATGATGCCTCATTTAGAGATGCAGGGGAAAAAATAGAAGTTATTGATTGTGATGCCAATGTATCTACTATACCCGATGGTTATACAAGTATGTATAGCGGTGAATTATTAATAAATGAAACAACAGATACAGTAATAACAACATATCATGATATAGACGGAATAAAAAAAGTATGTACAGTTTCAGGTTCTGCATACTTAATTAGAGACTAAAAGGGTAGTTATGAAAAAAACATTTAAGTTAGTCGTATTAAGTAGTATTATATCAACTTTTCTTTTTGCTTCGGACAATAATAGTTCAAATAGTATTGTAGTAGATTCAATTGGTCTTAATTTAGGTAAATTATACAGTGATCATTCTCAAAAGAATCATAACGGAATTATCACTGTAACTCATCATCCTTATAAAAATCATACGGGTGCTGAGATATATTTAACTTTAAATGGTGTGTTTGATGAAGATGATTTAAAACCATATTTCTCAATTAGCCATTCAAATAATGATGATATGACCCATGACTGTATTTTAGCAGGAGTAAATAAATATTATAAACATGACCATTTCGACATTTACGCAGGTGTATTGGGAGGATATGGTCAATTAGATTGGGGGTATGACCCAATCAATGGTACAAAAGATAATAATTATGATGCAAATAGTTTTATAATTGGATTGCAAGGGGGAGTAGAATACCCTATTGATGATACTTTATCTTTAGGCGTTAATGCAAAATATCTTTTACATGACTATGAAACACAATTAGAACCAAGTAATAGCTTTAATGCAACTGTAACACATGATAAAACTATTTTCCTTGGTTTGGGAATAAATATGAAGTTTGGTGAGGAGAAGAAAAGAAACCTAAAAAAGAGCAAAGGCACTTTATAAAAAACTGCTTGCTATTAATCAAATAGAAGAGGGGAAAGCCTTAAATAGAAGAATTGAGCTTTCTTTTACAAAATAATGCAAAATTGAAATTTAACATAAAAAAAGCCTGTAAATATACAGGCTTTTTTTTATTAGTAACTATTTGGTATAATACAAAAAAATTTGGAGATAGATATGAAAAAAGTAGCATTTATATTCCCTGGACAAGGTAGCCAGTCTGTAGGGATGGGAAAAGATTTTTATGATAACAATGAAATAGCAAAAGATATGGTAAGCAAAGCAAGCCAAAGACTTGGAGTAGATTTTGAAAATCTTTTATTTGAAGAGAATGATAAGTTAGGTCTTACTGAGTATACACAACCTGCTATATTATTGGTTTCTTGTATTGCGTTAGAGATTTTTAAATCAAAGTGTGACATAAAGCCTCAGTTTGTTCTAGGACATTCACTTGGTGAATTCTCTGCATTAGTAGCAAGTGGTGCTATAGATTATCTTGATGCAGTTGAACTTGTACATAAAAGAGGTTTATTTATGACTGAAGCATGTGCAGGAGCAGGTGCAGGTATGATGGCTCTTGTAGGTCTTGATGATGCTACGGTTGAGTCTATGACGGAAACTCAAAGAGCTGAGGGTAAAAAGATCTGGGCTGCAAACTACAATATGGACGGTCAAATTGTTGTAGCCGGTGTCAAAGCAGATTTAGAAGCTGTTGCAGATGCTTATAAAGCAGCAGGGGCTAAAAGAGCACTTGTTTTAGATATGAGTGTAGCTAGTCACTGTGAGATCTTAAACAGTGCAGTTGAGAAACTAAATCCATACCTAAACGATTTTGTAACAGAGAATTTTGAGACAAGTGTTATCTCCAATGTAACTGCCCAAGCTTATAATACAAAAGCCGATGCTATTGAGCTACTTGGTAAGCAGTTAACCAGCCCTGTAAAATACAAGCACTCAATTGCAGCAAATGCAGATAATGTAGATGCTTTTATCGAGTTTGGTAACGGCGCTGTTTTAAAGGGACTAAATAGAAAGATATGCAAGGGTACGACTACTATGAATGTATCAGATATGAAAACTTTAGAAGCCACTTTAGAAGCTTTAAATTCATAATACAAAATTTTAAAAATATTATATGAACCCTTCTCTTCGGATAAGGGTTTTTTTATTATAGTTCCAATTATATTTTCACTGAAAATTTTTGATACAATTTGGTATAATAGGGTATGTTGAAATTAAGATTATTATTTTTATCCCTATTTTTTACCGGCTGCTCCTCCCTTCTTCCTTCAGTTGTAACTAAAACGGCGGAGACATGGAGCAGTTATGACTCAATACAAACGGCATATGATAGTGTAGAAAAATATAAAACCACAAAAAAAGATCTTCATAATCTTGGCTTTGATCCATATAAAAATTCAAATACCATGATATTAAACCATCTTGATATTATGAAGAGGTTTTTAGTTACACAATCAGTTAAGATAGAAGATCTTGATATCGGTCTGCAGGAGTGTATAAGAAGTAAAACAGAATGTTTTGCTTATGAAACCCGGATGAAATATTTAAAACGAAAAAGATACGGCAGTACTTTACTTGATATATTTAATTTTGAAAAGAATACCAGGGAAACAGGATGGAGCTTTAGCTCAATTATTGTAGTACAAAATGAGAAAGTTGTTTTTAAAACTGCCAGTTCTCAGCCAAAAATTGATAACAATGAAAATAGAAAAAATCCCTTAGGACCATTCCAAAGTATGGAATCTATTTTAAAAAATACGGTGGAATAGATGATAAGATTAATCATATTAATTTTGCTGCTTCCGTATATACTGTATGGACTTGAACTAAATAATAGTTACAAAGTAACATACGGAGTTGTTGGAAAAGTTGGCTATGCCCATACCTATATAAAAAAAGATGAAAATAGCTATCAAATAAAAGTAGATGTAAAAACAAAAGGGATTGCAAAGTTTTTAAGCAATAACAGAAAAGAGTTTTACGAAAGCAAAGGTAGTATAGTAGGAACTGATCTATTACCCCAAGAGTATACAAAAATTAAAACTACCAACAGCTATAAAAAGATAAAAAAGTACACTTTTAACCATGATGAAAAAAAAGTATATTTAGAAAAAACTGCTATTTATAAAAATAGTAATAAAACAAAAAAATCAAAAGAACTTTATAAATTGTATGCAAAAAATGATATCTTGACCCTATATTTTAATATGATCAACCTGGTCAAAAATGAGCCAAAAGATTATTTTGCATTTAAAACTATAGGTTCCAAAGAGAATAACGGCACTGTTGAGATAATAAAACCTTCACAAGATGAATTAAAAGATATTAAAAAACTAATAGGTATCGAAGATGATTATTTCTTAAAGGTTAAGGTGCATCAAAAGATTTTTTCAAGCAGTGACGGTGAACTTATTATAAATATAGATGATAAGAACGTTTGCAATAAGACTATTTTAAAAGATGTTATACTTTTTGGAGATATAACTGCCGTAAAACAATAATAGTTTTGGCAGCATATCTGGATAGATAAAAAAGTATTACTGAATATATTTATCAATATCCTCTTTTAGTTTTCTTTTTAGAACCTTATTGGTGGCATTTCTAGGAAGCTCTTCAATAAAGTAAATGTGTTTCGGTATTTTAAAATTTGCCAGGTGTTCTTTTAGGTATTTTTTCACTTCATGTTCTGTTAATAAACCTTGATTATCCTCTTTTAGCTGGATAAAAGAAACGATCTTCTCATCTTTTGTTTCATCTGCTATACCTATAACGGCAACTGCATCAACCTCTTCAAGTTTGGATATAAGTTCCTCTATCTCTCTTGGATATACGTTTACCCCCTTTGCAATGATAAGGTCTTTTTTTCTATCCACTATATAGATAAATCCATCTTCATCAACCTTACCCAAGTCTCCCGTACGAAGCCAACCGTTGATTATGGTCTCATCTGTTGCTGTTGGATTGTTGTAATAACCTTGCATTACACAATCCCCCTTTACAATAATCTCACCCACTTCACCCGTGGGTACTTCAAGAAGCTCTTCATCTACTATTTTAACTTCATATGATTGAAGGGCAGGACCGACACTTAGTGTCTTTCTTTTATGAAATAGATTAGTACTTACAGCCGGTGAACACTCACTTAGACCATACCCCTCTACCATAATTGCTTTTTTGAACTTTTTATTAAAGTCTACTAAAACCTTTTCACTTAAAGGAGCACTGCCGCTTGCAAAAAGCCTGATACGATTGAACCACATAAAATACCATGGTATTTTTGCTTTATTTAGAGCATTGTAAATCTGCGGTGCACCTAAAAATACCGTAACCCTTTTTAATAAAACCTGCTTTAGTACATTTGCAAAAGGGAAAATAGATTTTACAATTACAATAGAAGCATTATAATAAATTGGAGCTATAACCATAATAGATAGTGTAAATGAGTGAAACATAGGAAGATATACTATAAATCGGTCTTTTTCATTCAATTTGAATCTTTCCCCTCCTGATATAGAGTTTGAGAAGATATTTCTATAGCTTAACATGGCACCTTTTGGCTTACCCGTAGTTCCGGAAGTGTAAATTATAATAGCCGTATCATCTAAAACAGGAACTTTTGTGATTGTTTCATGTACATTTGAAGTTTTTAAAACTTCATCAAAACAAAAGTTGTTTTCATTTAAATTGATTTTTTTGTCTGTCCATATGGTTTTTTCCACTGCAGTTTTATCATTTATATCAGTAAGCTCTTTTTCAAAACTTTTACTAGCCACTAACATTTTAGCTTCACAATTATTTATAATATACTCTAACTCCTCTTTTTTTAAGAAGTTGTTAATAGGTACGGCAACTGCTCCAATTTTTGTAATAGCAAACATAGCTATTATAAAATATTCACTGTTTGATAAAACCATGGCTACTTTATCACCGTGTTTGATACCGCTTATCTCAAGAAATCTTGCAAACCTGTCAACCTTGTCTTGAAGCTCTTTATTTGAGAGCTTTGAATTTTCCGTAAACAGAACAGTTTTTTTACTTTTCTCTTTGGTATTTTTTTCTAACAACTCATAAAAGTTATTGTACTTATAATCAAGTTCCATTAAAAATCAACCCGGTATGACAATGTAAGAAGATGAGCTTCCGAGTTTGTTAGTGTTCCATCTATATAAGTGGTTCCGTCACTTAAATAGTTTGTTACACTTCTGTCTTTTTTCTTACTAAAAAGATAAGCAAATCCAAATGAGCTTTTATCATCCAGGTTATAGTCAAATCCTGCTGAGTATGTATTTGAGTTATAATCAGGTGATTCAAATGATACCGCCTTGTCCGGTATAGGGTTGCCGTCTTTGGAAAAACCTATCATCATAGTAACTGTATCGTCTAGTTTATGTGTGATACCAATTCTATAAGCATTTGTATCTTTCCAGTCTCTCTCTTTAGCTAAGTCAAAATAGGGAACAAGTGCAGCAGGGATTGCACTGTCATATTCAAAATCAAGCTCCTCATAAGATGACCAGTATGTTCTGTCCGCTTCAATCTCAAAAGTCGTATTTTCTATTTTAAAAGAATAAGCAACAGATAAAGCAGCAGGAAGAGGTACAGTTACATTTGCTCCCCCGTCAAATACTTTTGTACCGCTTAGGTATAGTTTTGCATTTCCATCCTCTTTAAGGTCTACATTTGATCTATAGGTAAAAGATAGATTTGTGGTATCCGTGGGTTTATAAGCAAGTGCCAAATTGTATCCAAACTCTACGGTAGTACCCTCAAGGTCTCTTTTTATCGGTTTAGAAGTTCCTCCGTCACTTTTTACAATACCGTCACTGTAAATAACCCTTAACCCTCCACCAATAGAAAGGTTTGAGTTTAGAAGGTAGGCGGCAGTTGGGTTAAACTCTATAATTCTTAAACTAAACTCTTGGGCAAAAGTTTTTGCATAAGCTTCATCCCATCTTTTTGTAAGACCACCCGGAACCGTTATGGAAAAACCGTATCTTAATTTTGGATCATCGTATGAAGCAGAGGTAAGGAATAAGGTTGGTATTAATGTATTTTCCTCTTTTGAGTCTCCGTTGTATAAAGGGGTTATGTTATCTGTATATTGGATCTTTTTTAGGTTTACATTTGTAAGTGATAGTTCCACTTGAGCAATATTTGGATTAAAACTTATATTTGCAGGGTTGTAGTATGTTGCATCCGCACCGTTCGCATTTGCAATATATGCACCGCTTAGGGCAGTTGATTTTGCTGAAGATTCAGGAAGCCTCCAGCCGCTTGCTATTAATAAACTGCTTGAAAGAATAGTTAAAGTTGTTGTTTTTAATAATATATTTCCCATTTTAGTTCCCCTCTCTTATTTGTGAAAACCAGCTTATTGCCGTACCGTATGTACTTGTTGCACAGTTTGCATGTATAGACTCCCCGGCACTATAATCAGCCGTAACACCATCTATAAGTGTAAGGGTAACATCTGTTGAGCCGTAGTTTGTAAGGTAAGCGTACGCACCTGCAGATATGGAAGCAGGAACTACATCATCATTTGAACAATGGATAAGATTTATTTTACTGTTTGAGTTCCACATAACTACATCGTTGGCGTTAAACAGCTGTTTTAGTTTATGGTTTTCGTCATTGCTGTATTGAGTTATAAAATCATCTTCAAACAGTTGATTTGTCGGAGCATTAAGTCCCATACCAAGAGTATAGTGGATCATAGTACTGTTTTTATCTCCGGCAAAAAGTCCGTCAAATGCAGCCTCTTTTGTATCTTGGATCATCTCTTGTAGAGTTAAATTATCGTAAGAGTTTGAATAAGCATCGGCAATATATGCCATAAATGCTGGAACACTCATAGTTGCGTCACTTTGTAAAACAGCATCTCCAAAAGATTTAAGCTGTGAGGGTGCTGCCATTGGTGCTACCCCTTTTATTTGAAGTTCATCACTGTGGTTTTGTTCTATATCCTGAGCTAAAGCCAAGGCGTTGTAACCACCTTGAGAATATCCCGAGATATATAATTGACCGTTAAACAATATACCGTTTTCGGTCATATATCTTATACTGGCTTTTATCATATCCAGAGATGATCTTGCACTTGCTTTTTTTAGAAGATATGGATGAGATTTATCATTTGATTCACCGTATCCGATATAGTCAGGAAGTACTGCAGCAAATCCTGCATATGAAGTCATAGTAACAGCTAAAGGATGATCGGGGATACCGTTGGAGGTTTCAATATTAGAAGGTGCTTCCGCATCTGTAAAGATAGTACCGTGATTGTCACAGATCATAGATATAGAAAATTGACTTTGACCTTGTGAAGCTCTGTATGCCTGATACTCTTGGCTTGCAATTGGGATCACTAGAAGACCCGATGCTTTAATATCTTCATCATTTTGACCTTTTGTATCATAGGTGATCTTAACTGCTTTATAACCAAAAGCATTTACGGCACTTGGATCAATAGAAGCATTAACTATACTTAACATAGTAGAGGCATTGATCTCTTCAATAATTGAAGCATCTACAAGATTTCCACCCACAGTATTTAAACCTGTATTATCTATACTGCAACCGCTGAACATAAGTGTTGATGCAATAACAGCAGGTAAAATATAATGTTTTTTAAACATGGATTTTCCTTTGAGATTATATGGCAATAGTCTAGCTTAAAATAATTAAATTATTAATATAATTTAAGAAAAAAATTATTTTTAATTTTAATAATTTTCTTTTTTACACAATATTATTAGTAAAGTTTATACTCTATAGTGAGTGAAAGATCAAGATTTGCTGTTAATATACCTTGCGGAGGTTTGATAGGAAAGCTTTGGGTAATAGCTTTTTGGATAGATTTTTTAAATACTTTTTTACCGTCTATTATATTGAAGCTTACTAGTTCACCGTTTGGAGAGATGGTAAACTTAACTTTTACATCCCCTTGTATACCTCTTCGTACTGCTATTTTCGGGTATCTTTTATTTTTTGAGATGGTCTCTTTGATAGTTGTATAGTATTTGTTCTTTTTTATTTTTAGATCATTTGGGTCAGTAAGTGTTGACTTTGATTTTGATACGGTTTTATTTTGTTTGATCTGTGTTTTTTGAATAAGAGGTTTTGGTGTAGCCTTTTTTACTATTTTTTTTGGTTCTTTTTTTACAGGCTTTGTTTTTGTGACTATTTTCTTTTTAGGTTTTTCTATTTTTTTTACAGGTTCAGTTTTTTTAACTATTTTCTCTTGAGGCTTTTCAACTTTTTTTTCTATTTTCTTTTCAGGTTTTTTTACAGGCGGTTCACTTTTTTGAGCTATAACGGTAAATTTAACCGTTTCTTTACTGTTTTGCTGTTGTTCAGATACTAGCTTTGGTGCAGAGTATGAGTATAGGAAAGTAACGGCAAGGGCCGTATAGATAAACGTGGTTGCTAAAAAAGATGAAAAATATCTACTCATATTTTGTTATTATCCCAAGGTTTTTATAGTTTTTATCTTTTAATATATCTATAATATAAACAAAGTTATCAAATTTGGTATTTTTGTCACAGTTTAAACTTATAGATGTATCTGTTTTGTAGTTTGAAAGTTTTGTCTCAATCTCTTTTTTTAATATCTTCTCATCATTAAAGAAAAGTTCACCGTTTTGTTTAATAGTAATAGTAAGCTCTTTTTGTTTTGTTGTCTTTGTTGAACTTTTACCCTCACTTAGATCAACTGGAATAATGCCTTTAGCAACAAAGGTTGCAGTTGTAAGTACTATTACCAAAAGTACAAGCATAATATCTATAAAAGGGACTACATTTATAGAGTCAAACTTTTTAACTCTCATACTAATTGTCCATCTCCCATTTTGCTACAATTACTTCTATCTTTCTACTTAGGTGGTTGTAAAACATCATAGATGGAATTGCCACTATAAGACCCATGGCAGTTGCTTTTAGTGCAAGACCAAGTGAACTCATGATGATCTTTACATCAATATTTCCACTCTCACCCATAGCCACGAAAGTGATAATGATACCAAATACAGTCCCTAACAGTCCTATATAAGGTGCATTTGATGCAAATGAAGAGATAAGGGAGATATTGTTTGTAAGATCGATCTCAAGCTGCTCTTTTTTATTATAGTCTGATATATTTACCTGTTTAAAAAAGATAAGTCTTTCAATATAGAACCATACTGATAAGAAGCTCATAAGTACCAATAGCCCTATGATGCCGTAGTCAACTATCTCTTTTAAAAGGTTTATATCCATAAAAAATGTCCTAATATTTAATTTTTATGAATTTTATCTTTTAATAGTTAAATATTTGTTAATTTGTTAGTTTAGGTTTTGTTATAATTTGTGAATATATGATATTTAGATTAACTGCCTCTTCTTAACTTTCCTTTTTTTTATAAAAAAATGAAACGAAAAAAAATCGCTTGCAAAGTGATAAAGCCCTCCGGGTTCCTAAAATATTTCTTTTCTTTTCTATTCAAATTAAATATAAAACTTAACATTCTTTATTAGGCTATTAATATACCTTCTTTATTTAAAATTAAAAAAAGAAGTTGGCGGTTATAGTGGTGGTTGCATTTAGCATCACTAACTTTGCAACCGATTTTTCAAGGAAACTGCACTTCGTTTGTTTTGCTTACTTTGTTAAAAAAGTGAGAGTTAAAACATTAAAGTTTAGAGTTCTATACAAGCCAATAAGCACAAAAATATAAAAAATATAAAAAATACAAAAAAATTTTAAAATTAAAACTTTTGTGACGCAAGATGTAACATAGTAATATTAAAATATTAAATATTGTAACAATAAATAAACTATTAAAGTTAAAAATAAAATAAGCCCCATTTATAAACAAATATGCTAAAATCTCACATATTATTAAAAGGAACTTTAAATGAAAAAACTAGCAATTATGGGAGCTATGGAGGAGGAGATCACTCCGCTTCTTGAGTACTTCACAGATGTAAAAAAAACAGACTATGCAGACAACACATATTATGAAGCGAAGCTTGATGATCTTGATGTGGTTATCGCTTACTCTAAAATAGGTAAGGTGTTTTCAACACTTACGGCATCTACTATGATCCAAAAGTTTGGATGTGACACACTACTGTTTAGCGGTGTTGCCGGTGGTATAAACCCTGAGCTTAAAATCGGTGATCTGATTGTAGCCAATAAGCTTTCTCAACACGACCTTGATATCACAGCCTTTGGACACCCTCACGGATATGTACCGGGTGGAAACGTATATGTAAATACAGATGAGACTTTAAAAAATGTTGCTTTAGAAGTAGCACGTGAGAATGATATAAAAATCATCGAGGGTATCATAGCTACGGGAGATCAGTTTGTAGCGGATGAGGCTAGAAAAGAGTTTATTGAAAAAACATTTGATGCGGATGCTTTAGAGATGGAGGGTGCTTCTGTTGCTGTTGTATGTGATGCTTTAGATGTACCATGTTTAGTTCTTAGAGCTATAAGTGATACTGCTGATATGGATGCCGGATTTAATTTTGATGAGTTTTTAGAGAGCAGTGCAAAAAGCTCTGCTGAATTTTTAATGAAGATTGTTGCTAAGTTAAAGTAATTAATAAATAAAGATGAGTCAACTTAAGAGTTGATCTCATCTTTCGCTTTTGCAATTGCAAGAGGTAGAGGTAAGTCTACCATATCGCAATCGGGCTCAAGACAACATTCACAAGCACTCCCTGCTCCTGTTTCCTCTTTTATTGTTTCAAGATCATCACCATACTTTTTTACGGCATCCAAGATCTCTTCATATTCAATTTCCATACAGTTACATACTAACATATTTTCCTCCAATTATTTTTTTAAACATATAATTTACGGTTTGTCCTCACTTTGTTGCGAGATTACATCAAACCTATAAAAGTAAAACTATTTACTTTTACTTAACGGTTTTCACCTTTATTTTATATAAGCTTTTATTATCTTTTGTTCTTGCACAGGCTTGTCTCTAAATCCTGTTCTTACATTTTCAAGTTTTTTTAGAACCTTGAAGCTCTCTTTGTTTTTTATATACCCAAAGATAGTATGACGTCCGTTTAGATGAGGTGTTGCAACGGTAGTTATAAAAAACTGGCTTCCGTTTGTGTTCCTTCCTGCATTTGCCATAGCCAAGATACCTGCTTTTGTAAACATAGCTTTTGGAGTAAACTCATCTTTGAAAGATTTCCCCCAAATAGACTCACCGCCTCTACCTGTACCTGTTGGGTCTCCCCCTTGTACCATAAATCTTTTTATGATTCTGTGAAAAACAATACCGTCATAGTATCCGTTTTTAATATGTGTAGAGAAGTTCTCAACAGCAAGAGGTGCAAGATCCGGTCTTAGTTCAAACTCCATTTTACCTTGTGTTGTTTCAAGTACCGCAACAGGATTTGCCGCAAACAGTACAACAGAGCTTATAACCAACATTAATAGTTTTTTCATTGATATCCTTTTGTAATATAGTTTTATAATAATATCAAAATAGTATTAAGATTGATTTATATTTTATTATTGACCAATAGTTCTACCTTATAATATTCATTAAATTAAGAAAGTTTTAGATAGAATCCCGAAAATTACAATAAAACTTAAAAGGAAATTTTATGTTAAAAGAAAAATATACACCGATGTATTTTCTTGCATCACTTGGTGCAGGTGGACTTTCAGTATCGTTTTTTATGTATCTTATGTTTTTGATACCCCATCCAAATACACCTATGGCGATATATGATCAGGTTTTTCCGGCACTTTTTAAAGGTGACTGGCTCTCATTTATCACAGCTTTTTCACTTGTATTTATTATAGGGTTTGCAATATTTCATTTCAAATTATTGGTTTGGAATATCAAGCAACATAAAGCTTTTAAAGAAACAAAAGCTTATGATACTTTAATGAACAGCAACGCAGAGGTTACGCTTATGGCTATCCCTTTGACTTTTGCTATGACTATAAATGTTTGTTTTGTTCTGGGAGCTGTATTTGTACCGGGTCTTTGGAGCATTGTTGAGTTCTTGTTCCCGGGAGCACTTCTTGGTTTTGCCGTTGTGGGGTATTATGCTATTAAGATCTTTATGGTCTATTTCAGCAGACTTCTAACAACGGGAGATTTTGACTTTACCAAGAACAATAACCTTTCTCAAATGGTTTCAATCTTTGCTTTTAGTATGGTCGCAGTTGGTTTTGCCGCACCGGGGGCTATGAGTCATTATATAGTTATAAATGCAATAGGTATATTTGGTGCGATTTTCTTTGCATCAATTGCTATACTTTTACTGGTTATAAAACTTATCTTAGGTTTTAAAAATATGTTTGAACACGGTATTTCAAGTGAAGCTAGTCCCTCTTTATGGATATTGATCCCTATTTTAACACTGCTTGGGATCACTTTTATAAGAATAAACTTCGGACTAGATCACCACTTTGGACAAGAGCTTGCAAAAGCTTCACTGTTTACTTTAACAAGTACGGTTTTGGCACTTCAATTGATCTTTGGTATGATTGGATTTTCCGTTATGAAAAAGCTTGATTACTTTAAAGAGTTTGTACACGGAGAGAAAAAGTCACCTGTATCTTTCGCACTTATCTGTCCGGGTGTTGCATTTTTTGTATTTGGTATGTTCTTTATAAATATGGGGCTTGTGATGAACGGTGTAGTTGCAAAATACTCTATTGCATATTTTATCTTAATGGTACCGTTTATGTTCGTACAGTACAAAACTATAATATACTTCTTCAGACTTAAAAATAAATTTCAATTATAATATAAAAAGAGCTTTTTGCTCTTTTTAAAAAAGAGTTGGCTGTTGGAACTTTTCCAGTTCAAACCCCTCCAACTGTTTTATCTTAAAACTTCTTCTGTGAAGATCACAATATCCGTACTCTTTTAAAGCTTCAATATGTACCTTTGTACCGTACCCTTTATGTTTGTGAAAATCATAATTGGGGTATTTTGAAGATATTTCACACATATATCTGTCCCTGCTTACTTTTGCCAAAATTGATGCGGCACTTACCTCTTTTATTTTTGTATCTGCTTTTATCATATGGTTTAGATTGGATATACCAAAGGAGGTATTTCCGTCCATTAGGTACTCATTTGCTTTTAGCGTTTTCATTATCTCCTCTATAGAGGTTTTTAAACACCAGCTCAAACCTTTTTTGTCTATGGTTTTTGCATCTTTAAATACTATATGAAAAAAGCTGTTCTGCTTTATAGTATCAAAAAGAGCTTCTCTTTTTTTTTCTGTAAGTTTTTTTGAGTCGTCAAGCTCTTTTATAGGTTTTTTTAAAACAACACCTGCAACCACCAAAGGACCTGCAAAAGGTCCCCGTCCCGCTTCATCCATTCCGCATAGTTTATCTATCATTGTGCCAGTACCCAATCGTAGTATGTGATAACTTGAGCTTCTATATTATCTATATAGATATTTTTCTCACCGCTTACTGTTATTATCATTATATTTTGTATCTCTTGTTTTTGAATATGAGGCATTATTTTTGATATAAGCACCGACGATACAAGATCGTTGAAAAAAGGTATTGAAATAACTATCATATTTTGTGAGGGTATATAAAAATCAACATTCTCCAGATAATATATATCATCATAGAGTGTATTGAGCTCTAAAAAGACCATATTTTTAAATAGATTGTTAAAGTTCTTTTTATATGAAACGATATCTAATAGTGCATGATTAAATACAAATATCTTTTTTGCACTTTTGGGCTGATTGTACTTTTGTATACTGTGTATTATCTTATTTTGTTCAAGTTTTTCAAAAGTTTTATAAAATCTGTCCTTTGAGATTTTAATCTTTTTTTTCAACTGATTAAAAAGCTGATAAACTGATTTTATCTGAGAAGAAGACTTTATAGCTAAAAAAAGTATCTCAAGATCTGTTTGATCTTTACAATAAAGCTGGCATATCTCATAGTTTCTTTTATGTTTTTTTTGTTCACTGAACTCTATTATCTCAGGAAAAGTTCCATATTTTAAAAAACTGTTAAAACTGTATGATGTATTTTGGTGTTTTGTATCAAACAGCAGATACTCTTCAAAATCTAAAGGCTCTACAAGTATAGTCTCAAACCCCTCTAATATCTTTGGATGATCGGTAGAAATAATAATACTTGTAACTTTTGGTAAATCAAAATCAAATTCAAAATTTTCCAATATAATCATCTCTATGGTGTTTTTTTCTATGAAATAATCCAAATAAGAGATAATCTCTTCTTTCTCGTTTCTATAATCCCCAAGATCAATATAGAGATACTTATCATTTTCAAAACCTCTTAGATAGTCGTAAATTAGATAGCTTTTACCGCTTTTAGGGGGTCCGTAAAGTATAGTGTTTTTATTTGTTATTGATTTTTTTCTTTCATGAAAATTGTGTTTTGGTATATCTGTTTCATATATATGGTCTAAAATTGTCATGTGTAATTATATAATAATTATTCTAATTAACTTATATGGTTAAGTGCAAATTAACATTAATACTTTATCATAGCATATCAAAAAATAATAGGTAGTTAACAATGATGATAAAAATTGATATGGAATCAGAAGAGTTCAAAAACGAACTTGCAAAAACTAAAGAATTTACGGATAAGATATGTTCGTCTCAAGGTTTTGTTTACAACCCGATTGAGGATGTAAATGAGGGTGTTCTTATGGGACTTGCTAGAAATAAGATAATTTATAATAAAAGATTTTGTCCATGTTTTATGGTAATAGGTGAAACAAAAGAGGAAAGAAAAGCAGCTGATAACAGAATCTGCCCTTGTAAACCAGCTCTTGAAAAAGAGATTCCCGAAGAGGGAAAATGTCACTGCGGTATCTTCTGTACACCTGAGTATGCAAAAGCAAATGCTATTGAGATAGAAGCAGAAGAGGTTGCACATACACACTCAAGAGGTCTTACAAAAGAGGAGTGTGAAGCTATTTTAGCCCATGAGCAGCTTGACGGTGACGAGATTGTTGCACTACTAGAAGCTAGAGAACTTGGTATGGTTGAATTTAACCTTGTAGATGTTAGAGAGTGGATGGAGTGGAATCAACAAAGAATTGAAGGTACAGATTATCTTATACCTACAACATCATTCTACAATCAATTAGAACAAATAGAAGATCAAAAGCAGATGCCTACTATCCTTTACTGTTTAACAGGAAGCAGAAGTGCATATTGTCAAAATGTATTAAAAGATATGGGTTGGAAACAAGTATCTAACTATACTCACGGTATAGTTACTTACCAAGGTGATACAACTTCAGGAGAATAATATTATTCTCCCAAATAAAAAAAGGTGTGCTAAAAAGCACACCTTTTTTTATATGTAGCAAACTCTTTTTTAAGACTCCGCTACTTCATCTGTTGTTAAACCCATCGCAAGAAGTATTTTCTGCTCAATCTCATTTGCAAGTTCAGGATTGTCTGCCAAGAATTGTTTAGAGTTCTCTTTACCTTGACCTATTTTAGCATCGTTATAACTAAACCAAGCTCCTGCCTTATCTACAATGTCTAGTTTTACACCGTAATCTATAAGCTCGCCCATCTTTGATACACCGCTACCGAACATAATATCAAACTCCGCAGTTTTAAAAGGTGGTGCAACTTTATTTTTTACAACTTTTACTTTTGTTCTGTTACCTATAACCTCTTCACCCTGTTTTAATGAAGCTATTCTTCTAATATCAAGTCTTACAGAGCTGTAGAATTTAAGTGCATTACCACCTGTAGTTGTTTCAGGGCTTCCGTATCCCGTCATACCTATTTTCATTCTTATTTGGTTGATAAATACGACTGTTGTGTTCATTTTGTGTAAGATACCTGTGATCTTTCTAAGAGCTTTTGACATAAGTCTAGCTTGTACACCAACTTGCATATCATCCATATCACCGTCTATCTCAACTTTTGGAGTTAGTGCCGCAACCGAGTCAACTACCACTAGGTCAATGGCACCACTTCTTACAACAGTTTCAAGAATCTCCAAAGCCTGCTCACCAAAGTCCGGCTGAGAAACTAAAAGATTGTCCGTATCAACTCCCAGATTTTTAGCATAAGCCACGTCAAGAGCATGTTCCGCATCTATAAAGGCACAAACTCCGCCTTGTTTTTGACACTCTGCTATCATATGTAGGGTTAATGTTGTTTTACCTGAACTTTCAGGTCCGTATATCTCTACAACTCTACCCTTTGGTATACCGTTGATTCCAAGTGCTAGGTCAACACCTAAAGAACCTGTACTGATTGATTCAATAGGTTCACTTACTTTATCCCCCAGTCTTATAAGCGTCCCTTTACCAAACGCCTTGTCCATTTGCTTTATTGCCAAATCAAGTGCATTTTTTTGATTTTGATCCATGATTTTCCTTATTTAGTGATTATTTATATTGAAAGTATATCTTGTTTTTTTAATAAAAAGAAAAAAGATTGCAATTTGCAATCTTTAGCGTTTTCTATTATTTAAGTAATATTATGTTATCATAATTTAACAAAAGATATTATTAAAATTAAAAGGAACAAATATATGATCTATATAGATAATGTTTATGCTGATGAAGTTATGGATAGTAGAGGTAACCCTACGGTTAGAGCTACAGTAACTCTAAGTGACGGTACAAAAGAAAGTGCTATCGTTCCAAGTGGTGCAAGTACTGGTAAAAGAGAAGCTTTAGAGTTAAGAGACGGCGGAAGCCGATACATGGGCAAAGGTGTTTTACAAGCAGTAGAAAATGTAAACACTAAAATTTCCGATGAGTTGATCGGTCTTAGCCCGTTTAACCAAGCTGAAGTTGATGCTACTATGAAAGATATTGACGGTACAGACAACTATGCAACTCTAGGAGCAAATGCTGTTCTTGGTGTATCAATGGCAGTAGCACGTGCAGCTGCAACTAGTCTTAAAATACCACTATATAGATACCTTGGTGGTGCAAATGCTATGACGGTACCGGTTCCAATGTTAAATATAATCAACGGTGGTGAGCATGCGAACAACTCTGTTGATTTCCAAGAGTATATGGTTATGCCTGTTGGTTTTGAAAACTTTAACGAAGGTTTAAGAGCAAGTGCCGAAGTATATCACAATCTTAAAAAAATTATTGACGGTATGGGTGAGTCTACTGCTGTTGGTGACGAGGGTGGATTTGCTCCAAACTTAAAATCAAACGAAGAGCCTATTACAGTAATTATGGAAGCTATTGAAAAAGCAGGATACAAAGCAGGTGAACAGATCTGTATCGCACTAGATGTTGCGGCGTCTGAGCTTATCAATGATGAGGGTAAATACGTGTTAAAATCTGAAAATAGAGAATTAACATCAGAGCAGTTAGCAGATTACTATGTTGATCTATGTGCTAAATATCCGATCATCTCTATTGAAGACGGATTATCTGAAGATGACTGGGACGGATGGAAAATATTAACTGAAAAGTTAGCTGATAAGGTACAACTTGTAGGTGATGATCTATTTGTTACAAATGCTAATATCCTGGCAGAAGGTATCTCTAAAGGTATCGCTAACTCAATTCTTATCAAGCCAAATCAAATAGGATCTGTATCTGAAACTATGTTAACTATCAGACTTGCTCAAAGAAACAACTACAACTGTGTAATGTCTCATAGATCAGGTGAATCTGAAGATACGTTTATAGCTGACTTCGCAGTTGCTCTTAACTGTGGTCAGATCAAAACAGGATCAACTGCAAGAAGTGACAGAATCGCTAAATACAATAGACTTTTAGAGATTGGTGCAGAACTAGGTTACGGTGAGTACTTAGGAAAACAGCCTTTTTCTAAAAAATAAATAAACTTTATAGAGTTGATGCAAAGTTTAAAAGAAAATAAGAACTTTATCATCACGGCTGTTTTACTAACAGTCGTGACTTTTGCGTTGGCTTATTATTTTGCAAATCTGCTTTTTTACGGGAAAAACTCTTATGAGGTTTATAAAGAACTTCAAAGTAAGAAAGTAAATTTGCAAGCTAATATAAAAAGACTACAGTATGAAAATGCTAGTCTTCAAAAACAATACTTAGAATTAAAAAATTTGGAGCCTGAAGAGCTATGAAAATACTATTTTTATTCACTATTATTTCTTTGTCCCTTTTTGCAAGGATAAATCCGTTCGTATCTACTGAAACATATGAGGAGCAAAAGACTCAAATGCTAAAAAAGCTTTATGAAAAAGAAGCCTTAGAGGAAGCAAAAAAAAGTTTGATAGCTGCTGAGGAAAAGAAAAAGCAAGAGGTTTTATCTAGTGAAACAAAAGAAGAAACTGTTGAAAAAAAGATATATCATAAAGTGAAAAAAGGATGTCAGGAAAAATACCAATATACACCGTTGGCATTTGTTAAGATTGAAACTTCAATAGATACTATGAAGATATATATCGATAGTAAATTTAGACTTTTAAGTCAGGATATTTTGGTTGAAAACAATAAGTTTGTTTTTGACTTTAAAGCAAACCTAATATTCTATACAAAAAGAGAACAACTTTGCCACAACTATTTTAAATCATTTGCAATCGGAAATCATCCAAAAGAGGGTTATTTTAGAATGGTTGTTGCTTTAGAGGAAGATATTAAAAATTTTGAAGAGAGTGTAGATACAAAAAACTCAATTATAACTATCTATCGTAAGGCACCTGCTAAATAACCGCTTGAAAAAGCCCACTGCAGGTTGTATCCTCCGCAAGGACCGTCTAGGTTTACAACTTCACCGCAAAAATAAAGCCCTTTTATCTTTTTACTCTCCATTGTGTTTGGATTGATCTCTTTTAGGTTTATACCGCCTCTTGTGATCATAGCTTTCTTAAACCCGTCACAACCTGTAACAGTAAGCGGTGTATTGCTAAGAAGAGTTAAAAGCCTCTCTTTTTTTATACCTTCAAGTTTATTGTATGAACTGTCTGGATCTGCTTCACATATCTTGCAAAACTCTAAAGCTACACTGTTTGGAAGAAGTGTAGCAAGCTGAGCTAAAAGTGTATGGTATTTATTTGACGATACGATATTTTTTAGATGATGGTGTATCTGGTCACTGTTAAGACCTTTTACCATATTTATTAAAAGAGGCACTTCACCGTATTTTTCTAAAAGTGGTGTTATCTCCCTTGAAAAGTCTAGTACAACCGGACCCCTTATACCGTTTGACGTAAATATAAGATCGCCGGTTTGTTTTAGCTTTGAGTGTTTTTTTATATCTATTTTTATAATAGCTTTTGCAATTGTATCTGCTTTGCAGTTAGCTACCCAACTCTCTTTTACCTGTAAAGGGATCATTGCGGGATGTATCTTGCTTACTTTTATCCCAAGCTCATTTGCAAGGTTATAACCGTCACCTTCACTTCCAAGCTGTGCGTACCCCATACCTCCGGTTGCTATTATAAAATGATCTGTAAGATAGTTCTCTTTGTTTGTTTCTATACTTTGTATATGACCGTCGCTTGTGATAATCTTTTTTACCTGAGTATTTAAAACAATATCAACATCAAGCTCATCAAGACGTTTTTCAAGAGCACTTAATATGGTTGATGAGTTATGTGTAACGGGGAAGATTCTAAAGCCGTCAGGTATATGTGTATCAACGCCGATGGAGCTAAAAAACTTAATAAGCTCTTTATAGTCAAAACTCTCAAGAGCTTTAGACATAAATCTACCCTCACGTCCAAAAGAGTTCATAAATTCATCAGGTCTCAGGGTATTACTAAGGTTACATCTTCCACCACCTGTTGCTTTTAGTTTTGCACCAAGATGGGGAAGCTTTTCTATTAGAAGTACTTTTTTATTTTGTGATGCCGCTTTTATAGCTGCAATCATACCGCAGGCACCTGCACCTGCAATAATCAGGTCATATCTCATCATCTTCTGTTTGTGCAGATTTGTGTGATACTATTCTTATCATTATCATACATACAATAACTTCAAATATAGCACCTAGGATAAAAGCATAGTAATAAAATTGACTAATACTTTGATTTTGATAAGCAAGAGTAGATACGGCAATAAGAAGTGTCAAGGGCATAGAGTGTGACAGAGCAAACAGCATCGACTCTTTAAATCCAATCTCGTTTATAAAAAGTGTGGAGCTTAATACTCTTATAGTAAGCATCCCTATAGTTATAAGAAGCCCCACCCCTATAAGGTTATCCATAAAAAGTGATTTTAACTCAAATGAGGTACCTATCCAGATAAAGAATACGGGTACGAGCCATCCAAATCCAAAGTGCTCCAATTTATGGGGCAGCTCTTTATTGTGCTCAAAGAATGTTTTGATAAATACACCTGCTATAAACGCTCCTAGAGCAACCTCAAGGTGAAGGTAAAGCATAACTGCAACCATTAAAAAGAAGATACCCATAGATACTCTTATATCCTGCTCCTGATTGTCATCTTTTGGCATAAGATATGTTTTTAGTTCAGGATACCACCAGATAAGATTGTGAAAGAAATGGTAAAAAGCGATCATAACTGCAAATACCACAGTAAGTTCAAAAAGCGTCCCGTAAAATTCACTTCCAAGACCAAATTCAAGACCGGCACTTACAGCTGTAAGAACAATAATAGAGATAATCTCACCAATTAGTCCTACAGTTATAGCCATATTAAGCCAAGCAACATCTCCATACTCTTTTTTTAGTACGGCAAGAAGTCCTACGGATATTAACGGCATAGTTACTATAAAGATTTTAGACAGATCAAAAGCAAATGTAAATATTGCGGCAAAAACATATAAAAGACCTGAATATACCAGACCCTTTTTTAAAAGATGAGGTGAGATCTTTAGAAGCTGTTTAAGGTCAACTTCCAAACCTGCCAAGAACATAAGATATAAAAATCCAAGTTCCGCAACAAGGGTAAAAATATGATTTTCATGTATCAAAGACAAAGATACGGCAACAGAGCCCAAGATGATCTCTATAGGTATAGTAGGTATCTTTATGATTTTAGATATTAACGGTGATGCGAAGATTATTACAGATAGGGTAATAATGATCGATACTTCATTTGTCATCTTTTTTAACGCCCTTTATCTTCACAAGTTTCTGCTATATTATACCCTAATGATTCTATAGCTTCAATATCTCTAAGGGCACTGTTCCCTTTTGTGGTAAGGTAGTTCCCGATCACTATAGAGTTACAGCCATGATCAAATATTTTATACTGATCTTTGCCAAACATAAGTTCACGACCCCCTGCTGCCATTATTTTATGGGCATTTGGCACCATCTGTTTTGTTAGCTCTATAAGTTTAAAGGCTTCCTCTTTAGATATAGAGTTTTCAACTATAGGAAGTGCTTTATTTGGATGGAAAAAATTTATAGGTACGTTCACAGGTTCTAGTGATGCTATAGATTTAAGCATAGATACTCTATCCTCTTGTGTTTCTCCAAGACCGAATATCCCTCCGCATACAAGTTTTAAACCTGCTTTTGTAACGTTTTTACAGGTTTCATATCTTTCATCCCAGTCATGAGTGGTACAGATCTTATCATAAAACTCTCTTGAGGTTTCAAGGTTGTGGTTGTAGTTGTCCACACCCGCTTTTTTCAACTCTTGAAGCTGCTCTAGTGTTGCTGTTCCGTTACAAGCAATGATCTTTAGCCCAAGATTCTCTTTTTTTACTGCTCTTGCTGCTTGGCAAACAAACTTTAGTCTATCTTCCGTAAGACCTTTCCCCGCAGTTACCAGACAGAAACCGATAGCTTTGTTTTCTCGTGCTTTTTTAGCTTCTTGGACTATTGTATCTATATCTTTTCTTTTGTATCTTTCTATATCTGCTTTGTATTTTACACTTTGTGTACAAAATTTGCAGTCTTCGTTGCAAGTTCCACTTTCTATATTGCATATTGCACATAAATATATTGTGTTATTATCCATCTCTATTGTCTTTCATGTTCTATTGTTTTTGTTTCCCATGTTTTTTCATTGGGTTTTTTAAAGTTATACTCTACGATATATCTCTCTTCACTTATTGTTAGAAGTACACACTCTGTAAGATTTTTATTTCTTGCACATATCTCACCCGGGTTTATAAACAAGGTATCGTGTTCATATTTTGTCTCAAAATAGTGTGTATGACCAAATACGACTATATCAGTATCTGCACTCATATAGTAAGGCAGATGCATTAGCTTGAATTTCAGCTCTTTTATTTTAAAGTAATAGGGCTCTTTATTTATATTGTATTGATGCTGATGTTGCACTAGATTATGATCATTGTTTCCAAAGACGCTTGTATATATAAGCTGGGAATTCTTTAAAAGTTCAAGGTTTTCTTGTATCTCCAGATCCCCTGCATGTATAAGATATGACGCACCTTTGCTTTTTAGCATTTGGATTGCATCATCTGTAAGGTCGGTTTTTCTGTGAGAGTCTGATAGTATCGCGATTTTCATTGTGGCATTCTATCATATTTTTGCTACAATACGCTTATATAAAAATGATAGGGAAAAATTTGACCGATATTATACTTACAACACTCAACGGAAGATATTCACACAGTGCAATAGGGCTTAGGTATCTTTACGCAAATCTAAAAGAGTTACAGCCAAAATCTTTGATAAAAGAGTATGTGATAAAAGAGAGGATGCAGGATATTGCACTTAGTATTCTCTCATACAAGCCAAAGATCGTTGCAATCGGTGTTTATATCTGGAATGTGACAGACGTATATGAACTGGTACATATTATAAAAAAAGTAAGCCCCAATACGATTGTAGTATTAGGAGGTCCTGAGGCCAGCTATGAACCTTTTAGGGTTGATCTTACTATAGCAGATCATATTATACAAGGGGAGGGTGAGGTGCAGTTTTATGAGCTTTGCCGTGATCTTCTTGATAATAAAACTATAACTCAAAAGATATTTCCCCCAAAACTTTTGGATCTAAAAAATGTAAATTTACCCTATGAGTATTACAATGAAAACGATGTGGAACATAGATATATCTATGTGGAGGCTTCAAGAGGGTGTCCATTCTCTTGTGAATTCTGCCTATCATCTATAGATAAAAAAGTAAGAAACTTTGATATAGATAAGCTTTTAAAAGAGTTTGAGATACTTTGGCAAAAAGGTGTAAGAAACTACAAGTTTATAGACAGAACTTTTAATCTAAATATAAAATATGCCACAAAACTAATAGAGTTCTTTTTAGAAAAAGATGAACCTTATACGGTACACTTTGAGGTGATACCCGATAATTTCCCTGAAAAGTTACGAGAAAAGATCAAGCAGTTTCCCCCCGGTGCATTACAGCTAGAGATAGGTATACAAACACTAAAAGAGGATATAGCAAGAAACATTAAAAGAAACCTCAATATCCCAAAAATAAAAGAGAATATAAGTTTTTTGGAAAACGAAACCAATGCTCATATCCATCTTGACCTTATCATTGGACTTCCCGGTGAAACTATTGAAAGTTTTGGGGAGAATCTTGACTATCTGTGTAATATAAGCAGTTCGGAAGTACAGGTTGGAGTTCTAAAAAAACTCTCAGGTACAACGTTAAACAGACATGATGAGGTATTTGGTATGGTATACAGTGAGATACCCCCTTACGATATACTGTGCAATGATCATATACCGTTTGAAAAGATGCAGCATATGAAAAGATTTGCAAGATACTGGGACTTGGTGTATAACAGCGGTAACTTTATAAAAACATTTAAAAACATGGTAAAAGAGAAAAGTGTATATAAAACCTTTGATCAGTTTACCGCTTGGCTTTATGAACAGACATACAGCACATGGCAGATATCTTTAGATCGTCTGGCAAAGTTCCTGTTTGACTTTATGTGCGAAGTTCAAGCTCAGAACAAAGAGCAGATTGCTGCAATTATGGTGGAAGATATCTTAAGGGTTGGCGGTAGAAAGCTTCCTTCTTTTTTAAGGCAGTACAGTGATATAGTAATAAGAAGTGATAAAGTTAATATGTCAGGTAAAAATAAACGGCAGATGAAAAGGATGAGTTAGTGTGTCTTATCATATCTGTCCTATTTACTTATCTGGCATTTAGTTTTTATAGTGAGGGTGATACACTAAATGCACTTATTAACGGTACCATAGCTTTTGGTTTTATTTTACTCTTAATTAGAAATATATTAAAAACCAAAAAAGAGAGAAAAGAACCTTAGGGTACAGGTATCTTCTCCATAATTTTTTGGATGATACTGTCTGCGTCTATATCACTAGCCATAGCTTCATAGCTTAAAATAATTCTGTGTCTTAATACATCTTTTACACACAGTGCAATATCTACGGGACTTACATAGTCATGACCTCTTATATATGCTTTTGCTTTAACAGCTTTAAACATATCAATAGTAGCCCTTGGACTTGCACCGAATTGCAGTAGGTCTTTTATCTCTTCAAGCCCATAGTCTTGCGGATATCTTGTGGCAAAAACAATATCTACTATATATTTTTCCAGCTGTTCATCTATATGTATATTTTTAACATCCTGCTTTATAGTTGATATATCCTCTTTTGACAAGACTGCATTTACAGTTTCAAAGGTTGAGTTTGCTGCTAGCTTTGCTATATGATACTCCTCCTCTTTTGTATTGTACCCCACAACTATTTTAAACATAAATCTATCCAGCTGTGCTTCAGGGAGAGAATATGCACCCTCTTGTTCTACCGGATTTTGTGTGGCCAGTACCAAAAACGGCTCATCTATTTTATATGTAGTTTCACCTATAGTTACCTGACGCTCCTGCATCACCTCTAAAAGTGCCGATTGTACTTTAGCAGGCGCTCTGTTTATCTCGTCTGCTAAAAGAAGGTTTGTAAATACAGGACCTTTTTTTATTTTAAACTCTGTACTTTTCATATCGTATATTTGAGCACCGATAATATCACTAGGAAGAAGATCAGGTGTGAACTGAACTCTTTTAAAGTCAAGATTTAATGACTTTGCCATAGCATTTATAGTAGTGGTTTTTGCAAGTCCCGGGACCCCTTCAAGCAGTACGTGGCCATTTGTAAAAAGACCGGCTAAAAGTGCATCTATCATATGCTCTTGACCTATTACCTGTTTTGATATCTCTTCTTTTAAAAGTTTTATTTTATTTTGCATTTTTCTTCTTTTTGTAAATTATTTGTATATTATTCCAAAATGCTACATAATTTGCCATAAATATAAAATAAAAAAGGAAAAATTTAATTTAAAAATATTCTTAACTTTTAATAAAGAAAAAAAAGTGTACAATTTTTGAAATTTAAATAATAAAGGGATAAACAATGGGTAAATACATTGAATTAACTAATGATAACTTTGAAGCAACAACAAAAGAGGGTGTTGCACTAGTAGACTTCTGGGCTCCATGGTGTGGACCTTGTAGAATGATCTCTCCTGTTATCGAAGAGTTAGCTGAAGAGTTTGAAGGTAAAGCTGCTATTTGTAAAGTAAACACAGATGAGCAACAAGACCTAAGTATGAAATTTGGTGTTAGATCTATACCTACAATCGTTTTCTTAAAAGACGGTGAAGTTGTAGATACTATGGTTGGTGCTGCATCTAAGCAAGCGTTTGCTGATAAAATCAACAGCTTACTATAATAACAAGCTTATTATATATGAAGGGATTTTAGAGTTTGACTCTAAAGTCCCTTTTTTTATATCTGTAGAAAATAAAAAAGGAAAAGTATGTTTACAATGGGTGCAAATCTTGAAGGTGACAGCTGGGAAACATCAAAACTAAAAGAGAAGAAAACTTCAATCCAAAAAATTTCTAAAAGTGAACATCAGCTTGTATTTACCTTTGAAAAAAGAAAAGGGAAGCCCGTAACACTTGTGGGAAGATTTTATATGAGTGATAAAGAGAAAAAAGATGTTTTAAAACTTTTAAAGAAAAAACTTGCCTGCGGAGGTGCCTTAAAAGATGAGTGGCTTGAGCTTCAAGGCGATGTAAAAGATAGAATTGTAGAAGTTTTAGAAGCTGACGGTTGGAAGTTTCGTAAAAAATAAAAGGTTGTAGCTATGGAAAAAGTTTTTGAAGAGGTTGGTAGTTTAGATAGAAGATGCTACGAACAGTTTGAATTAAGTGAAGATATACTTATGGAGCATGCAGCTTCATCTATCCTTAGAGTTATAGAACAAAAGTTTCAAAAAAACTCATCTGTACTTATAGTATCTGGTACGGGAAACAATGGGGCTGACGGTATAGCATTGGCAAGACTGCTTGTGGGAAACTATGATGCAAAATTGTTTTTACCTTTTGGAACAAAAAGTGAGATGGGGAGAGTTCAGCTGCAAAGGGCCCAAAATATAGGCTGTGATGCAACTATCAGTTATGAGGTGCTTTTAGAAAAGTATGATGTAGTCGTTGACTGCTTATTTGGAAGCGGACTAAATAAAGAACTTGATGAAAACTCACAAAAGATTATAGAGATTATAAATAAAATAAAAGCTTTTAAAATTGCCTGTGATATCTCAAGCGGTATAGATAAGATAGGCTGCATAAACTCAAATGGATTCAAAGCAGATATAACCGTAACAATGGGTGCACTTAAACGATCTTTATTTACAGATGAGGTAAAAGACTATACGGGTGATATATCTATATCAAACCTTGGACTACAAAGAGATCTTTATGAGGGTGAAACAGATACATATCTTTTAAAATATGATGATATGAAACTTCCTTTTAGGGAAACACAAAATACACACAAAGGAACTTTTGGACATCTTTCAGTAGTATCAGGTAGTAAATTAGGTGCAGCAAAACTGTGTGCAAAAGCTGGATTTATATTTGGGGCAGGTTTGGTAAGTGTGATTGGTCATGCAAATATAGATCTGCCGGATCATATAATGGAAGCACATAAAATACCTGATAATACAACTGCAATAGCTATTGGTATGGGGCTTGGTAATTATAATAAAGATGAGATAATATCGATACTTGAAAATAATATCTCTAAGGTTATAGATGCAGATCTTTTTTATGAAGAGGATATACTAAAAGTACTTAAAAAAGATAATGTGATACTAACTCCCCACCCAAAAGAGTTCTGCTCACTTTTAAGTATTTGTGGTCTTGCCAATATAGATATAAAAGAGTTACAAAGCAACAGATTTAAATATCTTAAGATCTTTTGTAAAAAATACCCAAATATAGTACTTCTTTTAAAAGGTGCAAATGTACTAATAGGATATGGAGATAATATCTATATAAACAGCTATGGAGGTTCAAAACTAAGTTTTGGAGGAAGCGGAGATGTGCTTGCAGGACTTATAGGTTCATTACTTGCGCAAGGATATAGTGCTTTAGATGCAGCACTTACTGCAAGTTTGGCACATACAAGGTCAGCTTCTTTGTTTACATACAACAATTATGCAATGACACCTGATGATTTAATAGAGGGGATAAGAAAGATATGAAACCTTTTATTGTAAATACAACATGTAGTTCTAAAAAAGAGGCAAAAAAAATAGCAGATATATTATTATCAAAGAAGTTAGCTGCTTGTATACAGATATCTAAAATAGATTCTTTTTATATTTGGGAAAATAAAAGATGTGAAGATAAGGAATATTTACTTACAATCAAAACCAAAAAAGAAAACTACAAACAGATCAAAAGGAAGATTAAAGAAAATCATAGCTATGATTTGCCTGAAATTATCGGAATAAAAATCACAAAAATCAGTAAAGATTATAAAAAATTTATTAAAGGAAACACAAAATGAATGATAACATTCTAAAAATCGGTAAATATGAATTTAACAGCAGACTTATTGTAGGAAGCGGTAAATACAAAGATTTTCAAACAACAAAAGATGCAACACTTGCAAGTGGAAGTGAACTTATAACAGTAGCTATAAGAAGAGTAAACATTACAAATCCAGATGAAGAGAACCTTCTTGACTACTTTAAAGATACAAATGTAAAACTTCTTCCAAACTCTGCTGGATGTTTTACGGCAGAAGAGGCTATTACAACATTTAGACTTATGAGAGAAGCTACGGGAATAGATATTATTAAACTTGAAGTTATCGGTGATGCACAAAAAACTCTATACCCTGATGTAATAGAGACTATAAAAGCATGTGAAGTTCTAAAAAAAGAGGGTTTTACAATTATGGCATATACTTCAGATGATCCAATTATTGCAAAACAACTAGAAAGTGCAGGGGCTGATGCTATTATGCCGCTTGCTGCTCCAATAGGAAGTGGACTAGGAATTCAAAACCCTTACAATATTGCATTTATCAAAGATGCGGTAAATGTACCTGTTATTGTTGATGCAGGACTTGGGTGTGCAAGTGATGCTGCATACGCTATGGAGCTAGGCGCAGAGGGTATACTTGCCAATACGGCAATTGCTCAAGCGCAAGATCCAATGGCTATGGCAGAAGCATTCAAGCATGCTACTATAGCAGGAAGATTAGGGTATAAAGCGGGAAGAATTCCTAAAAAGCCTTATGCAACGGCTAGTTCACCTATAGATGGACTTATTCAGTTTTAAATAAAATACAATTAATACAAAAGGGGAAAGTTAGACTTTCCCCTTTTTTTATGGCTTTTTTATTGGTACTTATCATTGAAAATAGATAAATTTTGAAATTTATTCAAAATACTCTTGACTTTTAAAAAGAAATTGTATATAATTCCGCCACATTTAAAGAGAACATCTTTAAAAGTAGTTCGGAGTGTAGCGCAGCCTGGTAGCGCACCTGGTTTGGGACCAGGGGGTCGAAGGTTCGAGTCCTTTCACTCCGACCATGTTATTTAAAATACGAAATTTATAATTAAACTTATATCGATCTTGATGGTAGGTATAGCTCAGTCGGTTAGAGCGTCTGGTTGTGGTTCAGAAGGTCGTGGGTTCGATTCCCATTACTTACCCCATTTACTAAATGAAAGTTTAAGTTTACTTAGATATAATTTCAACTCAAATTTACGGAAGCTTCCTTAGCTCAGCTGGATAGAGCAACGCCCTTCTAAGGCGTAGGTCGAACGTTCGAATCGTTCAGGGAGTACCACTTATGCGGATGTGGTGAAATTGGTAGACACGCCAGACTTAGGATCTGGTGCCTAACGGTGTGGAGGTTCGAGTCCTCTCATCCGCACCATACAAGCCTTGGTTAAGCAGTTTATGACTGTTTGACCAAGGCTTTTTTAATGCCTAAAAATATATAATCGCCAATTAGAAAAGTAAGTGCAATTTTTAATAACGACAATTCACATCATAAGTGCAACAAAACCACCTAAATTAATCCATTAAATTATGCCGCTTTTTTTCTTGAAAACTCCTTGAAAAATATTTCATTTGGAGTATAGAACTTTAAGTGTGAATTGGCGATTTGTGTAAATATTTGTTTAATTAAAAGGTGCTAAACCTTTGCTAAAACTTAAATAAGGATTTAAAATATGGTTAATTTTAGATATAAACATTATTCTCTTTACAACTACAACAAAAGACAAAATATTAATAAAATAGTTCAATATTGGAGAGTTGAAAGTTATCATTAACATTTAGATACATTAACTAAAGAGGATGATCATATCTGTTATATTAATCCATTTAGTACGCTCTTTAAACCTTGATAAACTAGCCGAAATATATTTTGAAGAGAAAAAAACAGCAACGGGACAAATACACTAATCATATTAAACCATTTTTAGGTTCTAGGGATTACAAGTTTTTAAAAAAGAGGATATCTTAAAATATAGGGATAATCTCTTAAAAGGAAATTTGAAATATCCTACAAAAACAGACCAGTAAATCTAAAAACTAAAGCAAAATCAAATCAAACTGCTAAAATAGTTTTTCTTGCATGGGTAATAAGTAAGTATCTTATTAATTATCTCTCTTTTGTAATATTTTATAATACTTTTTTATCAAATTGTTGATTAGGGGGATTATTTAATTATACAAATTGAAAAGTTAAAATTAAGAAATATATCAAGCTCATAAAAAATAAAAAGTAGTTTTATCAAAACTTTATCAATTTAAAAAGGTAAAATTATTAGTAAGTAGATTTTAAAATATATTACTATACACTTTCAAAAAATAGAAGAGATACCAATATTAAAGGCTTTTTAGAACGCTGAAATGTTACGTTATCAATTGTGTATAGATACTATTATCACTATACAAATATTTAAAATATATTATAAATAAAGAGAACTATCAAATGAATTTAATTCACGGAATATTATTATCTGCAGCAGTAGGGGCAGCAGGGGTACTTATCTCTAATATTATACCTGTAGGTTCAGTGGCACTTGCGATTATAATCGGTACTATAGTTGGAAATACAATAAACCTTCATAATAAATATGAGATGGGTATCACATACAGTGAAAAGACTCTGCTTTCTTTTGCTATTGCTTTTATGGGTATCAATCTTGATTTTGTTATATTATCTGATCTTGGTATTAAATCTATATTGTTGATAGTGGTTGCATTGGCTGCTACACTTTTATTTGCTCTTTTTATCGCAAAAGTATTGAAGTTTGATAAGGATTTTGCTTTGATCTTGGGTATCGGTAACGGTGTATGTGGAAGTGCTGCAATTGCTGCTACTAAAGATATTGTAGGGTTAGATAAACAAAAAGCGGGACTTGCTGTTGCTATTGTTAATTTTTTGGGAACCATAGGGATATTTTTACTTCCATTAATAGGTACATTTATTTTGGGTCTTAGTGATATTGATGCCGGTATTCTTATAGGAAATACACTTCAAGCAGTTGGACAGGTTGTAGCTTCTGGATTTAGTATGGGTGATAGTGCAGGGCAGAGTGCTACTATTGTAAAGATGGGTAGAGTTCTTATGCTCACTCCCATAGTTCTTATACTTATATATTATGTTGCAAAGAAAAGAACAAATGATGATAGTAAAGATAAGGGAAAAAACAATATACCGTTATTTATAATAGGATTTATATTTTTTTCTATCTTGAGCTCTTTAGGTATTTTACCGCAGGCTGCAGTGGACTCTATTTCGTGGGTGAGTCACACCCTTCTTTTAGTAGCAATGGCGGCAATAGGTTTAAAGATAAATTTTAAAACAATAAAACAAAGCGGTTCAGGTGCATTTGCCGTTGCTTCGTATATTTTTATCTTTCAAATTCTTTTTAGTTCTTTAGTACTAATATTTTTATTTTAAGAGGTATTTAAATGTATGGTTTTATTAAAATTTTTGTAGAGAGTAAAATGTTTCAAAATGCTATAGTGGCATTGATTATACTAAACGGTATAACAATGGGGCTTGAAACTTCAAAATCCATAATGTCAGATTACGGGGTTTTTATAAATCTTTTTGACAGACTTGTTATATTTATCTTTACAATAGAGATAATCCTTCGTATCTATGTTCACAGGGTTTCATTTTTTAAAGATCCTTGGAGTTTGTTTGATTTTACTATAGTTGCAATATCTTTAGCCCCTGCTTCAAACGGCTTTGAGATATTCAGGGTACTTAGAGTTTTAAGACTATTTAGACTTATAACAGTAGTTCCTCAAATGAGAAAAATTATCTTAGCATTGGTAAAAGTTATACCGGGTATGGCGTCAATTGCAGGGCTTCTTATGTTGTTCTTTTATATTTTTGCAATTATGGCTACACACCTGTACGGAGATAGTTTTCCACGCTGGTTCGGTACTTTAGGGGAGTCTTTTTACACCCTGTTCCAGATTATGACCTTAGAGTCCTGGTCTATGGGGATAGTTCGACCTATTATGGAGGTAGATCCAAATGCCTGGATGTTCTTTATCCCTTTTATTTTTATGGTAACTTTTATTATGATAAATCTAATCGTAGCGGTTGTAGTAGATGCTATGAGTGAACTTGCAGCAGACAGTTGTGAAAAAGAGGATGAAACAGTACTTGAAGTTAAAGAGTTGAAAAATGAGATCAAAGAACTTAAACAGATAATAATTGAGCAGAATAGTAAACAATAAATATTATTATTTAGTAAATATAAAACTAAATAAATTATATTAGGTTTAAAATGATATAATTGTGGGCACCTCTAAAAATTCCTATGTTCATAGCTTAGATGTGCCCTTATTATTTTTATCAAAGGAAGTGGATGAATTTTGAAAATATAAAGCATCAGATGATAAAGTTTTTACAAGATGAAGTAGCTGCTACAGGTCTTAAAAAGGTTGTGCTTGGATTAAGCGGCGGACTTGATTCGGCTGTGGTTGCAGTACTTTGTAAAGAGGCTTTTGGAGATAATCTTCATACAGTTATGTTGCCTTCCCAGTATTCAAGTGATGCTAGTTTGGATGATGCAAAAGAGTTATGTAAAAAATTTGGTATCTCTTATGAGATAGTATCTATTGCACCAATGGTTGAGGGGTATTTCTCAAATATAGAGGCTACACCTTTAAGGGTGGGTAATTTTAGTGCAAGAATGAGAATGTCGGTACTTTACGATATCTCGGCAAGAGATTCAGCACTTGTAATCGGTACCAGCAACAAATCTGAAATACTTTTAGGTTACGGTACACTATACGGTGATACTGCATGTGCAATCAACCCAATAGGGAAAATGTACAAATCCGATGAGTTTGAATTTGCAAGATTTTTAGGGCTTCCTTCAAGTATTTGTGATAAAAAACCAAGTGCAGATCTTTGGGAAGGTCAAAGTGATGAAGAGGAGCTTGGCTACTCTTATAAAACCATGGATGATGTATTAAAAAAACTTGTGGATGAAAACATTTCAAAAGAACAGCTTGTGCAAGACGGTGTGGATGAGAAGCTTATAGATATGCTTATATACAGAATAAAAGCAAATGCCTTTAAAGGTAAAATGCCTACAATAGCAAATATTGATTTTAACTTTTAAGGATAGTATGATGTTAAAGAACCATAAAAACGAAAGAACAATCCCATTTTTTAAACCTACTATTGATGAAGAGGAATTTAAACTAGTAAAAGATGTTCTTGAAAATGAGCTTACAAGCAGTAGTAAAGTTGAAGAGCTTGAAAAAGAGATTGCTGATTTTATCGGTGTAAAACATGCAATAGCTACAAATAATGCAACATCTGCACTTCACTTAGCTTTAAGTGCAATGGAACTAAAAAGAGCAGATAAGGTTCTAATGAGTGTTAACTCTTTTGTAAATCTTCCTGAAACTGTAAGACATTTTGATGCAGAGCCTGTATTTATCGATATTGAATCAAACGGTTTCAATATAGACCTTGATAAACTAGAAGCCTACTTGGAAGAAAATAACTCTAAAAAACTAAGAGCTTTAATCTTAACCTTTGTTGCAGGTGCAATACCTGATTTAAACAGAGTTTACCAAATAGGTAAAAAGTATAATATTCTTATAATAGAAGATGCCACGAGTGCTCTTGGTGCTATGTACCATGACCAGATGGTAGGCTCTTTAGAAGCTGATATGACGATATTTTCTACAAACTACTCAAACAGTAAATCTGCAATAAGCAGAGGGGGTTTTATAGTAACAAGTGATGAGTCAATAGCAAACAGGGCAAAACTTTTAAGAACCCATGCAATTAATACAACTTTTGATGCCTATGGAAATCTTGATTATATCTACGATGTTGTAGATATAGGATACAAATATGATATGACAGAGTTAGAAGCAGCATTTAGTCTTGCACAATTTTACAAAACAAACGCATTTTGTGAAAGAAGGCAAGAGATAGCAAAGATATATGATGAACAGTTAAGTGATGTAAAACATATAATAAGACCGGCATATGATGAAGAGCATATTTTTTCTCAGTATATAATAAAAATCACAAAAAACAGAGACGGTTTTGCACGTGCTTTAAAAGAGGAGGGGGTATCTACGGGACTTCACTATATACCTCTTCATCTTCTTACATATTATAAGAAAAAATATAAATTAAAAATAACAGCATACGGAAATGCACTTTCAAATTACGGACAGATTCTATCTTTGCCTATATATCCTTCTATGAGCGATGATGATGTGATCTATGTTTGTGATACGATTAAAAAAGTCTCTACCTCTTGGATATAGATTGAAACGATTTTTTGTAAGATGGCTTGAGCAATATCTGTTCTTCCCTACACCGATTCAGCGGCTTATAGGGATACTTCTTCTCCCTTTGACGCTTATCTATTGTGTCGTTACAACCTATCTTAGAGTTTCAAAAAAAACTTTTGATATGGGGATCCCTGTTATAAGTGTGGGAAATCTTCTTGTGGGAGGAACGGGTAAAACTCCCGTAACCATAGCTCTTGCAAAAGATAAGAAAGAGAGCGCTGTTATATTAAGAGGTTACGGAAGAGAATCAAAAGGTTTGTTTGTTATCTCAAATAGGGGCAAGATCCTAGAAGATGTAACTGTAAGCGGTGATGAAGCTATGCTGTTGGCAAGATCATTACCAAACAGTGTGGTTATAGTAAGTGAAAACAGAATAGAGGGGATATTAAAAGCAAAAGAGCTTGAGTGTAAAGTTGTATTTTTGGATGACGGCTTTAATAAGCATGAGATAAAAAAATATGATATTTTAATAAGACCCCAAAAAGAACCTGAAAATATATTTTGTCTTCCTACAGGTGGATATAGAGATACAAAGATGATGTACTCATTTGTACCTTGTGTGCTAAAAGAGGGGAGTGATTTTAATAGAGTAGTTACATTTAAAAAAGAAGAAGAAGTGGTAGAAACACTTCCAAAAAAACTTCTTCTTTTAACTGCTATCTCAAAGCCCCAAAGACTTTTAGAGTATCTTCCAAACGATATAATTATGGAAGACTATCCGGATCATCACAATTTTTCAAAAGAAGATATAGAGTATATAAAAAACAAATATGAAGGTTACTCAATAATAACAACAGCAAAAGATATGGTAAAGCTAGAAACTTATGATCTAAAAGATCTATATCTTATGGACTTGGAAGTTAAGATAAACGATGATGCACTAAAGGGTGTAGAAAAATATATTGCAGGATAAGAGGAAAGGTATTTTGAAAAAAAGTTTTTCCCTTATTGAGGTGATATTCGTAATAGCAATCATTGCACTTATTGCCGTCGTAGCAGTACCGAAATTCGGATCCTCCATAGATAAAACAAATTTGGTCAAAATAAGAGCTGATATAGCATTTATAAGGGAAGCTCTTTTATCTTATAAAAATAAAATGATCCTTTCAAATGAGTATAATGAGATAGAATCACTTGATAGTGAAGAGGGTCAACTTTTTGGAAAGATTTTAAAATATCCATTAGACACCTCAGATACTCCAAAAACAGGATCATGGAAAAAAATATCAAACAGCAGTTACTTTGTATATGTGGATAATGATACTAGTGTTGAGTTTATTTATGACAAAGAGAATTTTACCTTTGACTGTGATTTTGATAAACCATATTGTGAAGAGTTGATGCAGTGAATTATTATGAGATAGCACTTTTAAAGTCCCCTTTGGAGCCTTTAACATATCAAAGCAGTGAAGATATAAATGAGGGTGTAAAGGTTGAGGTGAAGCTTCAAAACAGACCTAAACTTTTAGAGGGCGTGATACTTAAAAAAGTTGAAAAACCATCTTTTAGATGTGTAAATATAGAGAATATAACACAATACTACTATGATAAGAAGATGCTTGAAACAGCATCTTTTATATCAAAATATTATGTATGCTCTATGGGTGAAGCTTTGGGGGTAAATACACCTTTTTATGATGTTTTAAAAAAGGAACAAAAAGAACCGATAGAAAGTGGTATAGTCCTATCTAAAGAGCAGCAAGATGCATATGAGTTTTGTATGGAAAAAGATACAAGCCTTCTGTTTGCAAATACAGGAAGCGGTAAAACAGAGATATATATAAAAGCTATAGAAGATATTATAGCAAAAGATAAACAGGCACTTTTACTTATCCCCGAGATATCACTCTCGGCTCAGATGGAAAAAAGACTTAAAAAGGTTTTTAAAGATTCTATTGCTATCTGGCACTCAAAGATACAAAAGAAAACAAAAGATAAAATCATAGATGAACTTTTAAGAGGAAAAGTGAAAATAATAGCCGGTGCAAGATCTGCACTTTTTTTACCCTTTAGGGATCTTGGACTTATAGTGGTTGATGAGGAGCATGACGACTCTTATAAAGCTGATCAAAAACCAAGGGTAAATGTAAAAGATCTTTGTATCTATATTGGAAGTAAATACGATACAAAAGTTATACTTGGAAGTGCGACTCCCAGTTTGTCCAGTTTTCACAAAGTACCCTATATAAGGATCAAAAAAACATTTTTTGACTCACAAAAAACTATCAACTATGACACCTCCCCTTTGGGTCTTAGTGAAACAGTGATACAAAAGATAAAACAAACCATATTAAAAGATGAACAGGTTATAGTGTTTCTTCCCACAAGGGCAAATTTTAAATATCAGGTATGTAAAGATTGCGGTAAGGCAGTTGAGTGTCCTTTTTGTTCAGTTAGTCTAAGCCTTCATAAAAATAAAAATGCTCTTGTTTGTCACTATTGTAACTATACTCAGGCTATACCAGAGTTATGTCCCTCTTGTAAAACAGGAGCAATTGAGAGTTACAGGCTGGGTACGGCAGAAGTGTATGAAAAACTTCAAGAGATCTTTTGTGAAAAAACAGTTGCAAAGTTTGACAGAGATTCTATAACCACTCAGACAAAACTAAAAAAAGTATTAAAAGATTTTAATGATAACAAAATAGATATACTCGTAGGTACTCAGATGCTCTCAAAAGGGCATGACTACCACAATGTAACTTTGGCAGTTGTTTTGGGGATAGATTCTGTATTAAATATGACAAGCTATAAAGTAAGAGAAAAAGCACTATCCCTGCTTATTCAAATAGCAGGAAGAAGCGGCAGAAAAGGGTGCGGGGAAGTTCTTATACAAACAAAAAATGAAGAGTTCTTCAATAACTATCTAAGTGTCAGCGACTATGAAGACTTTTTAAAAGATGAGCTGGAGCAAAGAGTTGATCTATACCCTCCCTATGTAAGATTTGCAAGGGTTGTTTTTGCTCATAAGAATGCGCTAATTGCAAAAAGTGATATGGAAACTTATATTCAAAGATTTATGAATAACAAAGATGTTCAGATAGTTGGTTTTGGGGAGAGCAATATATTTAAAATAGCTTCCAGATACAGGTATGAGCTTCTTTTAAGATCAAAAGATACAAAAGCACTACTTGGAGTACTTCACTCCATAAAGTCACCCAATGCTTCAATTGATATGGATAGTTTGTATTAGAGCTATTTTGTAATAAGTGCAAGGTTATTTAAAGAGTGCTTTTGAAGTATATCCAGTATCTTTACTACTCTCTCATACTTTACCTCTTTATCGATCCTAACAATTACAGGTTTATCTTTTTTTGTTATATTTGATAGTTTTATATCAAGATTCTCAAAAGTGATCTCTTTGCCCAAGTAGGCAAGTTTGTTGCTTGAGAGTTCAATATTAAGTTGTTTTATTTCAACTTCTTGCTCTTGTGCGTCAGATGAGGGCAGGTCAAGCTGTAGTGCCAGCTCCTCTTTTTTAAATACTGAACTTACTATAAAAAAGATAAGAAGTATAAACACCACATCAATAAGAGGTGTAAGATCAGGCGCTAGTTGTTCCCTTCTTTTTTTCATTTTATTTTGTTTAGGATCTCTTTTTCCAAGGCAGTTTCCAGATTGTCCAGACCGCCTACGAAATAGTTGTAGCCAATATAGTGGGGAATAGCTACAATAAGTCCCGCAACAGTTGTAATAAGTGCTATACTTATCCCTTTTGAAAATACGGACGGGTCGCCAAGTCCTGCTATACTGATAGAGTCAAAGGAATTTAAAATACCAATAACCGTACCAAGAAGTCCAAGAAGAGGAGAAAGTGAAGCAATTATTTTTATGGTATTAAGACCACTTTCAAGTTTTTTTACTTTATATATAACTTCTGCTTGTATCTGTGCAACTTCGTAGTTTACGGTTAGCTTAAGTTGAGATATTATAGATGAGGCAATATTGGATATATCTCTTTTTGCATTTAAAAGTACTATACTTTTCCAGAACATAATTGTAAAACCGATTATATTCATGGTAATAAGTATATATACTATTATACCGCCTCTGTCTATATAGTGTAAAATATCCATTATCTTACTATCTTTAAGAATTCCTCAGGAGATTTGAACCCTATGATCCTTTTTTGTTTGACCTCTTTACCGTTTTCATAGAATATCAATGCAGGTGGACCAAAGAGCTTGAATTTTTTCATTAAAGCTTTATCTTCCTCACTGTTTTTTGTAACATCAACTTTTACCAAAATATATTTTGAAAGCTCTGCTTTTACAGCAGGATCTTTAAAGGTGATATTATCAAGCTCTTTACAGCTAACACACCAAGTAGCCCAAAAGTCTACCATAACAGGTTTTTTAGATGTTGATACAAGATTATCAAGCTCTTGTACGGTTTTTACATATGTAAATTGCAGCTTCTCTTGTTTTTGAGAGTTTACACTAATCATAACAAATGCAGTTGAAGCTAACATCAAAGCAGCTGCTACACCTTTACCGAATTTATTTCCATTTTTAATAAGATAAAAAGCGCTACCCATAAGTAAAGCAATAGTTAGAAGCATAGTTACATAAAAAGGTACTATCCTTTCAAGCATCCATATGGCAATACCAAGCATAACCACACCAAACACTTTAGATACTATAGTCATCCAGCCACCTGGTTTTGGCATATATTTACCGGCCCCTAGACCAATTGCAAGAAGAGGAATACCCATACCAAGACTCATAACAAATAAAGCTGCACCGCCTAATAGTGCATCACCTGTTTGACCTATATATATTAAAGCACCTGCAAGGGGTGGAGCAACGCAAGGTCCAACAATAAGAGCAGACAGGAATCCCATAACAGCCACACCTTTATATCCACCGTGTCTGCTGCTTGTATCACTTGCTTTGTTTATCTTTGACATCCAAGAGTTTGGCAGACCTATCTCATAGTATCCAAACATAGAAAATGCAAGAGCCACAAAGATAGCTGCAAACGATATAATCACATATGGATTTTGAAGCATCGCTTGGATATTGGCACCAAAAACTCCTGCTGCTACACCAGCAAGAGTATATGCTACACTCATTGAAAGTACATATACAAGTGAAAGCATAAACCCTTTTGATGAAGACATATTTCCAGATGAGTCAGACTGTCTTACTATGATGCTTGAAAGTATAGGTATCATAGGGAAGATACAAGGTGTAAGAGCTAAAAGCAGACCAAAGCCGAAGAAAGTAGCAAGTATAAGAAGAACATTTCCCTCTTTTAGTGTTTGGGCTATAGAATCTGTTTCATTTACAACTGTTTGTTTGGTTTTTTGTGTATCTTTTGCTTCAGGTGAAGCATCTTTTGAACTATATGAGATACTCATAGGTGAGTAACAAAGTCCCTTTTTTGAACACCCTTGATATTCAAGTTTTATCTCAAAAGGTTTATCTCCTATTTTCTCTTTTATAAGTTTAAGGGGTACTTTGACAGTCAGTTCGTCAAAATGAACCATAAAATCATGGTAGTCAACAGCCTTCTTTATTTCAAGCTCTTTAGTTACATCAATATTTTGTGGTTTTACCAGTGATACAACTATATATTCATCGTATAGGTATATTGTTTTATCAAGTTTTATATTAAAAGTAATATCTTCTTTTGACTTTATTACTGAAGTTTTAAAAGCATCTTCCGGATTTAGAAAGTCGTTGTTTGCAAATATTGTGTTTATAAGTAGTAGTAAACTTATAATATATTTCATATCTTGTTTCCTTTTATTGAAATTTTTTCATGGTATCTTACCAAAGAAGTGTTAATTGAATATGAATAGATCAATCTAATAGTGATATATCTATATCGATCCCTTTTTGTGGCATACCCAGATGAAATCCTTGAGAATAATCAATTCCTAGTTCCTTTACTTTATTGAGTGTAGTTTCATTGTGTACATATTCTGCTATAGTTTTAATATTCATCTCTTTTGCAAATGATACTATAGCTTTTACAATAGATTGAGATGAATGATCTGTATCTATATTTTTGATCAGACTGCCGTCAATTTTTATAAAGTCTGCTTGAAGCTGCATAAGATATGTAAAGTTTGAGTAACCGCTTCCAAAATCATCTATTGCTATTTTACATCCATATTTTTTAAATTGGGTTATTACATCAATAATGAGTTCAAAGTTTTGTATCTCCTCACTCTCTGTTATCTCCAATACCACTTGATTTGCAATATCTTGATACTTTAGTGTATCAAAGAGCATATTTAAAGTTTTTTCATTTTCAAAGTCCTCTACGGCTAGATTTATAGAAAAACTATATGGTGTATTTTCAAATCTTTCTAAAGACTGCTCTAATACTATTTTAGTAAGGTATGAGTATAGTTTGGTTTGTTTTGAAATATCAAGGAAATAAAATGGGGATATTACATTTTCATTTTCATCAATAATTCTTACAAGGGATTCAAATTTATCACATTTCATAGTTTTGTTGTTTATTATGGGCTGATAAAAAGCTTTTACCTTATCATCATAGATAGCTTCATTTAGTCTTTGGGTCCAAAGTAGATTTTGTTCTATCTCTTTTTGAAGATTAAGTTCATTATTATATATCTGTAACTGTTTTTTATGTGATTTGGCATATTGAAGTGCAATATCTGCATTCTGATAAATAGTTTTACCCTCTTTAAATGTTGCAAGTCCCGATACAATATTGATATAGATATGACTGTCTGTTATATTGATAGGTTTTGTTGATATATACTCACTAAATGCTTTTACTTTATCTTCAAGGGAGTCAATTCTTTGAGATGTCAAAACAGCAAAAATATCTATAGGTATTCTATAAAGTGTACACTCATAACCTTTGAAAAACTCTTTTAACTCTTTTGCAACTACTTTTAGTAGAGTGTCACCAATGGTATGACCGTAAAAGTCATTGATATGTCTAAAAGATCTTATATCAATTAAGGCAAGTTTTTGATCCTCTTTTAGATCTTTATCTTCAATAAGTGCAACTCTGCTTTTTAATTTTGTAAGATCATCTGTTTTTGTTTTTTTTAAAAGTCGTTCACTTTCAAAAAGTTTTGTTATATCATTTCTAAGTCCGATATATTCTATAATGTTGTTATTGTCATCTATTATTGGTATGATAACAGTGTCAACAAAATATTCTTTTCCCTCTTTCGTTTTATTTTTTACAAGACCTTTCCAAACTTTTTTTGATTTGATAGTGCCCCAAAGCTGTTTGAAGAGATCTTTATCCATATCCGGGTGTCTTATGATATTATGATTTTGTCCTACAAGTTCACTTTGAGTATAACCTGATATATCACAAAATTGCTCGTTAACATAGGTGATAACCCCTTTTGTATTAGTTTTAGAAACTATCATAGACAGGTCTACTGCATTTTTATATTGTTCTAGTAAGTTTTCTGTAGAGCTTTGTTTTTCCATAATATTTCCAATATTTATATTTTAAGAGTATATAATAGTAAAAGTTGAATAAGTAATTAGTTAAAAATAGGAAGTAAAAGCAAAGTAAAGATTACTTTGCTTTTTGTAGTGCAGCTATTACTGCATCGATGTTTTCTTTTGGTATATGAACTTTCCATTCAACTTCATCTCCAACTAAAGAGATACCGATGCTTGTAACTTCACCGGTGTTTGCACCATAAGGATCAGCAACATTTGCTATACTTATAGTACCGCTTTTTGTACCCGCTAATTCTATTGTTTCTATTTGTGTTGTATTTGACATAACTATCCTCCATATTGATTTCGGATATGATAGCATAAAAATTATTATGATACAATGGTAAAAAATAATAAAAGAGAATAATATGAGCAAGAATCATTTAAAAAAATTTATAGGTTTTGGAATAGCCGGAAATTTTGCCCACCATTTAGAGCAGGCTGGTGAAGCATCCGATTTTGTGGATGTAGTAGTAGAGGATGAAAATGCACCCAAAGGTATTTTCCCTTTTTATCTGCCAAACAGTGAGAGTTTTTTAGGTACCTATCCACTATCAAGTAAAAATATTGTACATCCAAGAACCAAAGACGGTAACTTACAGATGGAACCTGAGGTTGCCTTGATCTGTGAGCTAAAATATAAAGATGGTAAGGTTGTAGATTTTATACCAAACTTTTTTACAGCTTATAATGATTGTACTATTAGAAAAGAGGGTGCAAAAAAGATAAGTGAAAAGAAAAACTGGGCTGAAGAAACCAAGGGTATCTCATCGCAGATAATAGCTTTGGATAGTTTTGACTCAAATGGAATCTTAGAGAGCTATAATATATCTTCTTTTCTTAAAAGAGACGGTAAAGTATACCAATACGGTGAAGATAGTGCCGTAAAAACTTACAACTATATCTATGGACAGTTAAAAGATTGGATTATTCAAAAGCTAAACGAGCAAAAAGATAATGGTCCTTTAGAAAATCTTAGCGAACATATTAAAAATTGTAACTCACCTGAAGGGATGGTTATAAGTATAGGAGCTACTAGTTATACTGATTTTGGAGAGAGTACATTTTTAGAAGTAGGGGATGAGGTGTTTATCTATGTGTATGATTCAAATATACACAGTTTTGATGATATTAAAGCTCACGCAAACAGTGAAGATAAAGAGGAACTTTCAAACTGTTCATTCTTGCATCAGCAAGTGATATAAAACGTAAGCTTTGGAGTAAGAGTTATAAGAGTATAACTTTTACTTTGTCACCTTTTTTAAGATCCGTGTCATCCTCTTCCTGTATTAAAAGTCCGGGATTCTCAAGCATATTTGTCAATATTGCACTTGTACCGCTTCTCTTCCCTTCAAAGTCAACTATATATTGACCGTTTATTAGATTTACATTACAGGCACTAAATATAGTTTTAGACTGCTTCTTATTATAATCTTCATCTATTATTGCATCTACTATATTTAAAGTTTCATTTGAACCTTTAAACTTAAAGATCAAAGGAAGTACATATAAAAGGAATGTAACCGTACTTGAGTAGGCAAATCCCGGTAGTCCTATAATATATTTACCCTTCTTGTGAGCAAAAAGTATATGCTGACCCGGCTTTATATTAACCCCCTGGAACAATACCTCCGCACCAAGAGTATCTTTGATCACATCTTTTACATAATCATAGTCACCTACACTAACACCGCCCGTTGTTACAACAATATCAGTATTTTTAAGAGCATTGTTCAATAGTTCCGTTATGGAATCTTTATCATCTTTTACAACACCCATTTGAATTACATCTGCACCGTGTTTTGATGCTATTGCTTCTAAAGTCAGATGGTTTGAGCTTCTTATTTGTGCGTTATTTGTCTGTATCTGCCCAACATCCAGTATCTCGCTTCCGGTACTTGCAATGGCAACTGTAGGTTTTTGATATACTTCAACCTGAACTACATTTAAACTTGCCATTACTCCTATATGTGCAAAATCTATGATAGTCCCTTTTTTAATAAGAACTTCACCTTTTTTATAGTTTTCCCCCACATCTCTTACGGCAAACCCTTTTTGTACAGGTATTGTAATAATAATATTATTATTGTCTTGAACTTTTACATTTTCTATAGGCACAAGCGTATCAGAGCCTTTTGGCATTAAAGAACCTGTAAAAGTTTTGATAGTTGTACCCTCTGCAACTTCAGACTCTACAACTTCACCTGCAGGGTTTTTATCTATGATTTTTATTTTATTGCTTTGGATATCACTGTGTTTTATTGCATATCCGTCCATCCCTGAAGTAACAAAAGCAGGGGAGTTTACATCTGCAATAATATCAGTTGCTAAAATATCTCCCAAACTTTGTGCTACATAAACTTTTTGTGTTGATAACACCCCTTGCTCTATACTATTTAATATCTCTAACGATTGGTTATAACTTATAAATTTTTTCATACTTGAATAATATCAAATCAATATATAAATTTACTTAAATAATTAGTGAAATTTTAATATAGATAATGTCACTTTTTTGTCATCTATTATAATCTATTATAATATATATAAATAATCTTTACTGACTTTTAATTATAATTTAAAATTAATTATGTAATACTACATCTCATAAGTTAATCTTATAAATATTTAATAACTAAAGGACTTTATATGGAAAACGAAGTAAAAGAGATAGGTATACATGAAGCTTATGCTAAAGATGCATCAAAAGCTGATCTTGAGCTATTTGGTAGAGAAGTAGACCCAAATACAAGAAGAGGATTTTTAAAAAAATCGGCATTAATGGCTATGGCGGCTGCAGTTGGTTCAAATATACCGTTTGCCGACAAAATGCCTGGTGGACTTATCCCTGCTGCACTTGCAGACAGCAATGCACCTTTTAAGGTAAAAGGTAAGAGCGGACTTGTTTATCTAAATGACAGACCAATCAATGCAGAGACTCCTCCTCATCTATTAGATGATGACTTTACTCCAAATAAATATGCATTTATCAGAAATAACGGTCAGCCTCCTGTGGAAGCAACGACAGTTGAAAATACTGATTCATGGTCTTTTGAGATTATCGCAGATAAAGGTACTGCAAAAAAAGAACATATAAAATTAACTATAGGTGATCTAAAGAAAAAATATAAACACTATACATATGCACTTCAAATCGAGTGTGGCGGTAACGGTAGATCTGAGTACAATCCCCCTGCAAAAGGTAACCAATGGTCAACCGGTGCAATTGCATGTCCAAAATGGACTGGGGTAAGACTTAAAGATGTTTTAGCTGAGATGGGACTTACACAAAAAGCTATCTATATCGGATATAAAGGTGCTGACGTTCATTTAAGCGGTGATACTACTAAGCCTGTTATCTCAAGAGGTGTTCCGATTGCAAAAGCATTAGAAGCTGAAACACTACTTGCATGGGAATTAAACGGTGAGCCTATTCACTACCAAAACGGTGCTCCTTTAAGATTAGTTGCCGGTGGATGGCCTGCATCCGTATCCGGTAAATGGCTGAAAAAAATTATGATTAGAGATACTGTTCATGACGGTAAGAAAATGACAGGTCAATCATACAGAGTACCTGGCAATCCTGTAGCTCCTGGTACAAAAGTACCTAAGCCAGATATGGTTACAATTGAATCTATGCCTGTTAAGTCTATAGTTACATACCCTAAAACCGGTGTAAACAGAGAAACAGGTAAGCCGTTTGAGGTAAGAGGAAAAGCTTGGGCCGGTGATCTAGATGTTAAAGAGATGTATGTATCGATTGACTTTGGTGCTACATGGCAAAAAGCAAATCTAGAGATGGCTGCTAACAAACTTGCGTGGCAAAAATGGTCAGCTGTTGTATCTCTACCTATTCACGGTTATTATGAAGTATGGGCTAGAGCGGTAGATTCAAACGGTAAATCACAACCAATGGTACTTCCGGGATGGAATCCAAGAGGATACTTAAACAACTCTTGTCACAGAATCGCAGTTCAAGCTGTATAAGGAGTTACTATGAGAACTCTAACAAAAGTTATTGGAACATTGGCTCTAAGTGCAGTTTTTGCACTTAGCGTAAATGCAGCCGCACCTAAAAAAGTTAAAGCAGTACAAGCTATAGATCCTGCAACTGGCTTAATTGTTGATAAAGGTGTTGAAGATGTTATTGCAAACTGTACGGTATGTCACAGCGCCAAGTTTATTACTCTTCAAAGAGGTGATAGACAAACATGGAAAGATATGATTGTATGGATGCAAAAAACACAAGGACTATGGTCTTTGGATATGCCTAATGCAAAAGGTGAAAATACTGAGAAGGTGATCTTGGATTATCTTGCTAAAAACTATGCACCGGATGATAAAATTGAAAGAAGAAAAAATCTTCCTTTAACGGCATTACCGAAAAACCCTTACGATACTACTTCAAAGTAGATCACTAGTTATAAATGACCGCTTTTCTCTCCGGCGGTCGTTTTTTACAAAATAAATTAAAATAAAACCTTTATTTATTACTAATCACAATAAACAGCTCATAATTTTATATCTTTAATTAAAAGGAATAGTTATATAATACATAAACGGTAAATTAATTAGAATAAGGAAGCATATGGAAAATGATAGTAGTTTTGAGATAGATGGACAAACGGTAACATTGGAAGAGTTGATAGAATCTTTTAAAAAAACAAACTCTTCAACAAATGAGAATACAAAAGCTTTAAAGAAATATAAACAAGAAAAAGAGCTTAAACCTTATCAAGCAGAACTTATAAAATTACAAAGACATATTGAAAACAACAATCAAAAGATGATAATACTTTTTGAAGGTAGAGATGCAGCCGGAAAAGGGGGAACAATAAGAAGAGTTACAAGATATATGAATGAAAAACATTATAGAGTCGTAGCCCTTGGAAAACCTACAGAGGAGCAGAAAACTCAATGGTTCTATCAAAAATATATCCAACATTTTCCAAGAGGCGGTGAGATAGTACTCTTTGATAGATCTTGGTACAATAGAGCAATGGTTGAAGATGTGTTTGGTTTTTGTACAAAGAAAGAGTATGCAGATTTTATGAAAGGGGTGTTGGGTTTTGAAAAAGATCTAACAAGACAAGGTACTATTCTGGTAAAACTCTATTTCTCGGTAACAAAAGAGGAGCAGGCAAGAAGATTTGAGAGAAGAAAAAATGATCCTTTAAGACAATGGAAATTAAGTGAGATAGATATGCAGGCTCAAGAGAGATGGGATGATTTTACTAGATCAAAATATAATATGATAAGGCTTACTCACTCTCATAATGCACCTTGGACTGTAATAAGATCAGATAATAAGCATTTAGCAAGATTAGAAGCTTTAAAGGTTATCTTAAATTCAATAAATTATGATAACAGAGATAGCTCTTTAGATCTTTCCCTTGATCCAGAAATAGTTATATCCGGCGCTAGAGAGATTGAGATAATGGATGCTCAAAGAACAAGCTGTGGTAAATATATAAATTAATAAATAAATAAAGGTCAGTGTCAATGGTTGATATAATCAACTTGACACAGAACTTGTAAAACTTCTACTTTACTATATGAACACAGTGTCTGTGCTTTAACTCATACCATAAAAATCTTTCCGTATAGAGTAAAGGTACAACATCTGAATCAAGATCGTTATTAATGAACTCTTCTATTGTTATTTTTGTTTTTGGATATAAGTTTTTATCTTTAATATATTGTTTTAGTTTCTCTTTTGAAATTGAAAAAAAAGTACCCACAGTTTCGTTAGTCTCATTTTTTATTAAAAAAATTTTTCTATCTTTTTCTTGCAATTATATCTCCATATAATTTGAATATAGGTTGTTTTAAATGAAAAACGGGGACTTTCCCCATTTTTTATTTTTTACTCGATTGCACCCATCATATCTGCTGTTACATCTGCAACATCTTTTGTTCCGTCAAGTTCAACCATTACACCCATCTTAGTGTAAAAATCAATAAGAGGTGCTGTTTGTTCATGGTAAGCTATAAGTCTACTTTTTACCGTATCGGCATTGTCATCTTTTCTAATGATAAGTTCACTTCCACAATAGTCACATATATTTTCCTCTTTAGAAGGGTTGAACTCAACATGGAATGAAGCACCACATTTAGAACAAACTCTTCTACCTGTAATTCTACCTACTATTAGTTCATCGGGAACATTTAAAGAGATAACTTTATCTAAAGAGATTTTCATATCTTTCATAAGTTCATTTAAAGCTTCAGCTTGAGGTAATGTTCTTGGGAAACCATCAAGAATAAACCCTTTTTTACAGTCATCCTGGGCTAATCTGTCTTTAATAATACCAATGATAGTTGAATCCGGAACAAGCTTTCCTTCATCCATAAATTTCTTAGCTTCCATACCCATATCTGTCTTATCTGCAATTGCAGCTCTTAGAATATCACCTGTTGAAATTTGAGGGATATCATACTTCTCTATTAAAAATTTTGCTTGAGTACCTTTTCCTGCACCCGGTGCACCAAATACCATTAAATTCATATTCTATTTCCTTAATTTTATTTTTTTGTAATTGTATAAAAAAAGTTGTTAATAACACATAATGTAACATATCTTTAAAAAGATATTTCTAAAAAATTATTTTAAAGAAAATTTAAAGTTTTTTTCCATTAAGCCAATCTTTTAATTGATCTTCTATAATATCTCTGTTTTGACCCATATGGTTCTCCTTGGTTTATGTTTATAATCAATTGTATCTAAAGATATATTCATAATACAAATTATTATCTATAGAAAATATAATATATTTAGATTTTAAATTTATAAATTAAAAATTTTAAAAAGTTTTAGATACAATTGCATCAATAAATAACAAATAAGGTAAAATGTATGAAAAAACTATTTTTAATAATTGGTGCCCCAGGAAGTGGAAAAACTACTGATGCTGAATTAATTGCCCAAAAACATGAGAATATCACTCACTACTCTACAGGTGATATGTTTAGAGCAGAAGTGGCTACGGGAAGCCAACTAGGTAAAACTATAGATCAATATATTAGTGTTGGAAATATAGTACCTATTGAAATAGCTATTGAAACAATTCTAGGTGCTATCAAAAATGCTCCCACTGATATTGTTGTTATTGACGGATATCCACGAAGTATAGAGCAAATGGAAGCACTTGATAAATACTTGGCAACTGAATCTGAAGTAACCCTTACAAGTGTAATAGAAGTAGAAGTATCCCAAGATGTTGCAAGAGACAGAGTATTAGGTCGAGCAAGAGGTGCTGATGATAACAATGATGTGTTCAATAACAGAATGAAAGTTTATACTGATCCATTATCTGATATACAAGAGTTTTATGGTCAAAAAGGGCTGTTACACAAGATAAACGGCGAAAGAACAATAGAAGAGATAGTTGAAGAGATGGATCTGTTTATTCAATCTAAAATATAATTACATATATTTTATCAATAAAAAAAGTACAGTTGATTTGACTGTACTTTTTTTTACATATTTTTTTATCTATAGCACTAAAGGCTGGTAAACATTTGAAAGTTGTTCATTTTCCATTTTTTGTTTTAGTTTTGTATTTTCATCGTTAGTAATTTCCAATGTAAGGTTAGTGCTGAAAGTTGAAGCAGCTAATATATTACCGTTTCTAATATCGATAAGTTTTAAAAATAATAATAATTGATTTTTAGTTAAAGTGTATGTGCTGACAACTGCATATCTGGCTTTTTTAACTTTTCCGTTTATACTGTTCGCATCTCTTGTAAGTATTTTAAACCCTTCACCTCCAAGCCTGAATTTATTAGAAAGTTCGATCTCTCTTATTGTGTAACTATATTTAGAAACCAATTTTGTTTTTAACAGATCAGTAAGTAAGAAGCTTAGTTTACTGTCACTACTTAGGGTTACGCTTTCTGCTACATTTGATACAAGCATGATCTCGTCTTTTTTAAGATGGGGAAAGATCTGGTTTGATGCTTTTTGAAGTAAATTATCCACAAGTTCATCGTAATTGGTCTCGGTAAATTCATAATTGTATTTCATACTTGGATAACTGCAAGCTGTAAATAATAATACAATTGATGAAATAATAATAATTTTTAAACTGTTCATTAATAATCCTCTATATAAGTTTAAGTTTGTTATAATATCTAATAGTTTGTTAAACATGAATTAAGGAATTTTTATGGATTTTTTCAAAAGTACATATGTATTAATAATCGTTTTGTTGCTCGCCGGATGTAGTAGCGGTGGCGGGGTTGTGGGGAAACTTTTGGATGATAAATCTTCATCTTCGAATAGCGACCTAAATGAAACAATTCAAAACAGATTATATATTGCAAAACAGCTTGAGGTAGTTTCTGAGGTATATGGTGAAGCTATAGATAAATTGAATTCTCTGGATTCCAATACTACATTGAATTTAGCGGGAAAGACTCTTCCTGAATTGTTGTACGATTTTCAACTTGCAGAAAGCTTTTATGAAAACAAAAATGAAGAATTAATAAAAAACTATTCACTCAATTATAGTGGCTATGACAGTGATGATCTAACTACTACTAAATTATATATATTGTCAGCTATAAAAAGTGGTGAGAGTATTACAGATCTACTAAATGCTGTTTCATTTATGGAAGAGAATAATGTAAAATATTTAGAAGAGTATCAACCTGATATCGTCGATTTATATGATACCTTAATAAGCTCTTCTAAATATAATTTTGGAAATTTGATAAGTGAAATTTATGATAGAGATGATTATTATGTACCTAAAGTATTGGATGATACATCTTATACACAAATTTTGGTTACTGATCTTGATATACTGGGTGATGTAACAGCAGATAACTTCAAAACTGCAAATACAATAGAAGATCAAAATATCACAAAGGTACAGACAAGTAAATTAACTTCTAAACCTTTATATTTATCTGATAAATCACTGCAGGAGATTCTTTTTTATATCACAAAGCAGGAGAAGTTTACAAATGAATTGTTTTCACGTTTCAGTTCCGACTCAGCTGTTTCTGACTGGTCTGATACTTTAAGTGCAATGTATAGTGCAGAGTTGACACATTTTAATAATAGTTCTAATGTTATGGTAAGTGAATTTAATTTGGATAATGAATACTCAAACTATACTAGCAATAGTTTATCTAATATCTATTCTGAGATCAATTCAACAATTACATCTTCATCTACAGAATCAGAGATATTAAGAGCACTTGCCAAGCTTGAAGAGAGAAGTATTTATGATCTAAATGCAAGTATAAATAGTATTTCCAATGATGATATCACAGAACTTTTTCAAAAACTTTCTACTGCTTCTAATAATCATTTAAAGATTTTAGTGCAATTGATCTATAACATAGGTGAAACATATACACCGGTAATATTAGACAATACTACATACGGTGAAATAATAGGGACGTTGGCCGGGTCAACCACTGAGGCTAATATTAAGGTTGATAATTATCTGGATGATAATAATATTACAAAAACATATGTAACAAAAGTAAATCTAAATAATTTTACATTAAGTGATAACGTGGAGATAGAAAGTTTACTGTATGTGGGTTATTTGGAAAAGTTAAATTTTACTACGATGTTTGTATTAAAAAACTATAGTGATGTTTTCAAACTTTCGGGTAGTATCATGAAAACTATTTCAGATGCAGAGCTTACACACTCAAACGCGGTGGAAGATCTTATAAAATACTATGGGCTGGAGTCAAATTTTGACACTTACGAGAATGAGGGGCTTGATAATTTTGAAGAATTGGTTTTTGTAGAGACACCCTCAACATCTGGAGATAAAGATATATTAAAATCTTTAATGTTTGTTCAAGAAAGAACTATTAAAGATTTAACGGAACATTTGGCTGATGATGTATCATCCAATGGAGATATAACTAATTTATATACAAAACTTCTTACAGCTTCTAAAAATCATTTAAAATTATTAGCAGAGATATTGTTTGATCCTGAAGGTTATAATACTACGTATACTCCTAGACTTCTTAGCTCTTCAGATTATACAGCATTTGTAGGTACATTGGGTGATTCACCTGTTGAGGTTATGGTAGATGATTCTAAACCGTATATTGATTTCTATTCAACATACGGTGATAATAATGTAACAAGTATAACAATATCGGAGCTTGATGTAAGTAAAGCTCCATATGTTATATCTGACGCAGATGAAAGTGATCTTGCATATATTGCACAGCAGGAGTATCTGTGGTCTAACGATATACTTCCGAATTTTGCAGCTATATTTAGTGATGCAGCATCATCTTATACTGCCGATAACCTTTATATAAAACAGCTTTTAACATCTATGAACAGTGCGGAAGCTACACATTACAATACAATTGATAGTATTTTGGATATTTTCGGGGTTAATATAGGTACAAATGGCAATCTTGATGATTTTGCAGATGAAAGGGTAGCCTCAATTGTTCCTATCACGTCCGAAACTGAATATATCACGGTTCTAAAATCTTTAGCTCTTGCCCAGGAAAGATCAGTCTGTGATTTAAACTCTTACATTGAAAACGGTATATCTTCTTCAGAGATTACTGAATTATTTGATAGACTCCAAAAAGCTTCTATAAATCATTTACGATTAGTAATAAACAGTATTAATGATGCACAGGGTGATTACAGCATGCAGTTGTTAAATGATACAACTACCTGTGGTTCCACTATTACAAGTAAGATTAGCGGTATTGAAACAGGTTCGGTTGATGAGCGAATAGATATTTATTATTATGTTCAAAATGACGGGGTGAGTGAAGTTAGTATATCTGAGAAACCTGTGGGTGGAGAGTTAAGTTTATCTAATGTTAGTCAAAAGAATAGTTTAAATTATATAGACCAGCTTATGAACGCTTCACAGTTGCTATTTAGCACGATGTATCTAAATTTAAATACTCCAGCTGATTATTTACCTATTGATGATGTGATGCTGGTTGGAAAAGGTTCACATATTGATGCAACTTCAGAAGCATTGTCCATATATAATGTAACTACAGCTATCAGTACTACTGATCAGGATTCTTTAGATGCATTCAGTGCCCTTATAAATGCTAAGCCTGTAGCAGATGCAAATGCAACAATACAGGATAAAAATGTTTTAAATGTATTTGGTTTGATAGAGGAGAGAAATATACTTGATCTTAAAGACCATATAGACAATACTGTTTATGACAATCAAGATATTGTGAATATCTATACGGCACTTATGAATAGTGCAAAAAATCATCTAATGGTAATTGATAATATTCTTAATACTACTTTTACAGAGCCCTATAGTTGTCAATTATTGGAACAGACATATTGTGATGAGTTCCTCCCTTATGTGGATTCAACAAGTTTTATTAAAGGTACACCGACGGTAAATCCATAGGATTACAAATTTTGAAAGGATATATATTATGAGATTATTAATTTTGATTACAGCTTTTATTTTTATTTTTAACGGTTGCGGTGGCGGAGGCGGTACAAGTACCTCTTCTGATACGACTTCCGGCGGATATACGGTAGTAGACCCATATATTAAAAATGCAACGTTCTTTTGGGATAAAGATAGTGACGGTGTAAAAGATAGTGATGAACCGCTCTCTTCCTTATCCGATGAGAACGGTAACTTTAGTTTTGAGGTATCTATCCCTGAAGGTTCTAAGATTGTTATGTATGATAAAGGTGAACACAACGGTATATCATATACGGGACAGCTAGAAGCTGTAATTTCATCTTCAAAAGTTATCTCACCTTTGACAACATTATCCTCTATGTATGAAAATGTGGATATAGCTTCAATTCTTGAAAATGCAGGTGCTGTTATAACGGCATCGGATCTTGATCAAGATCCGATGAAATCAAATAATCATCATCATATAGTTGCTTCCATAGCAGTTGATTTTTATTTGAAATTAAATAATTTAACAAATATTGATACGACGGAAGTAAAGTTATCCGATACGATAAAGTTGGTTCAATATCTTATCCTTCAAGATATATCTGCGGAAAATATTCAAAATAGTGTATCGATCATAGATTATTTAACTCAAAAGATAAAACAAGACGGTAACTTAGACGAATTAACTCTTCTTTTAAGTGATAATACATATCGACAAACTGCAAAGAATCTGCTGATCAATAGAACTGACAAAACAAAACCCGGCATGTTAAAGTTTATACGGGATGAGCTTATTGGAAGTGAATCAAAACTTGATTCAAAATTTTTAGATAATGTTGTTGACAGCTTTGATAAATATCCGGTTAAGGGTGAAACAACAACATTAAGTCTTGATATAGAGAGTTTCCCTTTAAATAGTGAGATAAACTGGACAGTAGCAAGTGAGCCTGCAAGTTCAAGTTTGACCTTATCTGTATCTAGTGATAAAAGGTCAATTTCATTTACACCTTCTGCAGCAGGTGATTATACTATTCATCTAACGGTTGAGGAAACAAACACTACATCATCTAAAGATTTTTCTTTTACGGTTGAAGAGATATACTTTATAAATATGGATAAAGTTGACGGAGTTACAGCTGATACCAATTTATCGGAACATGTAGGTATTGTTACAAATCAAAGCTGGATAGCATCAAACACTTTGACAGAACAAGAGCTTACGGATATAGCAGAAGAAAAATCAGCACTTGTAAAATTAGGTTATGATAAAACAAGTGGTTTGCTTGTTGAGTATGATGAATCTACTTCAACTGCTTTAGAGCAGATTGAAGAGCTAAAATATGAGCAGGGTGTAAGCAATGTTTATAATAGGGTTTATATAGGTGAAGATGCATATAAACCGTTTGTTGTTCATCCTGATGATAACGGTGGATTTAATGACGGGGGAGCAAACTGGCACCATGAAGCTATTAATACCCCTGAAGCTTGGGATTATACTACGGGAAGTGATGATTTCTTAATCGGTATTTGTGATTCCGGTTATGACAACAAGCATAGTGATATGCAGGGACGTTTTGCCAAATTCCTTTCAAGCTCTGCTCACAGCCACGGAATGGGTGTTGCCGGATCAATTGCCGCAAACTCAGATAATGGAATAGGTATATCCGGAATAAACTGGACAACTGACGTTGTTGCTTGTGTTCCAAGATATGTAAGCGATATTGAAAACACTGTTGATACAACGGTTTCAGGCAAAGAAACCAAACTTTTAACAAACTCATGGGGTCTTGGGTATTTACCGCAAGACTTCAACCCATACTCTTCTGCAGCAGCACAAATGTTTATTGATAAACAAAATGCCTGGGCTCCTATTAGACAGGTTGTAGCATCTAGAACTGATAAATTATTTTTATGGGCAGCCGGTAACGGTGTAGGAAATGGAGCTTCAACTTCAGGATATTACGGAGTTGATGCCAAATATGAAAATGGTGCAATGCAATATAGCAACAGTGTATTAAATAAGTTAGACAATCTTCTTATCGTTGCAGCTTTTGTTATGGAGGATGATGAAAAAGTATTAAGATACTATAGTGACTTTGGTACTTCAGTAGATATCGCTTCACCAACGGAGTTTGATTCATTAAATCTAAATAATACTATGTATAGTTCATTTGGCGGTACATCAGCTGCAACACCTGTAGTAAGTGCAGTGGCATCATTAATTATCTCTATAAATCCTGACCTTACACCTGCAGAGGTTAAAGATATCCTAATAAGCAGTGCTACTGAAACTATTATAAAAAGACAAACAAAACCGGATTATTACAATGCAGGTTTAGATACACTTTCTCATGAGATACCTGTACTTAATGCTAAAGAAGCTGTAAAAATGGCATATGAAACAGTTCACGGTAGCGAAGAAGATGGGGAAGCAGAAGATGAGGAGCAAAATGATCTGACGGTTAACTATGTTGCTCAAATCTCTGATCATATTACCCCAAAAGCAACACTAAGATATTTCTCATATGACAAAGATTATAAAGTTGTAGCAATATCTAGTACGTTAAAAAGTTCAACTACTCAAGGTGCTTATAGTAGTTTTACAACAGGAAGCTCAAGTAGTGACAGTATAGAGATAACTTTAGATAGTTCAAAAAGGTATCATCAAATAACAAGTGTACTTACGCTGCAGCATCTTTTCACACAAGAAACTAAAACTACTACAAGTGTTAAAGAGTTTACATATAGTGACCTGACAATAAGAACAATAGACTTTTCAAATGGGCAGATAGTTCCAAATGCAGATTTTAACGTTACATACAGCACAATCTATGAAGATCATGCATTTAGCGGTACTACAGACAGTGCAGGGGAAGAAAAAGTATATCTTCCTTACGGATTCTTTAAATTAACCGGTCAAAAAGAGGGTTATAGAGACGCAAAGCAGATACAATCAACTACTGAAGCAAAAAGCTATTTTGTTGATCTTCCTTTTGGCTCGATACTTAACGGTGAAGCAGGTGCTATTAGCGGTGTGGTTCTTGATGAAAATGGTGATTATGTGGAGGGTGCTATTGTTACTATTTACGATAATACAAAAACTTTACAAACTACTATTACAGATTCAAGCGGTAATTATTATTTATGGAATGTTCAAAAAAGAGATACCACAGATGCTTTAATTACAAACTTTAAAATGACTGCTGAAAAAACTGGATACTCAACTGCTATGAAGCAACAGGTAATTGTACTTGACGGAGTTAATAGAACTGAAAACTTTACAATTATAGAAGAACCTGACAATCAGCTTCCAGTAGCTGTTGCAGGAGATGATCAGAATGTTGTTACGGGAGATATGGTTGTTATAAGTTCAAGCGGTAGTTATGATCCTGACGGTTACATTAAAGAGTATGAATGGTTAGATGATTTTGAAAACTCTGTTACAACACTTGATGACGGTCCGTTTGTAATTACAAGTAAATTAGATATAGGTGTTCATAAAATAACATTAACTGTTACAGACAATGACGGTGCAAGCTCAAGTAATCAAGTTACGATAACTGTAATCGGTGAGCCTGTTTATGATTGGGTTATTTCAGATTGGGGAGATTGTGAAGGTGAATGTGATACAAGCGGAACTCAAACAAGAACGGTTGTTTGTAAAGATCAATCCGGTAATAGTGCCGATGATAGTAGTTGTGAGGGGACAAAACCTGATATATCACAAAGCTGTAGTACTGAAAAGTGTCCTTTTGAATATGATGTAATTGTATCGTCAGAAACAGGAAGAACTTGGTTGGATAGAAATCTAGGTGCAAAGCAGGCATGTACAAAATCAAGAAATGATTTTAGTTCAGATAGTGAGTATGTAACATCTCAAGAAGATTGTTTTGGTGACTATTACCAATGGGGTAGAGAAACTGACGGTCATGAGGAGTTAAATAGTGATCTTACTACTGTTGTCGTAAATAGTATTGAAGTAGATCATGACAAATTTATAATAGGAAGTTCAAATTATGATTATGATTGGACTACTGCTGATGAAACAGGTTCATCAAGAGTTTCAGATTGGTCTAAAATAAGTGGACTTAGTATTTGTCCTTCTGGATTTAGAGTTCCGACAATAGAAGAGATACAAGCTGAAAATATAGCTAATAGAGATGAAGCATTTACTAATCTAAAATTACCTGCATCAGGTTTACGAAGCGGTACGGCAGATGGTGTTTATTCTTATAAAGGAAGTTATGGTGTTATTTGGTCAAATAGTTCTGATCTAATCAATGATAATTATTATACGATGTATTTTAAATATAGTGAGATTGATTTTGCGTACGGAAGTGGAAAAAGAGTTACCGGCTTCCCTATAAGATGTATCAAACCTGATGAGCAAGAAACAAATAATGCACCTATTGCTGATGCAGGCTCAGATCAAACTGCAAAATATGGAACAAATGTTGTTCTAGACGGTAGTAACAGTTCGGATAATGACGGTACTATAGAAAATTATGTATGGAAAGAAAATGATACATTATTATCTACACAAAGTTCATTTACAACTAGTGGTTTCTCTGAAGGGCTACATCAAATTCTATTGACTGTTACTGATGATGATAATGCAACAGATACTGATATGGTTTTGGTGAATATTACTTCAAATGAAGATGTTACCTATGATTGGGCAACAAGTAGCTGGAGTATTTGTACAGGAGTTTGTGGTACAAATAACGGTATACAGTCAAGAACAGTAGTTTGTAAAAGTTCGGTAGGTAATACTGTAAGTGATAATCTGTGTACAGATGCCAAACCAGATATAACACAAAGTTGTACTGCTAGCACATGTGAGGTTGGTAATCAACGTCCGGTTGCAAATGCCGGACCAAATAGGGATATTTACTTTGGTGATAGCGTTACTTTAGATGGAAGTGATAGTTATGATAGTGACGGTAGTATCTCTAGTTATATATGGAAATCCGGGGTAAATATAGTTGGGGCAGTTGACACTGTTACCTTGTCAGATCTTGCTTTAGGTAGCCATATTATACAATTAACGGTTACGGATAATGAAGGTTCAACCGATAGTGATATAGCTATTGTAAATGTATACTCTGAGCCAACTTACAACTGGGCAACAGGCAGTTGGAGTTCATGTACAGGTGATTGTGGTGTAGGAAATGGTACAAAAACTAGAACAGTTACTTGTATAGATAATAGCGGTACTACTGTAAGTGATAGTAATTGTGAAATAGAAAAACCTTCTACATCTTCAAGTTGTACTGCAAGTGAGTGTGTAGTTGTAAATGAACTTCCTGTAGCCAATGCAGGAGAGAACAGTACAGTACTATTTGGTGCAGCAGTAACTTTAGATGGTTCAAACAGTATTGATAGTGACGGATATTTAGTAAGTTACAGCTGGAGTAAGGATAGTACGGTGTTCTCAACTTCCAAAACTTTTACTTTGGCAGAACTTAGTGTTGGAACACATACAATTATATTAACTGTTACTGATAATAGCGGTGACAGTGACAGTGATCAGGTTATTATAACAGTTGAAGCACAAGCTGCTGATAGTTATTATTGGTCTATAGAGAGCTGGGGTGACTGTGAAGGTGAATGCGGTATAAATAACGGTACACAAGAAAGAACAGTTGTATGTAAAGATACGGATGATGATTCCGTAGTTTCTGATAGTTTCTGTAGCGGTATTGATAAGCCGGATACAACTCAGAGCTGTACAGCTTCAGATTGTATACCTGAAGATGTTGAAGATAATGAAACAATTGTTTCTCCTGTAACCGGAAGAACATGGATGGATAGGAACTTAGGTGCATCTAGGGCATGTATCACAATGTTTGATTCTCAATGTTTTGGTAATTATTATCAGTGGGGTAGAGACAGTGATGGACACGAATTAACTACAAGTCTTAACTCAAATACAGTTATTACATCTTTAGATAATACTCATAGTGATTTTGTTATTAGTAGTGAATATGACGACTATGATTGGATAACAATTGATAATGACGGTGATATTAGGGAATCAAAATGGTCTTTAACTGATGCTAGTGCAGTATGTCCTAATGGATTTAGACTGCCAACTCATAATGAATGGGTTGCTGAAACGATAGAAAGTGCTGCAGATGGATTTAATAATCTAAAACTACCTCTATCCGGTGAAAGGTCATATTTAGACGGTAATACATATGGTCAAAATAACTATGGAGGTGTTTGGTCTTCAAGTGCTGACGGATTTAATTCAATGTTCTTATATTACAGTTCTGATTATGTTGAGTGGATATATCATTCAAGAGCAAGCGGTAGAGCTGTTAGATGTATAAAGGATGAGTAAAATAAAAAGGGGATACTTTTAAAAGTATCCCCTTTTTTATAAGATGACTTTTATAAGATATTATTTTTTAAGTTGAATTAAAGTAGTTAATATCTGGTCAGAGGTTGTAATTGACTTAGAGTTAGCCTCAAATGCTCTTTGGAATACCATAAGGTTTACCAAAGATTCGCTAAGATTTGCCGTTGAGAGTTCAAGTGTCTTACCTGCAACTTTTGCCGCCTTATCATTATTTATATTAAATATAGCATTACCGGAGTCATTTGTTTTTGACATAAGGTTATTACCCTCAGCAATTAAACCTCTTTCATTATTAAACATAGCAACTGCAGCTTGTCCAACAGCAAAGGTAGCACCGTCTTGCGTCATAGTTATAAGTCCGGTTGCATCTATACTAAAATCTCCAAAGGCACTATCTGAGATACCAAGATTATCCAGTCTAAGCTGTAAAGAATCTCTTGATGCTGTTTGATCAAGAGTATTTGTCATCTCTAAGAACTCAGCATCCGTACCGGAATTTATAGATAAAATTGTACTTTTATTATTATTTGTAAAAGTTCCACTTGCACCACCATCATATGATAATGATGAAACAAATGTTCCACCAGGATCTGTATTGATTGTTTCTACAACAAGATTTCCATTATAATTATGTGCTTTTACATATTTAGCCATTTCACTATGTGAATTAATTGCTTCAACTAAAGAATCTATTTTATTTGCATTTGTAAGTGCATTTGTCAATGTTGCTGCTGTAGTATCGGATATATCAGTTGTAATAGTAGAAGGTGCTGAACAGTCTAGAGATATAGTAAATGGATTATTTGTATCACTTGGGTTTTGTATAGTGAATTTCAAAATATCATCTATTTCGTTTAGAGAAGCAATGTCACTACTACTCCACACATCTCTTTGATAACCGGAACCAACTGTAACTAATGCCTCTTTAACACTTTGTACTGCACCGAAACCTAAACCTTCAACTGCTTGTGTTACGGTTACTGATGAACCTGGAACCAGCGATGCATCTGATGCAATATATT
>JAYEMD010000148.1:1283-10783 GCA_034717895.1 Campylobacterota bacterium | reverse complement strand
ATTTAGAACATCATAGAGATTCATCAAATCAAGATAATAATTCAATAATACTTGAATAGAGAGGGGAAGTAAAGACTTTCAGTCTTAGAGAAACCTATGGACTTTCAGTCCATAGTGGTTTAGTTTATATAATATAAAAAACAAATGTTATAAAAGTGTCTTTGCAAAATTAAAATAACCATTTTAGGAAACTTACTATGTGGATGTGATAACATTTCATAAAATTTATTGGTTAGGATATTTACTAAATGGAAAAAGAACAATTTATAAATGATATTCAAAAGCTGTATAACTATATAGCAGTTAAAAAAAATGAGATAAACAAACTTTACGGCTTTTTGGAAAATGAACAGTTTGATAAACTCTCTATAATAGATAAGTTCGCAAAAAAGCTTGAGCTTTCTATGAGTGACGACCTTAGGGTAGCTCTTATTACTAGAGTTGTTAGTTTAAGAGACGATTCTTTTGTACAGGTGCTTAAAAAGCTTGAGAAAACGGACGATGAGATCATAGCACTTCAGGAAACAGCATATATTTTTGTAAAAGAGTTTTGGCTTGATATACACTATGAGACTTTAGAGTATATAGAGAAACAGAATCTTTTAACACCTTTTTATAAAGAGGTGTTCAAGGGTGTATACGGTGTAGGTCTTGCCATGACTGCATGGCAAAGCTCTTGGACAGCTTCTATTATAAACGGTGTAAATAAAGAGCTTTTAGAGAAGTTTGACGGTGATAATGAAAAGGTTATGAACTACCTTGAAAAGAACAATCTGTTTGATAAAGGGCATGAGGGGCTTCTAGCAGATAGAAGCTATTCAATGCTTACAAAAGAAAACGGTAACTATAAAAGCAGCAGCTATATAAGTGCCTTTAAAAAAGAGGTTACCGCTGTAATAGATGCTTTAGAGGAGTTTGTGGATAGTTTAATAGAACTTGAAGATGAAGTATACGGTCAAAAGTGGGAGTATATACATTATCTTCAGGCACTTATAGCTGCATTTGCAGAGGATAGGTGTGATCAGCTTGTATCTAAATGGGCACAGGTTGACAGAACATGGATGAAGATAACAACACCGATTCAAATAGGTCATCCTCTTGAATACTACGAAGATCACTTTAGAAAAGCAGTTGCCCTAGAGTGGGATATAAGACTTACAAACCCTAGCTTGCAAAACAACAACCAAAGAGTTAAAAAGATAAAAACTATGTTTGGGGAACTTTTTAATAGATTTGAGGAAAGTGATCAATACAAGAATATCTATAAGTTCTCATTAAAAAGTCTTGATAAGGTTCAACTATATCTTGGACGACCTGCCCTCTTTTTCGGTGCAGAGTTCAACGGACTATTTTCAGCCCAGGTTGTACCAAATGATGAGATAGTATCACGTGAGGAGGGTAAAAAGATATTTGCCTTTAGTGATGAGATACTGCAAAGTCAAAGAGCAAAACCATTTTTAAAGCTCTCCCGTGAGATTTTAGGACAGGAGTTTTTAAGTGAAGATAGAAAATTTTTATTTAAAGAAACTTCTTCATGGCATAAAGTATACGATATCACAACTATAGGGCATGAGTTTGGACATATATTATGGTGTGACGATGAAACAGAAACTCTTATGAACAAAACGGCAAACTTTAAAAATATAGAGGAGTTCAAAGCTACCACAGGTGGTCTTGTATCATTTTTTATGGATAAAAATGATGACGAAAAAGAGCTAGAGGAGTTTGTATTGACAGATACTATAAAAAGAGCAGTAGGTCTTATAGGGTGGATGGAAGTTGATGAAGTACTACCATACTATTGTGAGGCTCTTATACATTTAAACGGTCTGTTTGAGACAAAAGTTCTAAACTGGGATAGTGAAAATAAAAGATTAACTATAGATCAAAAGGAACAAAATATAGAAAACTTAAAACAATGGTATATAGATACATATACTAAACTAGCACGGCACTATCTTGATAAAAAAGATGCCGGTGAGTTTTTAAATGACTATGCAGTTAAAAAAGAGAAATACTACACTTCATCCAATTCAAACATTGACAACTTTGTACAATACTACTTTGCAAGATACAAAGCAATAGGTCAAGAGCTAGACACGGAAGATAAAAAAGAGAACTACTTATAACACAATATACAGATTAGGACTATTGGGTCTTAATCTGCTTTATACTAATCTAAAAAAAACATAGTAGAATATAATAATTATTTAAATATAAAGGTCTACACATATGTTACCAATCACTCTAACAGGTACAAATGAAGAACAGAAACGTCAGGAGATATTAAAATACTTTTTAGATGGCTATGAGCTGTTTGAAAAACTTTTTGATATGTTAAAAGATGATAGCGTATTTTATAAAAAAAGTGAACCTACAAGACACCCTATGATATTTTACTTTGGTCATACGGCAACATTCTTTATAAATAAACTAATCTTAGCAAAGGTTATAGATACAAGGATAAACCCGAATTTTGAGTCAATCTTTGCCATAGGTGTAGATGAGATGAGCTGGGATGATCTGGATGAGTCCAGATATAACTGGCCAAAGGTTGATGATATTAGACAATATAGAGATGAGGTAAAAAAACTAGTAAGTGATCTTATAATGACACTTCCTATTAGCCTTCCTATAAAACAAAATGATCCTATGTGGATTATCCTTATGGGGTGTGAACACGAGAGGATTCATATAGAAACCTCAAGTGTACTTCACAGACAAATGCCTATAGAGTTTATTAAAAAAATAGATGGTTTTCCTATATGTCAAGATGATACAGCTATCATACAAAATGAACTTATAAAAATAGACACAAGAGATATAAGATTAGGTATAAACGGGGATTATCACTTATACGCTTGGGATAATGAGTATGGTATCTACAATTCAAAAGTTCAACAATTCAAAACATCAAAATATCTTGTATCAAACTATGAATTTATACAGTTTGTAGAAGATGACGGGTACGAAAAAGAGGAGTTCTGGGATAAAGAGGGGCAAAAATTCTTAGAGACAAACAAGGCAAAGCACCCTACTTTTTGGATAAAGGATAATGGGGGAAAATATTACTACAGAACTCTTATGGAGATTATCCCCATACCCTTATCATGGCCTGTTGAGGTTAATGCTTTGGAAGCCTACGCATATTGCAGGTGGAGATCTAAAAAGGAGAATATCTCATATACACTACCCAGTGAAGAGCAATACTACAGTATGATTGAACAAGCAGATATAAAAGATATCCCAAATTTTGATGATAAAAAAACAAATATCAATCTATCCCATTACGCTTCAGCCTGCCCTGTAGATAGATTTGAATTTAACGGTATCTATGATGCTGTGGGTAATGTTTGGCAGTGGTGCAGAACACCCATATACCCTTTTGATGGTTTTAAGGTACATCCTATATATGATGACTTTTCAGTTCCAACCTTTGACAGCAAACACAATCTTTTAAATGGAGGTAGTTTCATTAGTACGGGAAATGAGATGATGAAACACTCAAGATATGCTTTTAGAAGACATATTTATCAACATGCAGGATTTAGATATGTTACCGGGGATCAATATCTTGATATAAAAAACTCAAAAACTAAAGATAAGTTTATAGAAAAAGAGCTTGAGAAACATACTAATGATGATAAAATAATAAAAAGATACAGATATATAAAAACTCTTATAGGGGATTATAAGCTAAACAATATCCTCGAGATAGGTTGCAGTATAGGGAGTGGTTCTGTTGAATTATCAACTTTAAATACTCATATTACGGCAGTTGATACCACAGCAAGAATAATTCAAGAGGCAAAGAAACATATAAAGGTTATTAAAGATATTACAAATATTAAATTTTGGCAGGCAGATCCTTGTAATTTAAAGCCTAATCTTAAAGATTATGACCTGATTATAGTTAATGATATTCTGGATAGAGTATATTCCCCTGTTTTATTACTACAAGAGTTAAAAAACAGGGTAAATAAAGGGGGGATTATAGTTACGGTGACAAATAATAGTGACGATATAAGATTACTAAAAAAAAGTTTTACTTTTCAAAATAGCAGTGTTATTGAAAATAAACAAATAACTTTATGGGAAAAGATATAGATGTACAACTTTAACAAACAAATAGACAGATCAAATACAAATGCAGAAAAATATACTCTAAGAGAAAAGCTTTTTCATACAGAAGATGTGATACCGATGTGGGTTGCGGATATGGATATAGCAACCCCACAGTTTATACTTGATGATATAAGCAATAGATTAAAGCACCCTATTTTAGGTTATGAGGAGTTTCCTCTAAAAGCAAAAAATGCACAGGCAAAATGGATATCAAACAATCATAACTATAAGGTTGATACAGATGATATTATATTCTCAAATAGTGTTGTAACATCTATAAATCTAGCAATTCAAGCTTTTACCTCTATAGGTGATGAAGTGCTTGTACAACCCCCTGTTTATTTTCCTTTTTTTAGCTGTGTGACCAAAAACAATAGAAAAGTAATAAAAAATCCTCTAAAAAAAGATAGTAAGGGTGATTATACTTTTGATATAGATGATCTTATCTTAAAAATAACACCAAAAACAAAACTTCTGCTTCTTTGCTCCCCCCATAATCCCGTAGGTAGAGTATGGAGAAAAGAGGAGTTGGAAAAACTTGCAGATGTTTGTATAAAGAATAATATAAAAGTATTTGCCGATGAGATACACTGCGACCTTGTATATGAAGAGTATAAGCATATACCGTTCGCCGGTTTAAGTAAAGAGATAGAAGATATAACCGTAACTGCATACGGTGTAGGTAAAACTTTTAATCTTGCAGGTGTAGCAGCATCAACGGTTGTCATATCAAATCAACTAATGAAACAAGATTTTAAAAAGATCCACGATGCTATCCATATAGGTGAAGGTAATACACTAGGGCATATTGCTTTTATAAGTGCTTATGAAAAAGGTGCTCAGTATAAACAAGAACTTTTAAAACACCTAAGCTCAAATATAGATATGCTAGAAAAGATGCTAGAAAAACATAAAGATAAAATAAGCTTTAAAAGACCCCAAGGGACTTATCTGGCATGGCTTGACTGTCACGGCATGGAACTAAACGATAAAAAGCTAAGAGAGTTTTTTGTTACACAAGCAAAATTGGGATTAAGCCCCGGAAGTTCATTCGGCAAAGAGGGAAGCAGATTTATGAGGCTTAACTTTGCTGTACCTTCATCTTTGATGAAACAAGCTCTTAGCATCTTAGATAAAGCATTAAATAAGTTTTAAAGTCTATAATAATAAAAAGGAACTCTTATGAAAAAAACCCTACAAGTAAACAACGTAAAATGCGGCGGTTGTGCCAATACTCTTAAAAAAGCACTGAGCGGTGAATTTGGAGAGATTGAGGTTGATTTAGAAAAAATGCCAAGAGAGATAAGCTTAGATATAGAAGATGAGAATATGGAAGCTTTAAAACTAAAACTTAGATCTTTGGGTTATCCTTTGGTGGATGATGAGCTTTCAGGGATAGAAGAGGTAACTACAAAAGCAAAAAGTTTTGTAGCTTGTGCTATAGGGAAGATCTAAGTGCAAAAGATAAACTTCACTTTTGAGATGAACAACTTTATATATAAGTCCACTTCTTTTGATAAAAAAGAGATGGTTCTATATGCAAACAAACATGAGAAAGATGATAGTTTCATAAAAAAAGTGCAGCTTAGAATGGGTGAGATACCTAAAAGTGTAAAGAAAAAACTCAATCCTCTTAAATAAACAGCATAAATAAGCTTTTTAGCTTCCTTATGCTACCCTATGATTTATATAATAAGTACAATTAACAAGGAAATAATACCAATGGCAAATATTCAATCTCTAAGAGGTATGAAAGATATTACTGACAATGAGAGTAAACTTTTTACATACTTTGTTGAAAACTGTTCTAAGATAGTAAAAAAATACGGCTATGAATATATAGAAACACCAATTTTAGAGGAGACGGCACTTTTTAAAAGAAGTGTAGGTGAAAGCAGTGATATAGTAAGTAAAGAGATGTATCAATTTATAGATAAAGGTAAAAATGATGTATGTTTAAGACCTGAAGGAACTGCCGGGGTTGTTAGATGGTTCGTACAAAATAAAAAAGACAAAGCCGGTGGAAACACAAGGGTATTTTACCACGGTCCTATGTTTAGATATGAAAGACCCCAAAAAGGAAGACTTAGAGAGTTTCACCAGTTTGGATGTGAGTCATTTGGAGAAGCAGATGTATATGAGGATGCAAGTATAATTTTAATGATAGATGAGATGCTTAAATTCTTTGGTATCAACTATAAACTAAAACTAAATTCTCTTGGATGTAAAGAGTGTATGCCCCTATACAGAGACAACCTTGTAGCACACCTAAACGAACTTACACTTTGTGAAGACTGTAATAGAAGAGTAACAACAAATCCAATTAGAGTGCTTGACTGTAAAAATGAAAACTGCCAAACAAGCTTAAAAGATGCTCCAAAGATCACCAACTTACTTTGTGAATGTTGTGATACTGATTTTGACAAATTAAAAAACATACTTGACAATAATGGTATAAGTTATGAGATAGATTCAAATCTTGTAAGAGGTTTGGACTATTATACGCAAACAGCATTTGAGTTTGTAAGTGACGAGATAGGTGCGCAAAGTGCTATTGCAGGCGGTGGAAGATATGATAGACTTGTTGAATTTTTAGGCGGTAAAACAACCCCTGCCGTTGGTTTTGCAGTTGGTATTGAAAGACTTCTAGAGCTTATCAAGCCAAACTTTGAAAAACAACAGATTCTTTATATCGGTGCTATGAGTCCCGAAGCTTTAGATACAGTGTTTACTCTGGTATCTAAAAAAAGAGAACAAATAAAAGTTATCACTGATTATAAAAGCAGAAGTTTCAGTAAACACTTAAACAATGCTCAAAAACAGGGTGCATCAACTGTTGCACTAGTAGGTGAAAAAGAGCTTGAAGAAAACTCTATATGGGTTAAAAACTTAGAAACAAAAGATGAGTCTAGTTTAACATTGGATAACTTTTATAAGTTGTAATAATTTTATTTATAGATTAATAAATTTTAGTGTAAAATAAATAATAATTAAGTACAGGTGGTTTTTTCATGTCAACTTTAAAATACAAAATGCTGATAATTTGTCAAAAAGATATTAGCAGACAGATACTTGAAGATATATGTAAAGCAATTGATATTGAAACTATCGTATGCCATACCACAAATGAAGCATTAGAGCTTCTTGAGCATGATTTATACAGTTTACTTATATATTCACTTTTAGAGGATAAAGAACAAAATGATAAATTTGTTGCATCTGTAAGATCAAAACAGTTATTTTTGGATAAACCTATTATATCTATAATACCTAATAATAAATATTTTCATACGGTTTTAGGTGTTACAGATTATATTGTCAAGCCTTTGGAATTTGAGAAAACAAAAACTTTGATCTTAAATGTAATTGAAAAACACTACCAGCAAAACATACTTATAGAAGAGCTTTTCTCCCAAAGTAATATACATAAAAAAGAGGTTACAAAGATACAGCAAAAACATGAAGAGGAGATATCTTTAATAAAAGATAGAATGCTGCTTATATTTACACATGAACTAAAAACTCCTCTAAATGCAGTTATTAACTTTGCAGATTATATAAATAGAGGTCTTCAAGGGAAACTTACACGAAAAAAAATAGATAGATATATTGAGCTTTCAGAGATTATAAAAATCAACGGTGAAGTTTTATTAGATGAGATCAACACTTTATTGGATATTGCAAAAATAAAAGAGAACAGAATGGTTTTTAATATAGATACGGTAGACCTAAACAGTATGATTAATCATTCTGTTTATAAATACAAAATGCTTTACAACAAAGATGTTATCTCTTCAATTGATGAAGTAACTATCCAAACTGACAAAAAATCATTTGAGCATATTTTTGAAAACCTTTTTTCAAATGCTTTAAAATATTCCACCTCTCTTGTAAAAGTTTCACTAAATAGTGATAATAATAAATTTATATTAATAGTTGAAGATGACGGAGAAGGTATAGAAGAGGATCAAAGATCAAAGATATTTGAGATCTTTGAACAAACTGAAGAAACTGTTCTTACTAGAAAAAAAGAGGGTACAGGGATAGGTCTATATATAGTCAAACTAATATGTGATCATTTTCAGTACAATATAGAGGGTGGAAAGTCTAAGCTTGGCGGCGCAAAATTTACAATAAGCGGTATTAAAAATAAAGGATAATATATGGTTATTTTAGCAGTTGATGATAAACAGATAAATAATAAAGTAATAGAACTGGATATCGAAGAATATATGGGAAACAAGAACTTCAACGAGTACCATTTTATGGAAGTTGGAACAGGTGGTGAAGCTATATCATTAGCAAAACAACATAACCCTACAATAATATTTCTGGATATTATGATGCCTAATATAAGTGGACTGGATGTACTTAAAACATTAAGAGAAGATGAGATACTAATACAACCTAAAATAGTTATGGTAACTGCATTAAATGATGACCAGATGAGAAAAAAAGCAAAAGAGCTTGGTGCTGATGATTATATAGCTAAACCTTTTGATAATGAAGAGATATTTGCCGTACTTGACAAATTTATAAATCTTGAAAATGCTCCCGAAGATGATGAATTCTTAGATTTTGACGATGAGGATGAGTTCTTTGACTTTGACGATGAAGATGATGATTCTATAGGTATACAAAAACATATGATGGATGATTTTAACCAATCACATAAAAAAATATCTGCCATAGAGTTTCTAAAAGATTATGAAGTATTGGATTATATGATAGAGGAGCTGGACGAGATAGAAGAGGATGTGTACGAGCATATTGACACTCTTTACTCAGATAATCTTCAAGATAGTATTGAGAGTATCATCTTTACCATATCTAAATACTCACACTTCTTAAATACTTTCTTAGAGTTTCAAGAACTTTCCACATCTCTTAATCTACTTTCAAGAATGTTGGAGAGATCTGATTTTACAGATACGGATGAAAGGAAAAGAACTTTAATAGCCGAGTTTATAAAGTCTATGTTAAACGATCTGGTAAAATGGAAAAATCATGTATTTGTAGATAAAGATGCACAAGATGTTTTCTACCTGAATGCCTCTTTATTAAACAGCTGTATCCAGCTTGAGGATATATTAAAAGATATTTAGTTCCCCCAAAGGCGGCTTATTTTACTTATATCTCTATAGTAAAACAAGCTCCGTTCTCTTTATTTTCAACACTTATGTTTGCACCGATTTTTTGTATGATCTGACTTGACATATAAAGTCCTATACCGGTACCGTTAGCAGCTTCTTTTGTGGTTATGTGAGCATCAAATATTTTATCTATTATATGTTCCGGAATTCCCCCTGCATTATCTTGAACAGTTATTATTTTCTTATTATTTTGCTCTTTTAACGTTACTGTTATATTTCTGT
>JAYEMD010000148.1:0-1273 GCA_034717895.1 Campylobacterota bacterium | reverse complement strand
ATCTATAAAAGCATCTTTCGCATTATTAATTAGATTTAAGATAACATGTTTAAATTCATTTTCAATACCGTTTATCACAATATTATCATCAACTTGTATACTAGTATATATAGTATTCTTTATAAGTTCATCTTTTAAAAGTATAAATACGCTGTTGATAGTATCGTAAACATTAAACTCTTTTTGATCTTTGTTTGGTCTAAGAAAGGTTCTAAATTCATCAAGGGTATTTAAGATATGATCTATTTGTGTGTATACGGATGATTGGAATTGGCTTAACATCTTCTTATCCAAAATACCGTCATCAAAATCATGCCCTACCATATCAATATTCATTTTTATAAGATTAACAGGTTGTTTCCATTGATGAGCTATTGCATCGACCATTTCACCCATAGATGCCAGTTTTGCCTGCTGATATATCATCTCATCTTTTTCTCTTAATATCCTGATCTGCTCTTTAACTTTATTTTCAAGATCTTTTCTATACTCAACCGCTAAAGTAATATCTGTTCTTATAGCTATAAATTCAACTATTTCATCGTTTTCATCTAAAATAGGACTAACTGTAACACGAACCCAATAATACCCACCGTCTTTCTTGCGGTTTTTAACCTCCCCTTTCCAAACTTTTTTATCAAGCAGAGTATCCCACATATTTTTAAAAACAGTTTCAGGAGTATTTGAATCCCGTATTATATTATGATTTTGACCTATAAGCTCATCTTTTGAATATCCCGATAAATTACAAAATGCATCATTTACATATGTAATTGTACCTTTTATATCGGTTTTTGATACCAACGTACTTTCATCAATAACATTTTTATATTCGTTTAAAAGCTTTTTATTTTTTTTATTTTGTTCTTTTATCTCTATATTGTTTATTATTTTAGTCATCAAAGGGTTTAGCTGTTTTAATGCTATTGGCTTAATGATATATCCATCAACACCTAATTGTATAGATTTTATAAAATATTCAGCTTCACTATATGCCGATGTAATAAGTATGGGGATATTACTATCAACCTTTTTTATATTTTCTATCATGGTAAGACCGTCTACCACAGGCATATTTATATCAGTAATAATAAAATTATAATCATTTTGCAAAAAAAGATCATAACCCTCTTTTCCGTTATAAGCCAGATCAACTTCTGAAACATAATGTAAAAAAAGATCACGAGAAGTTGAAGCCAACACCTCATTATCTTCAACATAAAGCACTTTTATATGTTTATTAAACATAATACCACCTACCAATCATATATAA
>JAYEMD010000147.1:0-2129 GCA_034717895.1 Campylobacterota bacterium | reverse complement strand
AGATTTATTCAGAGTCAAAAAATTACAGAAAAAAATGTAATAGGGTTTAACCATGATGATATTGAAGATGAAAATAAAGACTATAGAGTAAATCCAAGTAAAAATGGTTTTCCTTCTGAAGCTTATCAAAAATTATGTCAAAACAATTAATTTTAAAAGAGTTTGAATATCTTCAATATAAACACGAAGATAAAAACAATTATCTCAAGTATGAAACTTTTGAAGCACTTGAAAAGTTTGTATTAGACAATGAACAAACAGCCCAATATCTAAAAATTACTACTAAAAAAGGTTTTGGCAAAGTTCTTCAAGCCCAAAACTTTTGTGGTGTCATACAAACAAAAAACGGCACTACAATAGAGATACTACCAAAGATAAAAAATGTAAATGATGATGAGTCAAAAAAGATTTTAGTAAAGATGCTAAAAACTCTTAAAAAATCTCCATTTAAAAACTTCAATATAGCAAATCTAAAATCTTCAAAGATGCCACTTTTAGAGATATTTATCACTATGTTTTTAGAGGAAATCTCTAAACTGATAAAAAAAGGTATAAAATCAGACTACATAACAAAAGAGGAAAATCTAAAATTTTTAAAAGGTAAGCTAAAGATAAATGAGCAAATCAAAAAAAACTATATCCACAAAGAGAGGTTTTATGTAGAGTATGAGGAGTTTTTAAGTAATAGAGTTGAAAATAAGCTTATAAAAACAACACTTCAATATCTCTATAAAAAATCAAAAACAAATAAAAATCAACAAAGAATCAGAGAGTTTTTATTTGTATTTGATGAGATAAGTATATCACACGATATCAAAAGTGACTTTTCAAAAGTGAAACTAAATAGACAGATGAAAGACTATACCCAAGTGCTATTATGGTGTAAGACTTTTTTACTTGAAAACTCATTTAGTCCATACAAAGGCAATGATGTAGCTTTTGCACTACTATTTGATATGAATTTACTTTTTGAAAGCTATGTCTATGACTACTTAAAAAGATATGCAGACTTTGAAAATATAACAGCACAAGATAAAACACACCATCTAGCATACTTAAATGGAAAAGATAAAAAGTTCCAACTCAAACCAGATATAGTGATAAACAAAGGTGAAATCATAGCAGATACAAAGTGGAAACTTCTAAGCGTTGATAAAACACATCAAGGTATATCACAAGCAGATATGTATCAACTTTATGCATATGGTACAAAGTACAAAGAGTGTCAATATATGTATCTAATATACCCTTATGATAGTGTAGAATTAGGTAACTCGTATCAGTACTTTAAAGATGATATAGAAGCACTAAAAGAGCAACTACACTTAAATATTTTATTTTTTGATGTTCAAGAGTATAAGTTTATAAATGATTCAAGTAAAAGTAAATATAAAATATTTGAGAGTTTAATTTTTAAGTGAAACTAAAGTATAAATTTTATTGTGATATAATGATACTAATTAAGAAGAAAGGATCACTATGCAAACTATACAGCTACAAGTAGAAGATGATATCTACGATGAGATAAAAAGTAAAGGGATAGATATAAACCATAAGCTACAAGATTTTTTGTATGATTTGCTAGATGATGGTTATCCTTCTGTATCTGAAGATGAAGCAAAACAAAGAGTATCAGATGCCGTAGATAGATATCGAAATGGTACAGGTTCATATACAAACGCAGAAGAGTATTTAGAATATAAATCAAATATGATAGATACTATAAAGTCAAAGTATGCAAATAATTAGAAATGATTTTTATCTTTCAAAACTAGATGAAATAATTGATTATATGGCTCAAAGTAGTGTTTTATCTACTATAAAATTTTTAGATAAATTAGATACTATTCCCAATCTTGTGGATATGGAAAAAGAAGTTATTGTTATCTTAGATATTTTTAAACATAGTTATAGAAAAGTAGTGAAGTAAGAATAAAAACATATATTCACGAAATAACTCTTGTTAAACTATAGACAAAAAGAATACATTCATTAAAAATACAGTAAAATAAAGAATACATTCCTAAAAAGGATAAAATAAATGGAATCAATTCTTTTAGAAGACAATCAACACTGGAACAACCCTAATGCTTATGACCACTTTGTAAGTCGTGAAATACTACCAAGAG
>JAYEMD010000146.1:0-10950 GCA_034717895.1 Campylobacterota bacterium | reverse complement strand
TTCAATCTGCTTCTTTCGCTCTTTTCTAATCAATTGATTGATAGTAGGCATTTTTTCCCTTTTTAATATATTGGTTTGAGCAATTCAAGCAATGCTCATGCTTCTCGTAAACCTCGACATATGTAAAATACATAATCAAGACGATACTGCCATTCTAGGAAACTGAAGTTTTCTAAAAAGTCCGCAATTATACTAAAAGGAAACTTAAATTTTTATAAGTGCAAATAGGAATAGTGTTGGGTATATTATAACATTCATATATCTAAGTAATATATTCATTGGAATATCCATAGGTATAAGATTGGAAATATCCTCATCTTTATCTATCTTATTCATTAGATGAAGTCTAAAACTTATATCAATAAATTTTACAATAATAATTGAACTCATTAAAATTGAAAAATTATTTAGTGTCACACTTAAATAGATAGAATAGTAAAATGTAGGGTTAAGCAAAAAAAACAAAAGTATAGATTTTTTGTATATGGTATAGTTATTTTTAATAAGACCGTAAAAGCTATCTGATCTTTGCCAGTTTGATTCAAATATCTCTAATGCTATAAAAATTATTATCAGAAAATATATATCAGGCATTATTTATCTTAGTAGATTAAAAAAGTAGAGCTTTTAGCTCCACTTTATTATTCTTCAGTATCAAAAATAACTTTTTTATTTCTGTAGATACCGGTTCCAACAGGTATAGTTCTACCTATTACAACATTTTCTTTAAGATCAGTTAACATATCCATCTTAGAGCTGATCGCTGCTTCTGTTAATACTTTCGTAGTTTCCTGGAACGATGCTGAAGATATAATCGAGTCAGATGTAACTGCTGCTCTTGTAATACCAAGTAAAACAGGCTCTGCGATTGCAGGCTCTCCACCCATTTTTACAATTCTATCGTTTTCAACAACAAATCTTTTCTTCGATACCATATCACCACCTACAAATTTAGTATTACCAGGATCGATAACATTTACTTGTCTTAACATCTGTGATAAGATAACCTCAATATGCTTATCTGCAATACTAACACCTTGACCTCTATATACCCCTTGCACTTCAGAGATTATAAACTCGTTTAATGCTTTTACACCAAGAATTTTAAGGATGTCATGAGATGCAATTTGACCATCTGTTAACTGCTCACCTGCGTGAACAAACTCACCCTCTCTTACAAGAATGTTCTTATCTTTAGTAACTAGGAACTCTTCTTTGTTCCCCATATTATCACTAATTATAAGTCTTTGTTTATTTCTTAGAGGCTTACCAAAGCTCACAACACCGTCAAATGTAGCAAGAACTGCAATATTTTTTGGTTTTCTTGCTTCAAACAATTCAGATACTCTTGGAAGACCACCTGTAATATCCGAAGATTTTGAAACAGCTTTTGGTGTCTTACCGATAATATCTGCAACTGCAACATCTTCCCCTTCACTAACCATCAACGAAGTTTTAGGCTCTAGAAGATATGTAGCAATTTCATCATTAGCATCTTTAATTACAATTGCCGGCTTATAGTTTGCAGGAATATATTCATTTACCACAAGTTTTGAAGTTCCTGTTAATTCATCATAAGCCTCATTAACAGTAACACCCGGGATAATATCTTCAAACATCACTTTTCCTGAAGCTTGTGCAATTGTAGGATTTGAATATGGATCCCACTCTGCAACTACAACATGCTCTTGATCTTTAGGTTTTGCAATAACAGTATCACTTTGAACTTCAGTATCATCACCAACTTCAATAATTGATTCTCTAGAGATATAATGTCTTGATGCTTCTCTATCATCTTTATCAACAATAATAGCAAACAGACCTTTGTGAGTAATCACATCACCGGCTTTAATATCATCTACTCTATTTAAGTAGTCACCTGAAAGTTGGAAGTATTTAACCTGACCTTTTGAACCTGATTCAATTGTTCTAGTAACAGGTGCTCCGTCATCAACTTTTAATTCTGATGCGTAAGGTATTCTTGAGGGAACATTCCAACCATCTTTAATAACTTCAACTATAGAATCAAACTCACTTACAGTATCACCGTTCTCGTAAGGGAAGTATAATTTACCCTCAATTTTTCCAGATACACCTGCAAGCTCATTTGGCTTAGCTACATCATTCTTTCTAAAGTAATATTTTTTCTCATCATTATCGTTACTTACACTGATAACAACCTCTTCATGAGTAGTCTCAATATTTACTCTACCGTCAAACGGTGCGTTAATTTTAGGTTCAACAAGTAAAATTGCAGCATTTCTTCTGTTTGCAATAATCTTGTTACCGTTTTTATTAGTATATGTTTTAATATTGTAGTATCTTAAAAAACCTTCTTTATGAGCTTTTAACTCTTTCTCTGCTTGTGTTGCACTTGCTGTTCCACCAACGTGGAAAGTTCTAAGTGTAAGCTGAGTTCCCGGCTCACCGATTGATTGTGCCGCAATAACACCCACAGCTTCCCCTGGATTTGCTTTTCTTTGCTCACCGAGATTCAGACCGTAACACTTAGCACATAAAGTATTTTCCGCTTTACACGTCATAGGAGTTCTTATAACAACTGATTTAACACCCGCATCACTTACAACTTTTGCATCTTCTTCAGTTATTAAAGTACCTTCTGGGAACAAAATCTCATTAGAGATTGGGTCAACAATATTATGTGCTATTACCCTACCTGTAATTCTCTCCTCTAATGACTCAATAAGTTCATTACCGTCAACAATATCGGTGATCTCAATACCTTCATGTGTACCACAATCTTCTAAGTCGATTCTAACATTTTGAGATACATCGATAAGTTTTCTTGTTAAGTAACCCGCATTTGCAGTTTTTAAAGCCGTATCCGCAAGACCTTTTCTAGCACCGTGAGTAGAGATAAAGTACTCTAACACATTTAGACCCTCTCTAAAGTTTGAAAGAATCGGTGTTTCAATAATCGAACCGTCTGGCTTAGCCATAAGACCCCTCATACCTGCAAGCTGTCTAATCTGTGCAGAAGAACCTCTAGCCCCGGAGTCAGCCATCATATAAATAGAGTTGAATCCGTCTTTGTCAGACTGAACTAAATCCATCATCTCACTTCCAAGTTTATTGTTAAGTGCCGTCCAGATATCAATAATCTTGTTATATCTTTCCTGTTCAGTTAATAAACCTTGGTTAAATTGCTTTTGAACCTCAATAACTTCTTTTTTAGAAGCAGCAACTCTTTCACCTTTAGTATCCGGGATTCTAATATCATCAACTGAGATTGAAACCCCTGCGTTTGTTGCATATTTAAAACCGAGATTTTTAAGGTTGTCAAGGAACTTAGGAGTTACTTCATAACCACCGTGCTTATAGATATAATCAACCAGATTACCGATATCTTTTTTCTTTAAAATCTTATTCCATAACTCTAAAGGAACAAAATCAGGTAATATATTATGAATAATCATTCTACCTGCAGTTGTAGTTACTAATTGACCATCTACAAGTGTTCTGATTTTTGCATGTATATCAACTTTTTTAAGCTCGATTGCCATAAGTATCTCATCATAGTTAGCAAATATCTTATGCTCACCTATAACACCTGATTTTTCTAATGATAGGTAATATATACCTAAAATCATATCCTGAGAAGGTACAGCAATAGCACGTCCGGATGCAGGAAGAAGTATATTCATAGAACTCATCATAAGAACTTTTGCTTCAGCTACAGCTTCTTGAGATAGTGGTACGTGAACAGCCATCTGGTCACCATCGAAGTCGGCATTGAATGCAGCACACACTAACGGGTGTAACTGAATAGCTTTACCGTCAATAAGGATCGGGTGGAACGCTTGAATTGAAAGTTTGTGAAGTGTCGGTGCTCTATTTAAAAGTACCGGATAATCTTCAACAATCTCAGATAAACATTCCCAAACTTCGTTTGTCTGGTTCTCTATTAATCTTTTTGCAGATTTTAAAGTTGTGGCATAACCTTTCTCTTCAAGTTTCGCCATAAGGTGCGGCTTAAATAGTTCAAGTGCCATTTTCTTAGGAATACCACACTGATCCATATTTAAGCTAGGTCCAACAACAATTACAGATCTACCAGAGAAGTCAACCCTTTTACCAAGAAGGTTTTGTCTAAATCTACCCTGCTTACCTTTAATAATTTCAGATAATGATTTAAGAGGTCTTTTGTTTGCACCTTTTACTGCATTAGTTGTTTTTGCATTATCAAATAGTGCATCAACAGCTTCTTGAAGCATTCTCATCTCATTTCTGATAATGATTTCAGGTGCATCAAGCTCTGTAAGTCTCTTTAGTCTGTTATTTCTGTTAATAACTCTTCTATATAAATCATTTACGTCAGATACTGCAAACTTACCGCCGTCAAGTGCAACAAGAGGTCTAAGATCAGGAGGAAGAACAGGAAGTACTGTTAACATCATCCACTCAGGTCTGTTTCCGGAGTTGATAAAGTTCTCAACAACTTTAAGTCTTTTTACAATAGTTTTCTTTTTAGCTTCTGATTTAGTAGCAGCCATATCATCTTTAAGATTGTTAAGCAGTTCAACTAGGTCAAGACCTTTTAGAAGGTTTTGAATAATTGTACCACCCATATTGGCTTCAAAACCGGTATGCGAATAGTTCTCTTCAATACTTCTGTACTGCTCTTCATTTAAGATATCATACTTTTGTACAGCTTTTGAATTATCACTGTCGTAATAAGCACTACCTGGGTTATTTACGATATATGCTTCATAGTATAATACTCTCTCAAGATCTTTTAATTTTACACCAAGAAGTGTTCCCACTCTTGAAGGTAAAGATGAAACCATCCAGATATGTGCAACAGGTGCTACAAGATCGATGTGACCCATTCTGTGTCTTCTTACTTTAGAGGATGTAACTTCAACACCACACTTCTCACATACAACACCTTTGTATCTCATCTTCTTGTATTTACCACAAATACACTCATAATCTTTGATTGGTCCGAAGATCTTAGCACAGAACAAACCGTCTCTTTCAGGTTTTAATGTTCTGTAGTTGATTGTTTCAGGCTTTTTAACCTCTCCTGAAGACCAAGAAAGAATTTTCTCCGGACTTGCCAGCTTTAATTGAAATGCCGAAAAATCTGTCGGCTTCTCTAACTCTTGAATCTCAATTGGGTTTAATACTGTCTCATTATTGCTCATCTGCATCCGCCTCTTCAAAAATTTCTACATCAAGACCAAGTGCTTGAAGTTCTTTTGTTAAAACAAAGAATGTTTCAGGAACACCTGATTTTGGTACATTCTCTCCATTTGCAATTGCTTTATATGCTCTTGTTCTACCTTCAACATCATCAGATTTAGTAGTTAACATCTCTTTAAGAACAGAAGTTGCACCGTATGCTTCCAGAGCCCAAACTTCCATCTCTCCGAATCTTTGACCACCAAATAGTGCTTTACCACCAACAGGCTGTTGAGTTACAAGTGAATAAGGACCGGTAGATCTTGCGTGAACCTTTTCATCAACAAGGTGATGAAGTTTAAGCATATACATTACACCAACATTAACTCTCTCAGCCATCTTTTCACCGGTCATACCGTCATATAGAACAGTTTTACCGTCAGAATCCATTTTTGCTAATTCAAACAGTTTTTCAAACTCATCAGCTTTAGTACCGTCAAATACAGGAGTAGCAAATCTAACACCTCTTGACCAGTCTCTACCATACTCAATAAGCTCTTCATCACTCATATTTGCTAATAACTCTTTTGCACCCATAAGTTTTGCAATGTCGGCTATCTCAGTCATCTTAATTCTTAGATCTTTAATAAAGGTTGCTTTTTTCTCTTCAAACATATCTTGGATCTGATTTCCTAGTTTCTTACCTGCATAACCTAAGTGAACCTCTAGTATCTGTCCAATATTCATACGTGAAGGAACTCCAAGCGGGTTAAGGATAACATCTACCGTAGATCCATCTTCCATATAAGGCATATCAACTTGTGGTACAATATTTGAAACAATACCTTTATTACCGTGTCGTCCAGCCATCTTATCACCGACTTTTATCTTTCTTTTAGTTGCTATATAAACTTTTACCTGCTTGATAACACCGTTTGGAAGGATATCATCATGTTCAAGAACTGAAAGCTTCTCTTCATGGTTTTCTCTAAGAACTGCTTTCTCTTTAATAAAGTGTTCTTTAATTCTATTGTACTCTTTTGTTACCTCTTTTGAGAAAGATGCAATAACTTTTTTCATAGCAAATCTATTGATATTTGCCAATTCATCTTCAGAGATTTTAGAACCTTTTTTATAAACTATCTCATTTATCTCTACATCTTTTTCTAGTTCACTGCTAGAGATAAGGGAATTTACTTTTAAGTTTTCTTCTCTGTCTAACATCATAAGTTTATCATGATGTTCTATATCAAGGTTAGATTTTTCCTCATCAATAGTAGCCATTGCTCTATCATCTTTTTCATAACCTTTTTTTGTGAACACTTTAACATCAACAACAACACCCTCTATAGATGCAGGACAATAAAGTGATTTGTTTACAACATGACCTGCTTTTTCACCAAAGATAGCTCTTAGTAGTCTCTCTTCCGGAGTCGGCTTGATCTCACCTTTTGGTGTAACTTTACCAACCATGATCATACCCGGTTTTAAGAAAGTTCCTATTTTTACGATACCGCAATCATCAAGGTGCTCGATAGACTCAGCTTTTACACCGGGAAGATCTTTAGTGATCTCCTCATTACCGTGTTTAAGCTCTCTAGCCTCAACCTCTTTTTCATAAATATGAACTGAAGTAAATGCATCCTCTTTAATCAGCTTTTGAGAAAGGATTATCGCATCCTCGTAGTTATAACCGTTCCAAGGCATAAATGCAACTGTTGCATTAACACCAATCGCAAGTTCACCTTTATCCATAGATGGACCATCAGCAATAACTTGACCTTTTTGGATAAGTTGTCCAGTTTTTACACTAGCTCTTTGTCCAAAAGTCGTATTGTTGTTTGTTCTTGCATTCTTTCCTAAAATATAGTGATCAATAAATGCGCCGTCTTGATCTTCCCCTTTAATAAAGATATTTCTAGCATCAGCTTTCTCAACAACACCTTCTCTGTGGGCTTTTATACTTGCCCATGAATCTCTAGCAACAGTTTTTTCTAAACCTGTTCCTACAAAAGGAGCATTTGGTCTAAGAAGCGGAACAGCCTGTCTCATCATGTTCGATCCCATAAGTGCTCTGTTGGCATCATCATGCTCTAAGAAAGGAATTAAAGATGCAGCAACACCCATAACCATAGCAGACGAGATATCTATAAGCTCAACTTTAGCAGACTCAATAAGCATAATCTCACCGTCTATTCTAGCTTCAGTTAGAGCTTCAGCTATCTTACCGTCACGAGTCAGTTTAGTAGACCCTGGAGCTATAATTTTACCCTCTTCTTGAGTTGCCGTATAGTATTCAATCTCATCAGTTACAACACAATCAACAACTTTTTTATAAGGAGTTTCTATAAATCCAAGATCATTTACTTTTGAATATGTAGATAGTGTATTGATAAGACCGATATTTTGACCCTCTGGAGTTTCAACAGGACAAATTCTTCCGTAGTGAGTCGGGTGAACATCTCTTACTTCAAATCCGGCTCTCTCTTTAACAAGACCACCCTCACCAAGTGCAGAAAGTCTTCTTTTATGAGTAACTTCAGATAACGGGTTAGTTTGATCCATAAATTGTGATAATTGACCAGATGTAAAGAACTCAGTAATAGTTGATGTGATCATCTTTGAGTTGATTAGATCATGTGGCATTAAGTCTTCCATTGAACCGCTTAATGTAGTCATCTTATCTCTAATTGCTTTTTGCATCTTAACAAGACCTGCATGAAGTTCATTAGCAAGTAATTCACCTATTGATCTAATTCTTCTGTTACCTAAGTGATCTCTGTCATCCACGTGACCTTGTCCGGCTTTTACTTTAATAAGATACTTAACAGTTTTAATTATATCTTCATGAGTTAGAACCGTAACATACTCAGGTACATTTAGACCTAATTTATGGTTCATCTTCATTCTACCAACTTTAGTCAGGTCGTATCTTTCAGGATCAAAGAATAATTTTTTGATAAACTCTTTTGCAGCTTCTTTTGTTACCGGCTCACCCGGTCTCATAACTTTGTATATTCTAATAGCACAAAGATCATTTTCATCTTCAATCTGCTCTGTTTGCTTTAACAGTTTTATAGATTCAACATCAGCTTTAAATGCATTGATAATAGAATCATCAACACCGTCAGCAAGATCATTTGCAATGTCAAAATCATCAAAACCTAGATCAAGAAGTTTTTTAAGTTTAAGATCATCAAGGTTAGTTAAGGCATCAAATAACACTTCACCGGATTCCGGATCATATATAGTTGAAGCTGTATGTCTTTCCATTAATAGTTCTACAGGATACTCAACAAACTTCAATCCACCCTCTGCAAGTGCATTTGCTTTTCTTGTAGTAAGTCTCTTACCTGCAGCAATGATAAGGTTACCTTTATCATCAATAAGGTCATATTCAACTTTACCTGTGAAATCTTCTGCTTTGAATTGTGTTAAGAATTTGTTGTTCTTTACTTTGATATTTACAACTGGGTAGAATAGTTTGATTATCTCCTCTTTTGTATAATCAAGTGCTCTTAACATAATTGTAACCGGAACTTTTCTTCTTTTGTTAATTCTTACATAAAGAATATCTTTTGCATCATATTCAAAATATAACCATGATCCTCTATCAGGAATAATTTGACCCGTATAGATTAGTTTGTTTGCAACTGTTGCAGCTTCCTCTTCTTTAAAAATAACACCCGGAGATCTGTGAAGTTGGTTTACAACAACTCTCTCAACACCGTTTACTACAAATGAGATTCTTTCTGTCATCAACGGGATCTCTCTAATGTATAAAGACTGCTCTTTGATATCTTTTACACCGGTGATCTCTCCTGTTTTTTCATCAAGTTCGTTAAGTGTTAATCTAACATTGATTCTTAAAGGGATTGAGAAAGTAAGCCCTCTTACCATTGACTCTTGTACCGTATACTTTGGTTTTCCAACCTCACTGCTTATATAATCTAATCTAAATCTGTTTTGTGAGTCATGTATTGGGAAAGCTGATTTAAAAACTTTTTCAATACCGGCTTGAGATCTATCTTCGTGACCAACCATTAAAAAATTATCATAACTACTTTGCTGTAATTGTAATAGATTAGGTATTTGGATCTTTTGCGGATTTTTTGCAAAATCTACTCTTAATCTATTTCCTGATTGTAATGAATTTAACATATGAACCTTTCTTCAAATTTATGTTAATTACCGTACTTAAATGTACAACATTATTCAGATGAGAAACATCCTAACCTATATATAATCAAAGCACATACATAGGTTAAAATGCTGTTTATCTTATAAACGACGAATGCCCCGCTATTATAGCAGGGCATTATTTCGTTCGTTTAATTATAAGTAAAAGTTAAAATTATTTAAGCTCTACTTTTGCTCCGGCACCCTCAAGTGCAGTTTTTGCAGCTTCAGCATCTTCTTTAGAAACACCCTCTTTAACTACAGCACCAGACTCTTCTGCCATTGCTTTAGCTTCTTTTAATCCAAGACCAGTTAATGCTCTAATTTCTTTAATTACATTAATTTTCTTAGCTCCAGCATCCATGATAACTACGTTGAATTCTGTTTGCTCTTCAGCAGCTTCAGCAGCTCCACCAGCAGCACCGGCTACAGCAACAGGCTGTGCAGAAACACCAAACTTTTCTTCAAATTCTTTTACTAATTCAGAAAGCTCTAATACGCTTAAACCTGAAATATATTCTAATACATCTTCTTTAGAGATTGCCATTTTATTTCCTTTAATTTATCTTTTAATAAAATTTTATTTAAAGTAGCATTATTGCTACAACATTATGAAGCAATTATGCAGCTTCCTCTTCTTTTTTCTTTCTAAGTGCATCAAGACCAACCGTAAAGTTAGTAACTGGTGCCATCCAAGTTGCAGCAAGCATACCAAGAAGTTCTTCTCTACCAGGTAACTTAGCAAATGCATTAACAGTAGCTTGATCTGCAGCTTTACCTTCAATAATACCGCACTTAATAGTGAATGTATCTTTGTTAGCAGTAGCAAATTGATCAGCAACTTTACATGCAGTGATTTGATCATCTGACCAAATAAAGATGTTAGTTCCAGTTAATTCAACTGATTCTAATTCTGCATTTTTAACTGCAATAGAAACTAAAGTATTCTTAGCAACTTGAACTTTTGCACCAGCCTCTAAAGCAGCTTGTCTTAAAACCTCTAAAGATTTGTGAGAAGTACCTTTATAGTTTGCAACTACGATAGCTTCAGAACCTTTAAACTCAGAAGTTAAAGACTCAATAATCTCATTTTTTTGTACTTTTGTCATATATATTTCTCCTTCCAAAACATCCAACTTCAGCAGGACTTATAAAACACAGGAGTTGTGTTTTACCGGCTATCTTCAGTTTTAATGTAGTGCTTTGAATAACACTCAAACATAGAGACAAAATCTCCACTATTGAATATTAAAAAAGAGGTAGAAAACTACCCCTTTGTTTCTTATTTGGCGATTATAGCCAAACTTATATTTAAATAAACTTTAATGAAATTAAAATTATTTAATATCCATCATCTCTGAGCTATCTACAACTACAGACGGGCTCATTGTTAATGATATAGCTGCTTTAGTAATATATCTACCTTTAGCACTTGCAGGCTTTGCTTTGTTAACTGCAGACATAATAGTTTCAATATTTTCTTTTATAGCTTCAGCTGAAAAAGAAACTTTACCAACACCACAGTGGATGTTACCTTTTTTATCAACTCTATATGTAACTTTTCCACCTTTAGCTTCACCAACTGCTTTAGTTACATCCATAGTTACCGTTCCTGTTTTAGGATTT
>JAYEMD010000145.1:0-2179 GCA_034717895.1 Campylobacterota bacterium | reverse complement strand
GGTTCGGTTTTATCTTTAAGAAGTTCACTGAAAAGTTCGCTGTTTGATGCATAAATAACATTGTTTGAGTTTGTTGTATAGTTTGTTTCATTGATAATTTGTGAAGTTGTGGTTGTCACTTTATCTTCCTTTTTAAGTTTATATATAAAATAATATCAAAAACCTGTCACAAAACCGTCACAGTTTTAGATAATCTGCATATGTGTATAATTATTTGTTTTTTACAAAATAAGCAATAATCTCAAATATAAACATAATAAAAGATCCAAATATTATAAAAATACCCCAGATAAAATCATCGTCACTTCGTATCAATGAATATCCAAATAAAAAAGTACAAAATAAAAGCGATATATCGACTAATAATCTTATCTTTTTTTCCATATAACGCTTCCTAGTTTGCCAAGATACCAAAACAAGATGCCGTACTACAAGCATCAGTTCCACATCTGCCACACTCTTCACAACGACCGGGTTTGATCTCTTTATTATCATCTTTTTTCATATCTTGATACTCATTTTGTATATATTCACTAGCTTCTTTGCACTCTTTAAATCTTGTGCGTATCTTATCTATAGATCTAAATACACCAAGGTCACTTATGGTGTCTTTAGCATAAGCTGAACATGAGATATCATCATGATACACACCGTATGCACAGCAAAAACCTTTATGGGGTGAGATATGTTTTTGGTATAGTTCTATTAATAGTAGGGTAGTTTTAGTGAGCATCTTGAGCCTATTTATATATCAGTTATATTTTTATAATTTTGTTCTAATAAACTAAACCAATCTGCTCTTTGCATATAGTTTTCTTTAATATCATCAAACTTATGGTCTTTGAGCACTTGTTTATTATAATAAGATGTAAGCTCTGATATAAATGTACCGTAGTTGATATCAAAATTTTCTTTTTCTACAAAGTAGGGGTTTTTGATACCATTAGAGGTGGAGCCTGTTAAAAAGTCTGCTTGTAGTCTCTCTCCTAGATGTACTTGAAGTAAATTTGATTGAAGTTGAGATATCATCTCTGATAATTCATATTTACCTTGTTTGGTATCTTCAATTATTGTTTTATGCAAAGCTTGGTTAAATCTTTCATTAGGTATAAAAGTAGAGCTGTTTAATAGTGCAAATGAATTATGACCGGATGGTAGCAGTATAGGTGTATTTTCTAACCCAACTTCATCTATAACATAGGACATATTTTCATTGTAAAATTTGTTTAGTTGTGAAGTTTGTTCATAGGATAAATTTCTAAGCTCTTTTTCACTTATCTCTCCATCATCTATAATCTGTCTAAAAAGTTTCTCATCCTCTTTTGAGATACCCATATCTTTAAAGGCATTTGGATTTAGTTTATCAAGTGTATCTATAAACTTTGGTTTTTCATTTGTTTTGTTTTGTTGCATATTTTCTAGTGGATTGGGCTTTGTGTTTTTTGTTGCCTCTTGAAGTAGAGCTTGATTTTCCTCCTCTTTATTTTTTATATTTTTATCAAAATTATTTAATAGTTTCTCGTAAATAGATATTAATATTTCGTCTTGATTTGAGTCTACATTTGTTAAATTATATATTCTTTCTTCAAATTCTTTTTTTATATTTTCATTACTATTGTATATGGTATTATTTGTTTTGTTGAGATTTCCGTCTTTATCAAACTCAAATTCAGAATATGCTTTAATCGTCATATGTAACTCTAAGTGCTGTCTATCCTCCTTGGATAAATCTTCATATGTTTGTAAAAAAGAGTTAGTAAACTCATCTGTAAGATTTGAACCTATTGGGAAAAAAGGTGGAGATACTTCAGTATTGTTAATATACTCTTTTGTTCTTTCTATAGCTTCTTTTTTTGTATATCCATATGATGCTTCTAGTATTCTAGAATAGTTTTTTATATATTGTTCATATTCTGAATATTGATCAGTATTGCTTGATAACTCATTCTCAAAAGCTTTTTGAGTCTTATTTATTGTGTTATTTTGTTCTACTTGATATGTTTGTGTTGTCTTTGAAACTTCCATTAAAACACCTCTTATCCATTTTGTATAATAAAATTATATCAGCCTTCATGGCTTCGTTTCACTTCGACCATTACGGTTCCAAATCTATAAACGATAAACTGATATCGTTTATTATACGATTAGCCTACACGGCTTCACTTTCATTCCGACCGTT
>JAYEMD010000144.1:0-11099 GCA_034717895.1 Campylobacterota bacterium | reverse complement strand
CCTGTGCAGCTTTATTTTCTATTTGAGTTTTCGGCTCTGTTTTTTGATCTTGTTTTGTTTGTGCAGTTTGAGTTTTCGGCTCTTTTATCTCTTCATTAGATTCTTTATTTCCCTGTGCAGGTTTATTTTCTATTTGAGTTTTCGACTCTGTTTTTTGATCCTGTTTTGTTTGTGCAGTTTGAGTTTTCGGCTCTTTTATCTCTTCATTAGATTCTTTATTTCCCTGTGCAGGTTTATTTTCTATTTGAGTTTTCGGCTCTGTTTTTTGATCCTGTTTTATTTGTGCAGTTTGAGTTTTCAGCTCTTTTATCTCTTCATTAGATTCTTTATTTCCCTGTGCAGCTTTATTTTCTATTTGAGTTTTCGGCTCTGTTTTTTGATCTTGTTTTATCTCTTTAACACTATCTTCTTTAGTTTTTTTAGCCTCTTTACTAACTATATCTACCAGATCTTTAGCAAGCTCTTTTGTTGAATCTTTCCTCGGTGACTTTACATTGTTTTCTGTGATCTCTTTACTATTGCTTAATGTTGATTCGCTACTTTTAACATCATTTGAAACCTCTTTTAAAAGGGAATCAAACAAAGAGGGTGCAGATTTTGCCTCACTTTGCTGAGTAGTTAAAGTTGTTTTTGCTTTTGACTTAACAGAATCATTTTCTTTTAAAATATTTAAAAAATCACTAGACATTTAATCTAACCTTTTAATATCTCTAACGTCTTAGTATCCATATCTTTTTGAGATTTAAATGATGCAACATTAGCTTCATATGATCTCATAGCTTCTATTAGATCAACCATTTCAATTACTGGATTTATATTTGGATATGCAACATATCCGTCTTTGTTTGCATCCGGATGTTCAGGTTCGTATTTCATCATAGGTGCATCTTTTGCCTCTATAATATCCTTTACCCCTACACCCCGTAGTGATAATGGATCAGGTTTTTCCCCCGCTTCTACAAATTTTTGTTTACCCTGAGAGTCCATAAGAACTTCATTAAATACAACATTCTGTTTTCTATAAGGTCCACCTTGTTCCGTATGTGTTGTTTGTGCATTAGCTATATTCGAACTAACCACATTGATACGTGATCTTTGAGCAGTCATCCCTGAGGTTGCTACATTATATCCATCAAAAAAACCCATATGATATCCTTATATTTAAAAATTAAACTTGCATTGCCATTACTTGCTTATATGCACCTAATGCTTTGTTTTTTACCTCTAGACCTAACTTAAGGCTTAGTTCTGCTTCTTCTATTTTTTTAACTGCTTCTTGAAGATTATCAACTTTTCCCGTTGCTATCTCATCCATTGCATTATATGCATTTACTTGATTTTGATTAACATCATCAATTGAGTCTTTTAATATTTGAGAAAAAGAATCCCCGCTGTTTTGCTGTAGATTAGCTTGTTGAGACATATCAGATCCAACGTTTGCCAATTTAGAAATATTATCTCTACCTAAAGAGCTGATTGAATTTGTTATTTCTGCCAATTTCATATTCTATCTCCTGATTTTATTTATTTTTATTGGTTTTTACTGTTGCTTCTTGTATTGCAAGATCATTAACTAAAGATTCAAGCTTGTTTGATGATTTCTCAAATTCTACGGCATCCTCTGCATTGTCTAGGTTTAAAAGAGCAATACTCATAGAAAACATGATATTTGCAACCCCTTTAAAGCCAATAGTCACAACAACTATCCAAAATATCATCTCAAAAGGTGTGTAATAACTAATATTTAATACAAAAAAAATAAGTGTTGCAAAAAAAACTGCCGCAACATAGGTATCAAATATTTTACTATTTAACATTTTTTTAGAAAAGCTTTCTACGAACATTTCCCTGCTACCTTAATTTCTTCTATTAAATTATCTGCGATTAGATCCATCTGATTTGTTACAAGATCTCCACCAAACTCATGAGAGAATAACTTTCTTAATCTGCTTGTTGAGCTAATCCCTCTTGATTCTTTTACATTTCCGATATATTTTACCATAAAATTTCTATTAAGTTTATTTTTTATAGCTAATTCCTTAATAGATTTTGTAATTGTCTTGCCCGTTTCATATTTTAAAGTATGATTAAAACATAACATAAGCTTCTCTTTTTTAATACTTAACATCTTCATAAGGGCATAAACATCAGTAAGGGCACTTGGATCTGTTGTGGTTACTGCTATAATATTATCGGTTAATTCCAAGAACTCCTGAACATAACTATTTAGTCCGGCCCCCGTATCAATTAAAAGAATATCAAATCTTTTTAATCCTACAATCTCATTAACTACAGAGGAAAAGACCATACTGTTATTCACGTTTGTATACTGATAACCGCTTTTACCGGCAATTAATGTTATATTGTTATAGCTTGTATTTGTCAAAATATTTTCAATACTTGCCGTTCCTTCAAAATAGTCAAAAAAAGTAGCCGCAGGTTTTACGTTAAACATAACCTGCATATTTGCAAGACCGATATCGGCATCTAGTATCCCGACCTTCAAACCTTTTTTAGACAATAAATAAGCGATATTCGAAGTTAATGTTGATTTCCCAACGCCACCTTTACCCGATGTTACAGCTACTACTTTAGTATGGTTAGAGTTAGATATCTTTTTTGTTAGATTTACAAGCTTATTAGCTTGTGTAGATATATTTTCAAACATTAAATATTTTATCTTTTAGGGATCTGTCTGTTCATAAAACACTCTATTAAATAGTTACTATCAGCTTCAATCAAATCGTCAGGTACATTTTGACCTACAGATAAATAACAAATAGATTTTTGTGTTTTATGAGCAAAAGAGATCAAACTACCGTAACTTTTTGTTTCATCAAGTTTTGTAAAAATCAAGTTATGAATATGCAGCTGAGAATAACTGTTATATATCTCTTGCAAATCTGTAGTTTTAACATTTGCGGGCAGTACTAACATCTTATCTATGGGTACCACATTAACATGTCTTTGATATTGATTTATTAACTCTATCTTATCCATATCATACTGACTTCCACCTGCTGTGTCTATAAGAATATAATGACAATCTTTAAGTCTGTTTATTGCTTCACTAAGCTCTTCAGGTTTTTTAACTATCTCTAAAGGAAGCCTCATAATATTAGTATATGCTTTTAACTGTTCTATTGCACCGACTCTGAAAGAATCTAAGGTTATTATTCCAACTTTGTAGTTTGTTCCTAATTTATAAGCATATCTTGCCGCTAATTTTGCAATAGTTGTTGTTTTACCAACCCCTGTTGGTCCAACAAACATCATAATCTTTCTTTGGTGTGTTCTTAAAGGAACTTCATATTTAACTGCAATTATTCTTCTTAACACTAATTTAAAAAAGTCATTAATCTTTGCCGGGTTTGATTTCATTGTAACAGGTAGCTGCTCTATAGTCTTTTTCATTATACTATAGGTCATCTCCTGATCAAACTCATTATTTTCAAACAAGTTGTAAATGTCAATAAACTCAGGAGGTATTGTCATATCATATAGTTGACTTTTTGGTTCCCATAAAGACTTCTGTACTTGCTGTATTGAGCTTTGCATCTGTTCAATTTGTGATTTAAAATCATAAAATTGTACAGAATTTTCTTCAGATGATCTTAACCTTGGTTCATTGTCCTGAACTATCTGTTGCTTAGGAATAGGATGATTCTTATCATAGTCTTCCTCTAAAGCAACAACAATCTCATACATATTTTTGCTGTTTTTTCCTCCGGAAGATATTTTTTTTGTTGATATTACCACAGCATCCGAACCACACTCTTTTTGTGCATTTTGTAGTGCTATAGTAGGTGTTTCACCCAAAAATGACAACATCTTCATCTTACTTTTCCATCTTTATAAATTTTTTCTATTTTACCGTTTGGATTCTTTATTTTTATATAATTATCCGTTTCCTTTACAACTTCAGCACTTTTTTCAATTTCTAAAAGTCCGAAATTGAATTTTACTTTTTTAGGAATCTCTATATATACATCTTCTGCACAGATAGCTCTATTTTTTATTATATAGTGCTTTGCCCTATATTTTCCTTTTTTTAAATCAGAAATATCTAAATATTTTTTACATTTATACTTATTTGATATTTTGTGTACTTTAAAGTCATTACTATCTATACTACTTTTCCATCCGATACTTTTAGTGGAAACCGGTATATACTCACTATTTTTTGCATATGTAATTGAGAAACATAAAAATATAGAAATAAAATATTTCACTAAGCTCTCACCTCTATCAAAGAACCGCCGTTTGAAGCTGTAATCTCATCTATTATCTCTTTATACATCTCTTTTACAGGTAATACTATTGAGCCTAGTTTGCCGTTTAAATAGTATAAATGTCTAAGTTCATTTTCAAGTTTGTCTATATTTTCTTTGTATATAGTAACATCTTGTCCATTTTTATATTCTTGAGTTAATTCTTCATTTAGTTTTTGTTTTAGTTGAGATAGTTTTTCCATAGAATCAAGCTTTTCATTGTTTCTCTCTATTAACACTTCATGCCTTGCATTTTTAACATCTTCAATATCTTGTTGTATCATATTTTGAAGTTCTTTTGTTAGTTCCATAAGTTCAGCAATTGTAAAATTAATCATAACTTTTTCTCACTTAAAAATTTATATAGCATATCACTTATTCCTAATGAACCTGTTGAGTTTTTAGAAAGTGCATCGGTATACATCCCTTTAAAGATTTCTGAACCCGTTCCCTCTCCTGCTATTTTAGAGCTTTTTAATGATGTTTCAAGTAAATGATTCATAAAAAATGATTCAAAATCATTACAAACACCTTTTAAATTCTCATCGCTTTTGATATCTTTTGTTTCAATCTTATCAAATTTATTTGCTTTAAGTGTATTTGGATCTATAAATTGATTACTTATGTTCATCTATGCCTCCTGTTTATTCTGCAATTCTATCAAAAAAGTTTTCTTCATTTGCCATTGCACTATTATCTTCAGATGAAACAAATCTCATTTCAACTCTTCTATTCTCATATGCATTGTCACTCTTAGGTCTGTAAGAGGAAAATGCAGATATCTTTAAAGTTGAGGGGTCCATATTGTTTTTTATAAGCTCTTTGATAACCGAAATTGATCTTAATGCAGATAGATCCCATCCATCTCTTGGTATACCCTCATTTCTCATATAGTTTGTACCCGTATGTCCTGCAACTTCAATATCAAAATTATTGGTCATAGTCTTTAAAACTTTAGAAAGTTTTGAAATAAATCTTTTTGCACGATCATTCTCTAATTTATACTCACCTTCTTCAAATAATAATGATGACGGAATATCTAAAGTAAATTCATTATTACCTTTCATCGTAAAATCCATTCTTTCATGTTCTTTATCACTTGTTCCGTTAAACTCTTGAGTAATCTCTTCAACTTTTTTAGCAACATCTGCAGCTTCCGCATTTTGACCTACGTCATCTCCGCTGCCTGCTTCACTTTTAGCAGAATGAAAAGAAGACAATGTTTCTTCTTGTGCCTCAGATGTATCTGTTGATCCCTGGAGAAAGCCCATACTTCTTCTCATAATATCAAAATACTCTTCAACCTTTTTTTTATCCATAGTAGCCATAGATACAAGAAGAATAAAGAATACAAGAAGTAACGACATAAGATCTCCGAACTGCACCAGCCAACCCGGTAAACATTTAGGACACTCCGGACACTTGTTTTTTGCCATCTCTACTCTTTTTCAGAAGGCATGATTGCACCAAGCTTCATCTTTATATTTCCTATAGATTCCTCAGCTGCAATCATATGTGCACCCTGTATAATTATTTGAGAACAGATCATCTCTTTACCGTGCTTTTGCTCTAACCCTGTTTCTATAACACCTGTTATTAACGTACCGATCAATGCACCGTACAATGTTGTAAGTAAGGCAACTGCCATAGCAGGTCCAACCGCAGAGGGATCTGAAAGATTTGCAAGCATGGCAACTAGCCCTACAAGTGTTCCTGCCATACCCATAGATCCTGCCGTACTACCTGCGCTACCAAACATACCAATCATTGTTTTGTGTCTATTTTCCATATGTTCAAGTTTTATCTCAAGGAGATTTTCAAGAACATCAGGCTTTGTATTATCAACCAGCAGATTAAAAGCTTCTTTAAAAAAAGGGTTTTCCTCTTCTTGAATTTTAGCTTCAATTGACATAACACCGTTCTTTTTAATATCTATTGCATATATAATGATTTTTTCAATCAACTCCGGTGTTGTTTCTATTGTCATAGGCTTTGTTGCGATACCAAATGCTTTTCCAAATTGCTTTAGATCTTCACCTTGATATTGACCAATAGTAACCAATGAAGTACCGCCGAATACAATAATAACCGACGGTATATCTATATATGCACCAAAACCTGCACCACCGAGTATGATTGCCAGAGCTATAAGACCCCAGGCACCTGCCATACCTCCAACTGTTGCTTTATCCATCTTAACCTATACCAACTTTTAACTTATTTTTGTTTCACCGATATGTTTTATCTTAACACCGAATTTACCGTCAACTATAACAGCTTCTCCCTGTCCGATAACTACTCCGTTCACTAGAATATCTAACGGTTCATTGGTCATTTGTGTCAATTCTATAATTTCACCGATATCCCAACTTATAACATCTCTTAATAAGGCGACTTTGGTTCCCAGCCTTACACTAAGTCTCATCTTTATATCAAATAATAATCTTAAATTTTCTACAGAGTCTTCACCTAACATTGAAGCTATAAGAGAATTAGATCCTCCTGATGCCTCAACTACCGCCGCAGCTTCAGCAGGAGGTTCTTTAGTTTCAACTACTTCACCGGTTAAACCCTCTATAAACGGTAAAATAACATCATCAAACGATATATAAAGAATAAGTTCTTCACCATTAAGATCTAATGTAAAATTATAAATATTAGAAGATGAATCCTCTGAACATTTAATTACACTACTCTCACCTAAAGTAAATTTTACATCGCTTATATCTTCAAAACCCTGTGCGTTTATGCTTGTTGTCATACTACCGCACATTGTAGATATAATCTCTTTTACTGCATCCGTGATCTCATCATCTATAACAGTTTTAAGATCTGCTATACCCCCCAGCATCAAATACTCAAATTTTGTTCCTGCTAAAGTGGGTATATAAAATGACCAACTAGTATTAATTGAGGAAAAAGAAAAACTCCCCTCCACTTTAATACATTGTTCATCACTTATCTCTTCAATATTCACAGCAGATACATCTGTGACACTTGCACTAACAGATAATAAACTTTCTAATGTATTTGCTATTTCATTTCTAATTATATTTGATAAATCTGATGCCAACTGTAATCCTAACTAGTTTGAGTTTCTTTATATGCTTCCATTAAATTCTGTTTTAACCTAAACATATCTTCTGTAGGATATTGATACTCCATATCACCTTTAGTGATCCTTACAAAAAATTCTTTTGTTTCCTCATTGAAACCAAATTTTACATTATCAAGGATCACATCATTTGTTTCACTAACAACATTTGCCTGAGCATGTTTATACTTCTCTTCCGGGTCAACTTTTACTTTCTCTTCCGCTTCCTGAATCTTTGATGTTTTTTCAACATGATCAACTTGTGCTTGATCAATCATCTCTAGTCTACCTATTTGCATTTTGCCCTCCTTGAATTTTTATTATTAATTATATCATAAGAATTATTATATTTAATTTTTTTTTCCGATTATTATAAAGATTCCATAAATTCATCATAATTGTTTATCTTAAAATCTATAAGTTTACCTTTTAGCTTTTTTTTATAATACTGCTCTATATTGTTTAATTTTAGTTGTTGTATTAGTACCGTACCGTTTAAATACTTAGCGTCATTATCATTGTAAATTAATTCTAATTCACTTAATGTTACATAAGCCATCTCTTTATCTTTTGACCCCAAATAAGATGCTGCTAATATATAATAAGAATCAACACTTTCTAAATTATAATTTTTTTGTAAATATTCTATAATCTTTACTGCAGCTTTTGGATTATCATTAAATAACTGTACCAACGCTTTAGTTCTTAAATAACTAGGTTCAAAATAGTTATCTATATTAAAGTCGGTTCTGTTAAACAGCCCAAGTGCCTGCAAAGTATCTAAATAAAAATCACTTATCACAAAACTCCCCGTTATAAATGAGTGATTAAATACTTTTGGCAAGCTATCTTGTATTCGAGAAATATATAAGTAGTCATTTTCCCCCTCTTCTCTTGCAATACGTTTTAACATATTAACCAAAGGATCTTTAGAAAATTCAACTAAAAGCGGTTCAGATGCTCTTATACCGTTATTTTCAACATTTTCCAAGAAATAGAGTGATCTAAAAAATACAGATCGTTTTTGTGAGACAGACAAGGTATCAGGATTTAATTTTATACTTGGATCTACTATAATCTTATATGCGTATTTTGCCAAATATTTATAAGAACCTTTACTAGATCGTAAATTTTTTTCCATAAATTTTTTTTCTAATTTATCAATTTTAAGATCTATTTTTTTTGCTGTCAGTAAAGTCATTAATGAATATAATTTATTGCCGTGATCTAAACTATAAGCTTTTTTAAAATATTTGTAAGCATTATTATAATCATAAATTTGTGCATAATTTAAAGCAAGATTATAATACTCATATGCGTTTGCATCATATTTTGCGTCTATCATCTCTTTTAATACTTTCACTCTAATTACAGGATCTAGTTTAATTACCTTTAAAAAATCTGCATTGTATTTTATCATTGTATTTAATTCACTAAGATTATTTTTGTCTTTTATAATAAAGCCCTTTGCTTCGTCTATAAGCATTGAGTCGTAATCTTCAAAAATAAAAGGTGCAAAATAATAGATAAAATCTATTTTTCTATCCATTGTAAACTTTGTAATAAAATCATAATATTCTTTTGGTACATATTTCTCTTTATTAAAGTATAATTCTAATTGTAATTTTTTATTTATATCAAATCTTTTTTTTCTTTTTTCAATTCTTGCTAAATCGTCATTTAAATTTGTAAGATCATTAGCTTTAAGATCTCTGTATACCATAAACCATAAAATCGTATTCTTATCTTTTGTTCCTGCTGATTTATCATAAGCAACATTTAGATCAATTTTTGCTTGGGTATAATCTCTTAATTTCATATTTAGAAGTGCTTTTTTTAAAGAAGAACCATGTTTAGTTGTTTTTAACATATCTAAAGCATATTTATATTTTTTTTGTATTATCAATATATCCACCACAAGCATCTTTTCATATTCACTTAATCTTTTTGCTTTTGCACTGATTTTTGATATTTCATTTATATAGTTCAAGTCTTTTGTGATCTTATATAGATAATATGCTGAACTAAAATATGAGTATTTATCATTATCTATAAGTTCTTTAAAATCAAATATTTTTTTTAAATACAGATATGCATTCTTATATGAATTTAATTTATAGTATGCTATTCCTATATTTAAAAAAGATGCGATTTTGATAAGTTTTGATGATTCTTTAAACATAGCGATAGCTTGTTTATACTTTTTTTGTTCTAAAAAAAGAACTCCCGTATTAAATTTTACTAAAAGTTCCCTTTTTTCTTGAGATGAAAGTAGTTTGTCGTATTCAAATAAAATTTGCGGCTGGGATTCAAGCGTTTTATTCTCTTTTGCACCGTATAATAATGAAAAAGAGAAGAAAAAATAAATAAATATTTTACAATATAGATTCATTTTTATCCTATTGTTCCTACTGATGCATACAGTTCATCAATTCTTTCTCTTAAAAGTCTGTTTTTGTGCTCTAGTTCAGTATTTTTCAGTTTCATCTCCTGCATACTGTCTCTAGTGGTTTTTAAACTTTCTTGTGAATCATTTATTGTTGATATTGAATACTGTACCTGCTTTTCAAATTTTTCTTTTAGTACTTCAAGATTCTTATTTTTCTCTTCTAAAAGTGTTTTTTCCTCAGATACTTTTGTGTACAAAGACTTGTAGGTACTGCTGCTGCTATAAAAATAGAGCGCCAGTACCCCAAATACGGATAAAAGTAGATAATTATCCATCTATCCTACCTATTTTTTAAGTTGAATTAACGTAGTTAATATCTGGTCAGAGGTTGTGATTGACTTAGAGTTAGCCTCAAATGCTCTTTGGAATACCATAAGATTTACCAAAGATTCACTTAGATCTGCTGTTGAAAGTTCCAGTGTCTTACCTGCAACTTTTGCCGCCTTATCATTATTTATATTAAATATAGCATTTCCCGAATCATTTGTTTTTGACATAAGGTTATTACCCTCAGCAATTAAACCTCTTTCATTATTAAACATAGCAATTGCTGTTTGTCCAACAGCAAAGGTAGCACCGTCTTGCGTCATAGTTATAAGTCCGGTTGCATCTATACTAAAATCTCCAAAGGCACTATCTGAGATACCAAGATTATCCAGTCTAAGCTGTAAAGAATCTCTTGATGCTGTTTGATCAAGAGTATTTGTCATCTCTAAGAACTCGGCATCCGTACCGGAGTTTATAGATAAAATTGTACTTTTATTTTGAGTTGCATAATCTGCAGCAGTACCGTCTTCAGCCCATGACATTGACGATACAAATGTTCCACCAGGATCTGTATTTATAGTTTCAACAACAAGGTTTCCATTATAGTTATGTGCTTTTACATATTTTGCCATTTCACTATGTCCGTTTATTGCCTCAACCAACGAATCAATTTTATTGGTATCTGATAATGCACCACTCAAAGTTGCTGTTGATGTAGAACCTACTAAAGTAACTGCTGATGTACCTTCAGTCAATTCTACCGTAAATGGATTATTTGTATCACTTGGATTAGCTATAGTAAATAATATCGTATCACCTAAAGAACCACCATCCGAATCTGTATCTGTCCCCAAAGTTGGTAGCTCTGAACTACTCCACACATCTCTTTGGTAACCGGAACCAACTGTAACTAATGCCTCTTTAACACTTTGTACTGCACCGAAACCTAAACCTTCAACTGCTTGTGTTACGGTTACTGATGAACCTGGAACCAGCGATGCATCTGATGCAATATATT
>JAYEMD010000143.1:0-11156 GCA_034717895.1 Campylobacterota bacterium | reverse complement strand
TTTAAATAAAGTTTCATATTTATCACTAGTATGAAATTGCGATATTCCAAAAGAACAAGTTATTTTCAAATTATCAGTGAAACTGTGATCTTGTATGGTTATTCTTATTTTTTGGGCTACTAACAGTGCTTCCTCTATATTTGTATGAGAAAGGGTTATAGCAAACTCCTCTCCTCCCCATCTACATGCTACATCACTGTTTCTTATTGATACAATAACTATTTGTGCTATCTCTTGCAGTATTTTATCCCCGGTATCATGACCGTACGTGTCATTTACTTTTTTAAAGTTATCTATATCGAAAATAATAATACTAAGATCTCTGTTTTTATATCTTTGTATCTGTTTTAATTCATAATTTAATAATGCATCAAATTTTCTTCTATTGTAAAGGTTAGTTAGAAAATCGGTTGAAGCTGTCTTCTCAAGATTTTCTGTTTTTTTTATAAGGTCTTCGTTTATCTTTGATAATTCATTCCCTTTTTGTTTTATAACCTCCATCCATTTATTGTTCATTATTCTTAAAAGTTCATTTTGAGTGATTAAACCTTCTATATTCCCGTTTAAATCAGATACAACTATCCTTTTAAAATGTTTCTCTTTTATAAATTCAAAAGCTTCAGATATTTTTATATCTACATCTACGGTAATTAGAGGTGAACTCATAAAGTTATTAATAGGTAAATTTAGATCAGATTGATTATCCAGAATATCTATAAAATCTTTTGTTGTAAAAATACCGGATGCTTCATTGTTATTGTCCAATACGATTACCGCATCTATATCTCTTGATTGCATAATCTTTATAACATTTACTGCTGCTTCATTCTCATAAATTGTGACAGGAGAGTATTGAAGTAGAAGATTTCCTATTGTTTGCTTATACATAATAATTTGCGGATCAAGATTGTTTATAATATCAGTTTGCGACAGTATCCCCACTATTTTATTTTCATTAACTACTACGTGATACTGGTTATCTTTATCCTCTTGATCCAGTAGTTCAAGAACACTTATATTTGCATCTATTTTATGTGCTTTTTGAAGTTTTATCTCAGAAAGTTTTGTGGATAAAGTTTTATTTTGGATTCTAAAATCAATGGCATCACTGGTTGTAAATATATAGTAATTAATACAATCACTATCAAGAACAAGTACAGATCGTACATTATTCTGTGCCATTTTTTTTACTGCATCTTCAATTGAAGAATTAATGTTTATAGTAACAATCTCTTTTACACATATCTCTTCAACTGTAGGTAATAACATTTTTTATCCTTATATTGTCTTGCTAAATCTTCTTTTATCTTCAGGTATATTATTTAAGTATGCATCAAAAGGCATAGATATATTCCTAATCAACATACTGCCTGTTTCATTTGCTTCTATCTTCTTATCGCTTATAGATAATAGTTCAGCATCTTCAAACTCTTTTAGTGCTTCAATAGCATCTTTAAAGTACTCTTTAAAGTTTATATTGAATTTTTCTTCAACTCTTTTTATATCCAAAGAGAAATTGGACATAAGTTCCATAATGATATATTGTCTTAAAATATCATCATCATTTAAGCTATACCCTTTAAATACGGGAAGTTCACCTTTATCTAAAGATTCTTCATAAGATTTCAGATCTTTAAAGTTTTGTACATAATAATCTACACCGTCACCTATAGAGGTAACTCCTATACCTATTAGATCTGCTCCCCCTTTAGTAGTGTATCCTTGGAAATTTCTGTGAAGTTCCCCTTTTTCTATAGCTTTAAACAGTTCATCTTCAGGTTTTGCGAAGTGATCCATCCCTACCATTTTGTATCCATGGGTAGTAAAGTAGTCAATAGTATCTTTTAGTATCTCCAGTTTTGTAGACGGCGGTGCAAAAGTAGTTTCATCAAATTTTCTTTGAGTTTTCATCATCCAAGGAACATGTGCATAGTTAAATACGGCAAGTCTGTCCGGGTTTAGTTTGGATATTTGCTCTATTGTTTTTCTAAAAGTCTCTTTTGTCTGATATGGTAGACCGTAAATAAGGTCTATATTTATAGAATCTATCCCCGCATCTCTTGCAATTCTCATAACATTTTCAGTAGTTTCGTAAGGCTGTATTCTGTGTATTGTCTGCTGGACTTTTGGATCAAGGTCTTGAACACCGAAGCTTAGTCTGTTTGTACCTGCTTGTTTTAATACATCCATATGCTCCCTAGTAAAGAACCTAGGGTCAATCTCACAAGATATTTCAGCATCATCTGAAAAGTTTGGAAAAGTTTCTTTTATTGCATCTATAACCTCTTTTAGCTGTGAAGCGTCAAGGAAAGTTGGAGTTCCCCCTCCAAAGTGCATTTGTGTTACCGTTCGGTTTGTATTTAGATGTTTCGAGATGATTTTCAATTCTTTTTTCAGATACTCTATATATCTTACTTTTTTATCCTCTTTAGATGTAAAGATTACATTACATCCGCAAAAATAGCAGGCACTTCTACAAAAAGGGATATGGATATAAAGCGATAAGGGTCTATCATCACTTTGGGACTTGAATTTTTCTATTAGGTCGTTTTGTGTAAAGTTTGTATGAAATTCAGGTGCAGTAGGGTAGCTTGTGTATCTAGGTCCTGGACGGCTGAATTTTTCAAATTTTTTAAAATCTATCATTAATTATCTCTTTTTTTATCAAGCCATACCATAATAGCTTTTTGTGCGTGAAGTCTGTTTTCTGCTTCACTGAATATTGTATCTGCATGCTCTTCAAAAATCTCGCTACTAACCTCATATTCTCTGTACGCAGGAAGACAGTGTAGAAAGATAGCTTTTTCATAAGCCAGACTCATAAGTTTTTTATCAACTATAAAACCGTCAAAATCTTTTACTCTTTTCTCTTTTTCATCCTCTTGACCCATTGATACCCAAGTATCTGTTGTAACAACAGTAGCATCTTTAACAGCCTCTTTTGGATCATTTGTAACAGTTATTTTACTTCCGCTTTTTTTTGCAAACTCTAAAGCATCATTTAGAATATCTTGATCAACCTCATAACCTTTAGGTGTAGCGATTCTTAGATCAAATCCAAGTTTAGAAGCTAACATAAGCCATGAGTGTGTCATATTGTTTCCGTCACCAATATATGCGGCAACTATATTATCTTCAAGTCCATGCTCTTTAATTGTAAGATAATCAGCCATAAGCTGTACCGGGTGGTATTTATCGGTCAAACCGTTTATAACGGGAACCTTTGAGTAAGATGCAAACTCCTCAAGCTCTTTTTGAGAATCGTTTCTAATCATGATCATATCAACCATTCTTGAAATTACTCTGCTAGTATCGCTAATAGGTTCACCGCGTCCTAGTTGAATATCGTTTGAACTTAAAAAAAGTCCAACACCGCCAAGTTGATATATACCTGTTTCAAAGCTTACTCTTGTTCTTGTGCTGCTTTTTGCAAATATCATACCAAGTGTTTTATTTGGCATATATTTTTTAAAGATATTTTTCTTTGTCTCTTTTTTGATAACCACAGCAAGGTCTATTATTTCTAAAATCTCTTTTTTTGAATAATCTTTTAATGTTAAAAAATGTTTCATTTTATTATCCTGTTTTTTAGTAAAAGGCAATATTGTACTCAAAGTTGACTTTATTGTCAACTCTCTTTAAGCCTTTGAATCCGGGCACCAAGATGTGATAGTTTCTCTTCTAATCTGTCATATCCTCTATCAAGGTGGTATATTCTATGAACATTTGTTTCCCCTTGTGCTACAAGTGCCGCTAAAACCAAGGCACTGCTGGCCCGCAGATCCGTAGCCATTACATCTGCACCGTAAAGTTTTTTAGGTGTTCCCGTTATAGTTGCAACTGTACCGTTTAGAGAGATCTCCGCACCCATTCTTATTAGTTCGCTTACATGCATAAATCTATTTTCAAAAAGTTTTTCATCTATTATACTTACACCGTCTGCTACTGTTGCTATTGCCATAAACTGGGCTTGCATATCAGTTGGGAAGCCGGGATATTCCGTAGTTACTATATGTATAGGTTTTATTTTATTTGCAGGAAAAATTGTAACAGAGCTTTCATCTTTTATTATCATATAGCCCATCTCTTCAAATTTTGCAAGAACCGCATCAAGGTGGGAAGGTTCCACATCTTCAACTTTTAAGATAGAGTTGGTTATAGCTCCCGCACACAGGTATGTTCCCGCTTCTATTCTATCGGGTATGATTTTAAAATCTTCAAAAGGTAAAAGTTCTTTGTTTGTCCCCTCTATTTTAAGGGTATTTGTACCGATCCCCTCTATTTTAAGACCTGCATCTTTTAAAACTTCACACAGTTGAACAACTTCCGGTTCTTTTGCCGCATTTATTATAGTGGTAGTACCTTGTGCCAGTGCTGCTGCCATAACTATATTTTCAGTTCCCGTTACGGTTATCTTGTCAAAAACAATTGTGGCACCTTTTAAAGCACCCTTAACGGAAGCTTGAATATACCCGTTCTTTATCTCTATCTTTGCACCCATCTGCTCTAAAGCTTTTAGATGCAGATCTACGGGTCTTTGACCTATTGCACAACCTCCCGGAAGTGAAACTTCACAGTGTCCGAATCGTGCAAGCAAGGGACCTAGTACAAGTATGGATGCCCTCATTGTTTTTACGATCTCGTATGTTGCTTTTGTTTGTGTAACAGTTGTAGAGTCTATAGTTAAAATATCATTTTTTGTATATGTTGAACCAAGCATACCAAGAAGTTTAAGTAAGGTATTTATATCTGCAACGTCCGGCAGATTAGATATGTTTATTTTTTTTGACGAAAGTATTGTTGAAGCAAGAAGAGGCAGTGCAGCATTTTTAGCACCGCTTATCTTTACACTTCCTTGAAGTTTGTTTTTACCTGAAACTTTTAAATAATCCAAGTTGTTCCTTTAATAAATTTAATAAAGACCATATTATACCTATATAATGCTATAATGCCGATTATGAACAAAGAAGATTATTTTATTAAGCAGTTTGCAAAGAGTAAGTATATAGGTGATGACGGTGCCGTTGTGGGTAACTATGTGTATAGTATGGATGCATTTTTTGAAAATGTTCACTTTAAAAGAGAATGGATGAGTTTAAAGCAAATAGCAAGAAAATCTATGCTTATAAATATAAGTGATGCCATAGCTATGAATGCAAGACCTAAGTTTGCACTTTTAACAGTTGCCATACCTTCTTATTTTACACCTAAACAGCTTCAAGAATTAGCCAAAGGGTTTAAAAGTGCTGCGGATCAATTCGGCATTGAGATAATAGGGGGAGATACCATCTCAAACGTAAAGCTTGATATCTCTGTAACTATCATATCAAAAACAACAACCCCTACACTAAGAAAAGGTTCTAAAAAAGGTGATCTTGTGTGTTACACGGGTGAGCTTGGAAGTGTGAAAAAAGATCTGGATACTCTTTTAAAAGGGGAGAAAGTATCAAAAAACTCAAAATTTATAAAGCCCGTACTAAATCCTGAATTTTTTTATGAGGTATCACCGTATATAACCGGTGCTATGGATATCTCAGACGGTTTGTTTTTTGAACTTGAAAGATTAGCTAAGGTTAATAATATCGGATTTGAATTTTTTGACGATATAAACAATGATACGGGGTGCAGCGGAGAGGAGTATGAGATACTGTTCACCTTTGATAAAAAAGATAAGAAAAAAATAAAAAAGATTGCTAAAAAACACAATATCAAATTAAATATTTTTGCAAAGGCAGTAAAAGGCTCATATATCTGCCCTTGTAAAGGACATCACTTTAAAAGTTAGAGTGGATTGTTGTGAAAAAGTTTCTATTTGTAATTTTATTAAATCTGAAAATATTATTTGCAGATTCTTTTTTGCTCAATATGGGTAATGATTTTGTAGATGACAGTGACGGGCACCTTACAAATATGATAGTGTTATCTTGGATCTTTGAGAGTAATGACCCCTTATATGATAGTCTAAGTTTTGAACTTCATCACAGCACCTATACCCCAAGTGATATAAAAATAATAGATAAAACAAAGTTTGATATACCCTATGCGGGACATCTGTACTCAAAAGTTTCACTTTACAAAATATATAATCAACTATATCTTCATCAGCTGGGTATAACTTTTGGAAAGGTTGGTGAAGAGTCTTATTCCGAGGAGCTTCAAAAAGTGATACATGACCTAATAGGTGCAAATGAACCACAAGGGTGGGAACATCAAATAAAAGGGAAAACAACTTTTGGACTGGAGTATGATCTTGTTCAAAATCTGCCCTTAAAAGAACAACTTCATCAAAATATTGATATGAATAATAATCTGCATCTTAGCTACGGTACCTTTGCAAGAAAGTTAATAGCAACTTCATTGATACGCTACGGTAATGTTTTAAGAGATGATTTTAAGAGTGTTTATTCAAACAGTACCTCTATGATAAGACCGAATATGGCAAAAGGGTGGTCTTTATGGGGTGCTTTGATATATCGCTATATTGACTATATATATGTGTTGGATGAATATATAAATGAGTACGATATAAATAACAGAGAAAAAGAGTATTTCTCTTTTAGTACAGGGGTTGATTATCATAAAAAAGACTCTATGCTCTCTTTGTCTATAGTAAAAACCAGTATATCAAAGGATGAAAAACTCTGGCATAACAGCTGGTTTATGATCACATACAGCCGTCTTTTTTAAAACATCTGATATAATTGCAAAATTTTAAAGAATAGAGAATATATGAAACTACAAAGATATTTAAACCACAGTAAAGTTGATGTTTATTTTAAACAAAGCAAAGATGATTTTGTCGTAACGGAGATACCTCTGTATGAATTCAGCGGTGAGGGTGAGCACCTAATATTAAAAATAAGAAAAAAAGATCTCTCAACTTGGGATATGGTAGCTATCTTATCTGACCATATCGGTGCAAAAAGCAGAGATATAGGCTATGCAGGACTTAAAGATAAAAACGCACTGACTGTGCAGTATATCTCACTTCATAGAAAATTTGAAGAAAAAATAGATGCTTTTGATCATCCGAATATAAAGATTCTTGAGAAAACATACCATAATAATAAAATAAGAATAGGGCATCTAAAAGGTAATAGATTCTTTATAAGATTAAAAAGAGTTCAGCCTTTACATAAGAATATACTAGAAAGTGCTTTAGGTCAGATTGCACAAAACGGTATGCCTAACTATTTTGGTTTCCAAAGATTTGGAATAGACGGGGATAATTACAAAAAAGGGGAGGAGATAATAGCGGGTAGTAGAAAAGAGAGAAACAGAAAGCTAAAGCAGATGTATATCAATGCTTATCAGTCTTATCTTTTCAATCTCTGGCTTTCTAAACGTATAGAGATAAGTAAAATTATAGATAATTTTAAAGCGGATGAGATAAGCTCTAAACTAAATCTTGATGTGGAAACTATCAAATCTATCCAAAAACAGCAACACCCCTTAAAGGTATTAAAAGGCGATGTGATGAGTCATTATCCTTACGGGAAGATATTTTACTGTGAAGATTTGGAAAGTGAATCGGAAAAGTTTTATAAAAAAGACAGAGTACCTACGGGACTTCTTACAGGTAAAAAAGCAAAACTGGCAGTTGATGACGCCTTGAAGTTTGAAGAGCCTTTTATAAAACCAACTACGGAGGATGGTACAAGAAGATTTGCTTGGATATTCCCTGATAATATAAGCAGTGAATATAAAGAGGAAAAAGCCTGGTTTGAGCTTAACTTTGAGTTACCAAAAGGAAGTTATGCCACAGAACTTATTGCTGAACTTATTCACGAGTAAGAATACTTAATGGTTGAGGTATAAGAAGAAAGGGTAAAAAATGAAAACATTAATTACTGTTGCTATTGGATTTTTTCTATTTGCGGGGTGTGCAAAAACAATAAATATCTCTGAGTATAAAACCCCCAAAGGTTTAAAAAGTTTACATATACCCACAACTTATAATCCAACTCTTGGTATAAAAGATATAAATATTAAAAGTGAGGATTTTAAAAAAGCATTTAAAGATTCTTTGATATTGTCAAAATTTGCAAAAATAACACAAAACAGCGGCAACTTACAAATAGATGTAAAAGTTATAGATGATAGATATATTGAGAAATATACACCTCGAATCTATCTAAAGTACCGTAACTCTAAAACAAATGATAAAGAGAAAACAGAATCTAAAATGGACTGTGAGATAAAAGGGTACTGGAAAAACTCTTTTTGGTCTTACAAAATAGAACTTGAAACATTAACTACGGTAATATACAAGGGTAAGGAGTTCTCATTTACCAATGAAGCCTATACCGGCTGGCATAACAAAGATAGGGACTTTGGTGAAGATGGGGATGAAAAGAAAGATCTGTATAAAGATATCTCTAAAAAAATTCTAAATGATCTTGCTAATAATATTATGCCAAAAGCGACCGTGGTTTCATATAAAAACAGTTTAACAGATCAAAATGATAAAATATTTAAAATAAATATGGGCAGCGATCACGGCTTAAAGAGTCAAACAAGATGTAAGGTATATACCTATAACGGTAAATATATAAATAACTGTACGGTATCAAACAATATAGGGGTTCAAAGTTCATGGATTGTTTTAGATAAAAAAGATAAAAACAGCGAGGTTACATTAAACAGTAGGGTAGAGTTTAACTTTTAAATATTATTGTATATCTTCTTTTGGGTGTATGCTTGATAACAGGATTTATATCTAAAAACTTAGTATCTTTATTGTAGCCGTAATTTGGTGCAGTTTTTTTCAAAGTCTAACTCTTCTAATCTTTTGATCCTTTTTTTTGAATCGGGATGAGTTCTTAATATAGAGGGTTCTCTTGATCTTGCAAAGGGATTAAATATCTTATTAAGAATATTCTCCTCTACGGTATCCAATTTTAAAAGGGCATTTTTTAACCCCTGAACATCATTTGTAAGCATCACTGCATCAATATCCGCTCCATACTCCCTAATCCTTGATAGTGAAAGCTGCATTATAATAGTAATAGGCGGTATTGATAGAAAGATTATAAATAATACCCAAAAATATAAACTGTCATGGAGAATTAAAAAAGGAGATAGTAAAACTAATATAAATTGTCCTATATAAGCAGTAGCCGTTGTAATTTTACTAGCTATATCTGTTATTTGCATAATCCATATGTCATTGTTTTTTATATGACTTATCTCATGTGCCAATACTCCATAAAGTTCATTGTCGTTTAGAAGTCGAAAAATCCCGTCTGACAAAGCAATAGCACTGTTTTCTTTAGTTCCCGTTGAAAATGATATAAATGAATTACTTTTTATATAGTAAAGCTTTGGAGGGGTTTGGAGATTTGCATTTTTTGATAAGTTATATAGTGCCTCATACAGATTTGGGACCTCATTGTATGATAGTTCTGTGGAGTCATAAGTTTTTAAAACAGATTTAGGGTCTATAAGCGGAATGATAAATATCATTAAAAACCAAATAATAATAGATGAGATTATACCAAGGAATCCAAATATCAAAAATGCCGCAATAGATAATAAAAGTGCAGTACCTGCTATAATAACAAAAGAGTGAACAATATTAAGAATTTTTCTTTTAAACAGTAACTCTTTTTTTAATCTCATTATATCTCTTTTTATATTTTTATTTATAAAATATTAACGAATTTGATATAAATAGTTAGAGTCTGAGATATTATTTTTACACAATTAGATTAAAAATGTATGATAAAAGTGGAACCTTTATTTTCAACACTTTGAATTTCAAGTTTAAAATTGTGTTGTGAGATTATATTTAATACTATAGATAGACCAAGTCCAAGGGAGTTGTTCCAGCCGTTTGATGATACTCGATAGAATTTGTCGGTTATATTATTTATATTATCTTTACTGATACCAATACCTGTATCAATCACCTCTATAGAAGTTTTTGTTAATTTTACCGTTACTTTATCTTCTGAATATTTTAAAGCATTTTCTATTAGATTAACAATAGCTATACTTAACAGTGTCTCATCGGCATATATAGTAACCTCTTTATCTGTTATTATCTCTATATCTCTGTTTTTATAGTTTGATAGTAGAGATTCTACTGAATCTTTTGTGATATTGTATAAATTCACATTTTTAAACTTAAGTGTTTGTTTCTTCTCGTCCAGTTTAATCGATAATCGTAGTGTATCTATAAGATCACTAAGCCTGTTACCGCTTTTATATATCTTTTTTAAAAATTTTTTTTGAATCTGTTCATTCATATTTGGATCATCTATAAGTGTTTGGCTATAGCCGTTTATCACTGCAATTGGATTTTTAAACTCATGAGATATGGCAGATATGATATTGTCCTTTTGTTCATTTGAAGCTTTTAGTTTGGCAGTATATTTAGACTTTTGTTTATCTTGTTTTGTTAAAATTTTTGATACTTTTGTAAGAAGTGTAGTTATTTGTTCAAATTCTTGAGAGAAATCAGATCTTATATATGATGATTTTCTTTTTTTTGTAAGGTTAAATAAAAATTTTAAGATAGTATCGATCTCATTTTGTACCCGTTTGTTTATCTTAAATGCTGCATAAAATAAAAGGATGAAAAATATAACCAACACCGCAAAAATATCAATTCCAAGTTTAAAGATCTTTTCGTTTATAGTAGATAGCTTTTTTGCTGTTCTTATATAGAATATATTTTTATTTATTGTGAACTTTTTTACTACATAAAGAAAGTCTTTATTTATGGTGTCTGAGTGTCTTATTATACAGCCAAAAGGTTCACTGTTTGATTGTATAACCTCTTCTCTATATTTATGGTTGTCCATAAGTTTTTTATCTTCGTGGGATTCCGCTATTACAACACCCTCTTTATCTATAATTGTAACTCTTATATTCAGATCATTTTTTATATTTTTTGTATAGGTATCAAGATCAGTTTTTTCATCTATTTTGTAAGAGATAAGCTGTATATTTTGAAGCAGAGCATTTTTTGTCTGCTCTATATAAAAGTTTTGTAACCAGTAGTAGGTAATAGTTCCAACCACTACAAACAAAACTATAAAAAGTGCTATAAATCTTCTTAGATAAAATTGATGCAGTTTCAACAAAGTATATATCCCTCTCCACGAACAGATTTTATATAATTTTTAGATCCATCAGGATCTATTTTCTCT
>JAYEMD010000142.1:0-36706 GCA_034717895.1 Campylobacterota bacterium | reverse complement strand
CTTGTATTTGGCTTACTGTGTGGTTCCCGTGTCTCATTCCTTATTCTAGCTTTTTAGAAATTTGTAGAAGCTAAAGCCTTGCACTAAAGTGCATAGTTTTTAACTAGCGTGTTTGGAACAATAAAGATGGTCAAAATCTTTTTTTTGAATATGTTTTAAAAGTCTTTGAGGATGATAATGAAAATATAGATTTCCAAAGTGCATTAAGTATACTAATAAGTGCAAAAGTTAAACATAATATTGTTGATGAAACAGGCTGGACCGTGGTAAGTAAAGTTATAGGTACCACCACTTGCAACTTCAATCTATTTAAAACACTTGTCAAAGTTGTACGATTCGATTATAGACTAGTTGATAAGCTGGGGCGTACTGCTATACATACTGCTGTTTGGTCCAGCAATATAAATGTAATAAAAATAATCAACTACATAGACAAGGATATCAAAAACATCCCTGATCATTACGGTATATTGCCTACTATATATGCTGCACTTCTTGGAGATAAAAGACTTCTATTATATTTTATAGATATAAGAGCTCAAATAAAAACATCTATACCTATCTCAAAAGCAGCAATTAAAAAATTCTCCCCTTTATTAAAAAATATTGAAAAACTAACCCAAGGGGTGGAGGACCAATCGGAACTTATCAAACTGCAGAGTGTTATAAAGCAGCTTCAAAGTGATTTTACACTTGAATAACTACAGATAGCTTATCTCTTTTAAAAGAGACTGACGAAACTGATCTAAAGGTTTCCTGACACTATAGTACGCCCATCTCCCCTCTCTTTCAACCTTTAAAAAACCTGCTTCTTTTAATATCTTTAAGTGTCTTGAGACTCTTGATTGTATCATATCAAAAGCCTCCTCTATATCACAAACGCATACTTTATCATGGCTGTTTATATATTTAAGAATCCTAACTCTTGTTTCATCATTAACGGCACCTATTGTCTTTAAAAATATATCCATTATTTTAAAATATCAACTATCTCATCTACATTTAAAAGTTTACCGCTGCTTTTTACCACACCGTCAACAACAAGTCCAGGTGTACTCATCACACCGTATTCCATAATTTTTATTGGATCATCTACCTTTTCAACCGTATGAAAGCCGCCTACTTTTGACAATGCTGCTTTTGTATTCTCTTCAAGTGCCTTACATTTTGCACAACCTGTTCCTAAAACTTCTATTTTCATTTTGACCCTTTTTTATAGTATTATATTAAATGTATACCCTACAAGTAGTATACCAAAACCAACTATTGTAAAAAATATTGCTATAAGTCTTAGATCCAATATTCTTTTTAAGATCATAGCTTCAGGCAAAGATAATGCTGTAACTGCCATCATAAAACTCAAAGCTGACCCCAACAACATCCCTTTTTGCGTCAACACTTCAACCAAAGGCATAACGCCTGCTGCATTACTGTACATAGGTATACCCATTAACACTGCAACCGGTACAGTATACCAAGCATCACCGCCCGCATACTTAGCTATAAAATCAGCAGGAATAAACCCATGGATAAACGCTCCAATACCTACACCTATGATCACATATAAATATATTTTCTTAAATATATCTGCCGTGTATTCCCACGCATCTTTTACTCTTTGCTTCAGTGTAAGATTGATCTGTACATCTTCAAGCTCACCCTCAATCGGTGTTACCGGTATAAGTATATACTTTTCTATATTTTTAACTTTACCTATTATATATCCACCTATTATAGCCACCAAAAGACCAAAGCCAATATATATAGCCGTTATCTTCCACCCAAACAGTCCAAACAACATAGCTATGGCTATCTCATTATTAAGTGGTGCGGAGATAAGAAAGCTGAATGTTATCCCTACAGGAATTCTAGCTTGCATAAATCCTAAAAAAAGTGGTATTGCACTACAGGTACAAAAGGGAGTTATGATACCAAACAGTGCAGCCAGCACATTTCCGGTAAACTCATTTTTACCTTGAAGATAAACCCTAACCTTTTCAGTATTAAAATAGGTTCGCAGAAAACTTACTAAAAAGATGATCCCCACTAAAAGTATAAATATTTTTATAGTATCGTAGATAAAAAAGTGTACCGCACTTCCAAGTGCACTATCACTGCTCATCCCCCATATACCGTATACCAGATCATCAACTATATTTTCCAACCAGTCAAACACTAAACTTCCTCACTTTTTTAATTATATTGTGCACTCTATTGGATCTTTACATTTTATATATTTTATAAAAACCCATCCTGCAAACAGTGCCCCTAAAATTGTTGAAACCACATATATCCATAAAAGCTCAAGATTTCCAGATACCAATGCAGGTCCTATACTTCTTGCAGGGTTCATACTAGCCATAGTAATTGGACCTGCAAACATAGCTTCAAGTCCAACAGTCAGACCAATAGCAAGTCCTGCAAAAGATTTTATAGCCTTGCCGTGAACGGCACTACCGCAGATAACAAGCATCAAAATAAAAGTTAATATAAACTCCATTATAAATAGCTGAACCCCTGAACCTCTTGGAAGGGTTGACCCTAAATATGCAAGCCCTGCCATATTTTTACCCTCTTCTAAAAAAAGAAGGTATAAAACAGCACTTGCCAAAACAGCTCCTAAGATTTGTGCCGTGATAAAGGGCAGAAGATCTTTTTTATCAAACTCTTTCATATATGTAAAACTGATTGTTACAGCAGGATTCATATGTGCTCCGCTTACATGTCCAAAAGTATATATAAGAGCAACCACCACAAATCCCCAGGTAAGTGCAACACCCGCATGCCCCATGGCACCCGTTAAAGTTTCAATAACAATTGCACCGCACCCTGCAAATACAAGTATAAAAGTAGCGATAAACTCCACCACATATTTTCTATTTGACATTATAGCCCCTTATAATCTTAGATATCAAGTGCTTTTTTCACTTCCGGTAATAGAACAGTTTCTATCTCTTCATATGTTTTTTCAAAAGCATCAAAACCTTTCCCGTCAGGATCTTCAAATCCCACATGAATAATTTTCACAGCCTTTGGAAACATAGGGCAGGTTTCATTTGCATGATCACACACGGTAACCACAAGATCGTAGTCGTTATCTATAACTTTATCTATTGTCTTTGAGTGGTACTCCTCTTTCCAGATCCCCTTTTGCTCTAAAAGTTTTTTAGCATTCGGATTTACACGACCGCTTGCTCTTACACCTGAACTGTCACAGCTTACACCATCCACTTTTGCATTTACAAGCGCCTCTGCAATAATACTTCTACAACTATTTCCCGTACATAAAATTAATACTTTTTTATCCATTCTCTATCCTAATTTCTAATCTTCTTTAAAATTCTCTTCCAATCTGCCCGATTTAATATAATAAATCAGATCAAGCACCGCATCTTCTATCTTGTCCCTTACAACTCTTATCTTCTCAAGCTTCTCCTCTTGGCTTCCAACAAAGCTGCTAGGATCTTCAAAGCTCATCATTATCCTCTCTCTAACTCCGGGAAAGATAGGACATCTTTGAGCTGCCTGCTCATCACATACAGTAACAATATAGTTAAACAGCTTCCCCTGCTTTACAAAATCAAATGCCGACTTTGTTTCATTTTTAGATATATCAATATCCTTTTGGGCCATCGCTTTTACAACAAGTGGATTTAAAGTACCGGGTTCTATCCCTGCACTGTAAGCCTCGAACATCCCCTCAGAGTATCTGTTTAAAAACGCTTCTGCCATCTGACTTCTTGCACTGTTATGTATACAAACAAATAAAACTTTTTTCATAATTTTCCTTCATATCAAGATATCTTGATATGTTACAGATAAAAAATTACACTTTAGTTACTGTCTCATTAGCTTTTGATATGAAAGTATACCGTAATAAAATTAATATATCAATATATCTTGATATATTGATAATAAATAACAATATATCTACAGTAGTATATGAGATTTTGTCAAAAGAATATGAAGGTGTACGCATAGTACATCGATTATTTATTTGATGGAAGATTATGTGCTAATGGATTTATAGGTTAATCTTCCAGCATACTGTCACATATTTTTACCGTATAGATATATGTATCAACTTCAAGCTCATCATATCTCTCTACTCTTACATCTTCTCTTTGAAACTCTGTACCTTCAAACTCATCTAAAGAGTCCCAATGGTTTATAAGATTTGATGAATAAAAAAGATAACCGTGTACCGTATCACCGTCTTCATCAAGCTTTATACCCGGGTATCCCATCCCTGCACTCCACCCTGCATCTACAAGGTTTCCCTTTACGGTTGCAGGTATAAATTTACCCACTATATTTTCCAATACATGCCCGTTAGGACAGTTTGGCATAAGTGTTCCGTATACAAATAATGTCTGTGTCATATAATTTACCTATAGCCTCTTTTAAAATTTTGGAAGTATATCATACACTTTCTAAAGTAACAACCTTGTTTCGTCCCGTACCTTTAGCTTCATAAAGTGCATCATCGGCACGCTTTACAAGTGTCTCTTGTGTATCACCCTCATGATATGTAGATACCCCGAAACTTGATGTTTTGGTTCCTATTACATTAAATCTATGCTCTTCAATTTTTTTTCTTATCTTTTCTGCAAGTTTTATTGTGTTTTCCAATGAAGTTTCAGGAGCTACAACTATAAACTCCTCTCCTCCCCATCGTCCCACAATATCTGTTTTTCTTACACTGTGTTTTAATAAACTGGCAACATCTTTTAGGGTTTCATCCCCTATATCATGTCCATAGTTGTCATTTACGCTTTTAAAATGATCAATATCTAAAAGTATCATAGACATAGGGTGGTTATATCTTTGTGCTCTTTGTATCTCTATATCATAAACCTCTTCAAGTTTCAATCTGTTATATAGTTTTGTAAGCTGATCTGTTACAGAAAGTTCTTCAACTTTTTTCTTATCTGTTATATCCTGTCTTATTGAGGTGTACTCTATGATCTCGTTATTTTCATTAAATACGGGAGATATTGTTGATTTTACCCAATAATAAGTACCGTCTTTTCTTTGATTTTTTATCTCTCCGCTCCAAACTTTACCTTTTGTTATAGTATCCCAAAGCTCTTTATATACTTCAGAACCCATATCGGGGTGTCTGACCAAGTTATGTTTTTTTCCAATCAGTTCCTCTTTTGTATAACCGGTAATATCACAAAATGCACGACTTACTTTTGTGATAGTACCTGCAATATTTGTAGTAGAGGCAATAACATTTTTATCTACTATATCTATAAACTTCTGCATCTCAAAATTTGTCTTTTCTATATCTGTTTTTGCATTTTCTAACTCTTTTGTTCTTACTTTTACTTTCTCCTCAAGTTCATCTGCATACTTTTTTATAGTAGCCTGTGATGCTTGAAGTGAGTGTGCCATAGTATTAAAGTTACGGGAAAGATCACCTATCTCATTGTCTATATCTATCTCAACATCTTTTTTTATTTTTCCTTTTGCAAAGTTTTTTACACCCACTGTAAGCTTTTCAATTGGATCTACTATATGTTTAATTGCCATTATTATTGCAATAACTATACCTAATGAAACAATAAATAGTATAATAATAGAATAAAACCTAAGATTTGAAATAGGTATAAAAACCTCTTTTAGATCCATTTTTGCTACAACACCCCAATTAAGATCTGGTATATATCCCCATGCTGCAACTACTTTATTTCCAAGATAGTCATAAGTTACACCTTCTCCTCTTTGACCGTTTACAGCTTTGTATACTGAAAGATTTGGATCATCTGCAAACTGAAAGTTCTGTTCCACTGCATTTGGATTATTCTTTAAAGCTGTAGTTGCCATAATCTTACCAAACTTATTATAGCTTGCACCAAAAAACTCTCCTGTAGTTCCCAGCCCCTCTTTATCTTTAAATATATCTTTTACTTTCTCTTTATCTATCTGTACTGCAAGAACACCCAATATTTTGTTGCTTCCATATATAGGTATACTCATAAATGCAGCCTCTTCATTTGATGGTGGATAGAATTCAAACTTACTTATTTCAAGTTCAAGAAGTGATATACTGTTATAATATACTTTTGCAAGATTTGATTTAGCATAAATACCGCTTACCAAGTTTGTACCAAGATCGGCTTCTTTGGCCACGGAATAAACAATATTACCGTTAAGATCTATCAAAAATAGATCATAAAATTCATTTTCTCTTAATATCTTTCTAAAAAGCTCTTCATAAAAAGGAGACTTTGTTTTGAACTTTTTATTTTTATCAAACTTATCTGTGTATTTTATTATAGCATCGTGTACAGTTGGCATCTCCGATAATATTTTTATCTCTTGTGATGCATATTCTAGATGGCTATTTACACTTTTAACCTTTTGATTAAGAATAAGTCTTAGATGTTTCTTTGATTCATCCTCCGCTAAACTCTTTTGATAATAGTAATTTATACCCGTTAAGGTCAATAAAGGGAATAAAGATAAAAGAAAAAACCAAAACAAAATCTCGTTTTTTATACGAATGGTATACCATCTACTCATCTTGCATCTCCTTTATTTGATTCTGCCTGCCATTTCTTGCCCCATGAGTTGTATAGTTTCTGCAACTCTTCAGTCCAAAACTCTTTTGTTTTAAATATTGGAAATGTACTTGGTTTTGTCAGTACTTCAGAATTCCATATAATTTGTACATCATTACCTTTTATCTTACCTATTCTCATCTGCTTATGTATATGATTATTATTTGAATCAATATATATAATACCTGATGGAAACTTTATACTACCGCCTTTTATATAAGTTAATATCTTTAAGCTGTTTGTAGAGTTGGTATTTTTTACTGCTCTTGCAAAAAACTCAACACTCATGCATGAATTAAATCCGGCATCTGTAAGTACAAACTCTTTACCGTATTGTTTAGCAAGCTCATCTTTTAGTTGTTTATTTTCATTATTTTGTATAGTATTGAAATATCCGCTAGATAGATAGTGACCATCTAAAACTTTACTTTTTAACTTTTTGTTTATCATCTTTATACTACTTTCATCTATACTAGTTGAAAATACCGGGATATCATTCGAGCTGATCTCTTGCGTATTAAACTCTTTAAAAAACTCAATATTACTTTTGCCGTTTAGTGTATTTATCACAACATCGGGCTTTAAAGTTTTTATCTCTTTGACAACCTCGTGAAAATTAGCACTTCCCAGTGCAGAGTAGTTGTAGCCAACTACATTTAGACCTGTAAACTTTGATATCTCATCTATATAAATATGTGTCATTCTTGGATATATGTAATCAGACCCGACTATATATATCTTGTTACCATAGTGTTCTTTTACGTAATTGATTATGGGATTTATCTGCTGATTTGGAGTAGAGCCCATATATATTATATTCTTAGACTCCTCTACACCCTCATACTGCACAGGATAAAAAAGTAATGAATTATACTTTTCTATTATTGGTTTTACCTCTTTTCTAGAAGCAGATGTCCAGCATCCAAAGATAGCTGTTGCACCATTAGATAGTAGCTGTTCTGCCCCTTTGGCAAAAACTCCAGGATCACTTTTCCCGTCAAACTCTAGTATCTCAAGCTTTCTATTTAGAAGACCGCCCTCTTTATTGACCTTTGCTATTTTATATTTAACCATCTTTGCTATGATCTGTTCTTCAGTTGACATAGTTCCCGTTTTTGAATATAAAAGACCGACTTTAATAGTATCTTTTTGAATTGATATAAAAAAATAAAGTGTAGATGATATAAATAATACTACAAAAACAACTATTGACCAAAATCTCATTTTATTCCCCTATCTCTTCAAAAAATTTAGGCTTGTCTATATAATAACCTTGTGAGAAGTCTATATTTAACTCCTCGATTTTTTCTTGTATCTCTTTACTTGAAACAAACTCTGCTATAACTTTCATATTGTTTTTCTTGGCAAAAGATACTATTGTTTCAACTACATTGTAACTGTTTAGATCAGTGTCTATATTTTTTATCATACTTCCATCTATTTTAATATAGTCTGCGTTTAATTTTAATAGATACTCAAAGTTACTGTAACCTGTACCAAAGTCATCTATTGCAAGCTTTGCCCCGTGTAATTTTATCTCATCTATAAAAAGCTTTATATCACTGAAACTCTCTATACCTTCAGACTCAACAAGCTCTACCACAACTCTTTTTGAATGTTCTGTTTCCCTTAACATATTTAAAAGGTAATTTCTAGTCTCATCGTCAAATACATCCTCAGCACAGATATTTATACTTATCTCCTTATCGGTTTCATTTAATACTCTAAATGCTTTTTTTATAACTCTTCTTGTAATATCCCCGTAAAGCTTTGTTCTTTTTGCAACATCTAAGAAATAAAAAGGAGATATAATCTCTCCATCTTTTTCTATAAGTCTTACTAAAGATTCATATTTTAGTACTTTTTGTTCTTTATTTGAATATAAAGGTTGTAAAACTATCTCTATCCTATCATCGGCTAAAGCTTCCTTTATCTTTTTAGACCACTGAATATTTGTCTCAAATATCTTATGAGCATCAAGATTTTCATTGTATACTATCAATGATTTATTTAATCGTTTTGCTTCTTTTAAGGCTATATCAACTTTAGATAAATCATCCACATCATTCGCTATACCTGCACTTAATGTTATATCTAAATCAACATTGTCAATCTTTATACTTACATTTGAGATATAAGTGATAATATCTTGTATACGTTTTTGAAATATATTAAACTCTTCATCTTTTGAAGATACTATTGCAAACTCGTCACCGTGATTTCTATATACTGAGTAGTTAAAATCATAACTTATATTTCGTATCATATTTGAAAGTTTTGATATAACTTTATCTCCAAACTCTTGACCGTAAAAGTCGTTTATACTCTTAAAATTATCAATATTTATAAATGACACATGTTGATCATTTAGTTCATTCATATCTTCATTTAATTTAAATCTATTATTAAGACCCGTAAGCCTGTCTGTATAGAAATGTTTTTTCAACTCCTTTTGACTTTTTACAAGCTCTGTTACATCCTCTCTTAATGCCAAATATTCAAATATATTACCGTTATGATCTACAATAGGAACTACAGTTATCTTCGCATAGAAGCTTTTACCGTCTTTCTTTCTGTTTTTAATAAGACCTTTAAATGTCTTCTTACTTTGTATAGTATCCCACATCTCTTGAAACAGTGACTTAGGTGTATCGGGATCTCTTAATATACTATGCTGTTGTCCTATTAGTTCAGATTCCGTATATCCCGTAACTTTTAATAATTCATCATTTACATACGTTATATTTCCGGCAAGATCAGATGTAGAGATTATACCTCCTTGATAGATAGCACTTTTATACTCTTCTAAAAGTTTTACCGTAGTTTTTAACTGTGTATTACTCCTTTGAATACTTTTATTTGTACCTTCCAAGGTTAAAACATTTTTTGAAAACAGTCTTAACATAAAATATAAAGATACAATATACGCCACCAGTCTCAAGGTATGCCAAAACCACCAAGTTATATCCCAAAGAGATGAGAAAAAGAACAACACCCCTGCACTTCCAAAAAGCATAGTAAGACCTGCAAACAAGAGATCATCTGTTTGACTCTCCTGAATATATTTTTTTAAAAAGTAAAAAGAGGCAATAATATACATCACACCGCCAATAATATTTAAAAGGTTTGCAGTATGGGTAAACTCTTTATTTTGATCAACCATTTGAGGTACTATTGAGGGGATTGATAACGAGACAACAGCTATAAAAACACTTATGATCAATACTGCAAAAGGTGTATAGTAATAAGTTTTTTTAGTTACTTTATTATCAGGTACCCAGACGAAACTAAATAAAATACCGCCGAAAAATATGGCTAATGAATGAAGCCATACAAAAAGTTCACCGGGGAATACTACGGCATGAAAAATATCAAGTATCCCCATACTAATAAGTGCAAATGATGCTCTGTGAAAATGATTGAATATCAATGTCTGCCTATAGGTCATAAAAATTATACCGCCTAGAATAAAGGCAATAACGGCACCCATACTTTCCATAGTTGAGTGTAAAGGTAGACTTACAAATCTGAAACTTGCAAAGTTCTGCATATAAAGCCCTACCAATAAGGGTATAACCAAGGTAATCAACAACATTATGTAGATTGAAAAACTACTTTTGTCTATTCTCAAAACTTTTCCTTAAAATACAAAATTATTATATTATAACTTATAGTTGTTTAAGAGAGTATATTTTATATTTTAAAGATTACTCTTAAATCTATTCTGTTTAAATTCTAAGTATTCAGTGGATATGTTATGTTTATGTTTAAAAGTATGAAAATCTTCTTTTTTTGTTATATTCTGTACAATTTGATCCATACTTTGTATATTATCAAGTTCCAGCTCCTCTTCTAATCCGGTATACTTCTCCATAATTTGGTCAAACACCAACATAAACTCATAGGCAAGATAACCCTTTTTATTGATAAGCTTTTTAATAAATACCCAATTGCTAAATATAACCTCCCAAGCTTCTTTCTGTTCACCTGATACACATAGAAAAGATACGATATCTTTCCACTTATAAAGTCCAAAATATGCCTGATGGTTATGCCAAAGTTCATTTATCCACCAATCTTGATATCTAGGAAGTCCCCTAAAACAGGTATTTTCCTTTTCTGTATCTTCTATAATATTGTCAACTAAAACCTTTAGATGAAGTACAAGTATAGGTATATAGGTACGTATCATATCAAGATCTGTTATATTTTCCTGTTTTACTTTAGAAAGCAAGGCTTCAAAATCGTTTTTTATATTATTGAGATCATCTTCAAGCTCTTCATGGACCCTTAGATCAAGCTTGATACAAGCCGCTGCAATATTAAAGATATCCTGATCCTCAAAATTCAGATCACTTGGAAGCTCATCGATAATCAACATAGCCTCCAGTTTCTGATTAGCATCCAATCCGTTATTTCTTTTAATGCGTGTTTTTTGATATTTAAAGTAATTCTTTCTTGTAACAGCCTGCTTTATTCTTGTTTCTTTTTCAATCTCTTGAAGATCTTTTTTAAGTAACTCCTCGTGTATTAGTTTATTTTTCTCTAATGCTTTTGTAGATTCCTCTAAAGCATTCTCCATCGATGCATATGCAAAAGCGGACATTTTCTCTTTACCCGATTCATGGTCATCAATTTGCGATTTTAGAGTTTTGATTCTCTTTTGATTTGTTTTGATAAGATCTTCAATGGCAATTATTACATTCATGGGGAACTCTTTGGATTATTTTTAGTTATTTTATATGTTTTTATATAAAATAACGCTGAATTACAATAGCTGTACATAATTATTATTAAATTTGCATATAACATATTTTTATACTTTTAAAGAGTTTTATATTTAATATAAAAATAAAAAAATGATGACATACTCTACAAAAAGGGTATTAAATGGATTCTAAATATAAATACTTTTTTGTATACTTTATAATTACTTTATTCACTGTGGGGACTTTTTGGTATCAAAAAGAATATAAAATAGATAAACATCTTGATATTGAGTTTAATAATGTGATGAAAAACTACAATATTATTTATAGTCAATATAAAGATACGGCAAATATTATTTTTAAAACAAAAATTAATAAGTCGGAAATTATTAAAATATTTAAGAACGGAAATAGTGCAGATAAAACTTTACAAGATAAAGCACGCAAGGGATCTGTATAGTTATCTATTACCCATATACGATGAACTAAAAGGGGAGAATTTATGATGGGTTTAGATTTGTTTTTCCTCTATTTGACGGAAATATCCATTTAGGAAGTGTAGAGATATCATTTAGTACTCTTGCCATAATATCAACATATAAAAAGACCTGATATGGATTTTTTGGAGTTTTGCGATATAGAGTAAATGTAAGTACAAACTTATTATTCAATTGGGTATAATTATTTATATTTTAAGTGTTACATCCATATAGAGGATGTTGTTTAAAACTGTAAAAGGGAAAGAGCTATGAAACCATATATTCAAGATACTCAATTTGGAAGCATCACCATAGATGGTGAGCTTTATGAACATGATGTTGTTATAAGATTAAACGGTGATGTTAAAAAACGAAAAAAGAAACTTTCAAAGAAAATTTACGGGACAGGTCATATGGTCTCTATTGAAGAGGCGGAACATATTTACGATAATGGAGCCAAGTATCTTATAATAGGTAGCGGACAGACAGGATATGTGGAACTCTGTGATGAGGCAAGGGAGTTTTTTAAGCTCAAGGGATGTGAAATAAAGCTTTTATCCACCCCAAGGCGATAAAGATTTGGAATGATTTTAACGGTGAGGCTATAGGGATGTTTCATGTTACATGTTGAGTTGTTATGAAAAACATATTATATATTATTGCCGCTTTTTGGGAAAAATAGATAAGCTGCCATATAAAAAAACAAGGCTGCCGAAATAAGAGCTGTAAATCCAAAGTTTATCGATATCAAGCTTGCTGCAATTACGCTTATAACAGAAGCAGAACCGTTTATACCCCATGCCCAAGGTATTAAATGAGGAGAGTTTTCCCCAAGCTGTGAGAGTCCCAAGGGGAAAGGAAATCCCATAAAAAAAGCCAAAGGTGCTATTATAATTATAGATATAGTGATCTTAACAATACCATTTTGCGATAAAAGAGCGTAAAAGATATGATCAAGTGTAAAAGCGTAGAGAGTTCCCAAAATAAATATTGCAAATACGCTATATCTTACGGTTCTCTTAAAACCTTTTAGTGAACAAAGATATTTAGAATATCCGCTTCCCAAGCCTGCAAAAATAAGGAAAGAGCTTATTACAACAGCGGCACTTATAACAGGATCACCTATAAATAGGATAAATTTTTGTATAAAATAGATCTCAATAAATAAGAACCCGGCACCCAAAGATAGGAAATAGATAATAATATCTTTTTTGGATAGATCTGTTTTTGTATTGTTGCTTTTTTTATATTTAAAAAGGGGAATGATAATAAGAATCATACTTGCTATAACAGCTTGTAAAAATGAACCTAAGAGGATAATATATCCCCATTCCATTAAATAAAAAGAGCCTTGGTCTTTTAGGGATAATATCTCATAAAGTGTTTCAAGCTTGAAGTTGTGGTAGAAATAGGGTTTGTTATCGTACGGAGGTTCTATATTGAACTTATAGTTTTCATAAAATGTTTTTCTATCTCTTAAGAGGGATTTTACAGCGTTAAATATAAAAGGTTTTTCAAGAATATTGTAACGGTTTACTTCGGAGGGTTTTATACCGTGGTAATATGAGAGATCAAAAAATCTTTTATTGTTAAATTTTTTTGCTTTGTTGATCTCCTCGTTTGTAAAGGGTGTGTTTTTTACCGCTATTGTACAGGTCTGCCAGTTTCTTATGACCATAATATTTTTACGGGGATCTTCTGTTTTATTTTCCTCCAAGGCTTGTAGTATAGTTGCAAACAGTTTTATTGTATCTGCCGGTGGAAGTTTCATCCATCTGGTTAAGGATAGATAACCGTTTGGGTTTAATTGCAGTAAAGCTTTTTGTATCGATTCTACAGTGTATAGATAGTTTTCATTTGTGGAGTGCAGTGAGGCGGCTGAAGCCCCGAATGATTCTACCAGACTTAGCTGTATCAGGTCATACTTTTGTTGTGCGGAGGCTATGAACTCTCTTGCTTCTGCGGTGTGTATATTTACGTTATTTAAAGAGTATATTCCACCTGCATAATCTTTGTAGCGGTTTTTAACAATATCTACAATTACCGGGTTTAGTTCAACGGCATCGATATTTTTTGTGTTATGGTATAGGGATTGTAAAATATCGCTTCCTCCTCCTGCCCCAATTATAAGGACATTTTGAGCTTTTTTCATATGATACGGCAGCGCTGATGTTTGGTAGTCAAGGTAGCTTAGCTGTTCTTTTACTTCAGGATATTTTGTCAATGGACTCATTCCGTTTCCATTGGTAAATATTCCAAGCTGAGGCAGCGGTTCTTGCAATGAACTTAAACTAAGTCCCGGGGCATATCGAAACGGCACTTCATCATTTTTTACGATCGTAACGGTTCCAAAAGGTGAAGGGAACTGTTCTATGATCTGTGATCCTTTTATCTTCATGGTCTGGCTTAGATCTTTATATTGATTGGGGTTAAGTTTCATTAAAGCGTCCGGGAGAAAGAGCGCTAAAAGAGCCGGCATTAAAAAAAACAGTTTTAGTTTTTTGAGATCCGGCTTTAGTTCATATACGGCAGCTGCCGCAGCAATAAATCCAAGGGCGCAAACCATCTGTAAAATATATGAGGGGAAAAGATAATATATCAATCCAATGACACCAAGGCTTCCGATACCGGCCCCAATCAAATCTGATCTGTATATTTTAGATATATCCTCTTTAAAATAGCTTAACGCCAGTCCGATTGCATTTGCAGCGAAGAAAAAGGGGAGAGTGACAATAATATATATGAAAAATAGAAACAGAAGCTGTCTATAATCAAAAAATATCTCAAGAGGATTAAATGGGATCTGCTGAGCTGCAAGGAAAGATCCTATACAAAACAGTCCAAATAAAAAGATATTTGCAATATAAGCGTAGAGGAAGTTTCTAGAGAGTGTTTTGTAAAACAGTGCCAGAAACGTACCGCTTGCACCGTAGCCTAAAAGTGCTATAGAGATGATCATATATGCAAAATGGTGCCAATAGATAAAAGAGAAAAGCTTCATAAGTAGAATCTCGTACGACAGTGCTGCTGCCGATAAGAGTGCTATGGAAAAAACGGGTATCCTGTTTGTTTTAAAGCTTTCCATAAACAGCCTTTAATGATCTCCGGTAAGAGGTACGAATGATACGGGCATTATCTGCTTTATGGTTATATCACCTTTAATATTCTTGGTTATTAACAGCAGATGCTGTACATATAAATAACTTCCAACCGGGATTATCATTTTACCGCCCCTTTTTAGCTGTTTTATAAGAGGGGGCGGAATAGAGGCTGCAGCAGCAGTTACAATTATGGCATCAAAGGGGGCTTCATTTTCCCAGCCATAGTATCCATCGGCTATTTTGGTATGAATATTGTTGTATTTGAGTTCTTTAAGAAGCTTGTTTGTCTTGAGTGCCAGCGGTTCTATGATCTCTATAGTGTAAACATTTTTAACTATTTTAGACAAAATTGATGCTTGATATCCAGAACCGGTACCAATCTCTAACACCTTGTCATCCGATTTGAGATCAAGAAGGTCGGTCATAATTGCTACAATATAGGGCTGAGATATGGTCTGCCCGTATCCGATGGGTAGAGGGCGGTTTTTATAAGCATTTATACGTGCATAGGGAGGGACAAATCTGTGTCTAGGAACATCTTTTATCGCATCAATTACTTTTGTGTCAAGTTTCTCTTTGTTTAGGTATTTGCTTGTGTATTGTACCTCTTGTTCTATAATATCTATAAGCTTTTTCTTTTGATTTTCATAGTAAAAGTCGGCAAAGTCAGCATATAAAAATGTATTTAATACCAAAGTTATGAATATAAGTAGTTTTTTCATAAATTATCCCTTCCGTATATCTTCTAAGAACTTATTTAAACCTTTTTTGTAAACCGGCAAGGATTCTAAAAAACCATCATTGTGAGATCCTTTTATCTTTAAAAGTGTTTTTGGATTATTGGAATACTTATACAGTATATCAGCATGTTTAAAAGGTATCATCTTATCATCAACACTGTGTATGATCAATATAGGTGAGTTGATATTTTTAACATACTCTTTTGTATCGTATTTGAATCTAACCAGAATTTTGGGTATATACGGATATGCTTTTGATGCTATATCTACTGCACTTGTAAAAGATGATTCAACTATCACCCCTTTTGGTTTTGTGTGTGCTGCAAGATGTGCTGCAATAGATCCTCCAAGGGATCTTCCCCATATTATAATCTGATTAGCATTTGATCCTTTTTGATCTATTAGATAATCCCATGCACTTTTCGCATCATCATAGCTGTTTTGTTCACTTGGACTTCCTTCACTTTTACCATAACCCCTATAGTCAAAAATAAATAGATTTAACCCCAAAGAGTTAAAAAGTTTTATAGAATCAAGGCGGTTTGATATATTACCTCCATTTCCGTGCATAAACAATATAGTGGATTTTGCACCTTTTTTTGGTATATACCAGCCAAAGAGCTTTGTACCGTCACTACCCAAAAAGGTAACATCCTCATATTCCAATGATATATCTTTAGGTGTATTTATAATGGTTTTAGAAGGGTAATAGATAAGTTTATATTGAAAAATAAACATTAGAGCAGCTAATATCACATAAGCTATAAAGAGCGTTTTTAAGATTGATACCGTAGATTCCATCTTCTCGTGCCCCTTATTATTTAATCTTACAATATTGTATTACAATTGTTTGAATTTCTCTCTTAAAACATCTTTTTAACATCTTTTTTATATATACTTTTTTACGAAAGAGCAGTTTATCGTTAAACATCACCCCACCAAGAAAAGGAGACCTCAATGGAAGCTTTTACTAACAATATGATCGATAATAAAAATGTGATACTTTCTATTTTAACTTTTGAGTTATTAATTGGATTTGGTACTTACGTTTACATAGTGTTTTCAAGATAGTCTTGAATCTATCGGTAAAAGGTGGTATGATCTACCCCCTTTTTTTTAGTCTAATTAACTTAACTTTCGCACCTAAAACCAAGCATTTTTCCAGTCACATCTCTTAACGCATCGATAATAGCTGTAAAATCCTCATTTCTATTGACAACCTCTTCAATTTTTGCTATTTTATCCATAATTGCAATAAACGCTTGCATTGCTATTGGCAAGGTATAAAGCTCACACTCTAAATCTTTAAACAAGCCTCCAATTGTTTTAGGCTCATTACTGATACGATTTATATAGCTGACTATATTGTATGTAAAAAATGATAGTGAAATTCGGGCTATTAGTGCTTCATAGATTCTATTCTCTTCCTTGCCAAAGAAATATTCACGAAGCTCTTTATATCCTTGCTCTATATCCCATCGTCGTTTATAAATATCTATAATCTCTTCATCGCTAAGTTCCAGATTAGTAGATAGGATAGGGATTAGATTCTCTTTGGTTTTTATAAAAACTATTTTGAGTTTAGCTGCTTTTTTATGCTCAACTATAGTCCCAAAGTATTCAAACTTTATCTTTTTACCAGATTGACCCATCTTGATGGTTTTTAGCTTTTTAAATTTTTGATACAAGCTGCCGGAATAGGTCTTTATATGACAAAAAAAATTATTGACAAAAACAATGCAAATATCAATATTTATAATATTGATAACGGAGCTTGTTTTGAAGTAACTTTGCCGCATCTATAATACGGCATTTGTTATTAACACTTTTATATTTTAATTCAATGGGATGGTTATTGTAAAGGTAGCACCTTTATACTCTATACCCTTATAATTAATAATCTCATTGGAAACAGATATTGTACCTTTCATACCTTCAGATATAAGCCTGTATGTCATATTAAGCCCCAATCCCGTACCCTGAGACTGATGTTTTGTTGTAAAGTAAGGTTCAAATATTTTATCCATAATATTCTCATCTATCCCGCCTGCATTATCCTTAAAGTTTATAATAAGCATCTCATTTTTAATAGAGGCATCCATATAGATATATTTATCATACTCTTTATCACTTAAAGCATCTTTTGAATTATTAAATAAATTCAATAAGGATTGATTTAATTCATTTTTTAAAGTTGTCACATAGATATCTTTATCTACTTTTATTTCCATATTTATACTCTCATGTTTTATATAACTGCTAGTTAGATTGATAAAAGTATTTATCGCATCTTTTAAATTGAAATTCTCTTTTTTACTGTTACCTCTTATAAAATTTCGGAAATCATCTATAGTTCTTGAAAGATATTGAACATTTTCATTGATCATCTCTGATCCTTTTACAAACTCATCATCTTCTAGCATCCCTAGCTCTTTTTTTAGTTGCATTGCCGTGATGTTTGTAGATATAGCAGATAAAGGCTGTCTCCACTGATGTGCAATATTTGCAATCATCTCACCAAGTGCCGCCATCTTTGTATGTTCAAAGAGTGCTTTATCTTTCTCTCTATTCTTTTGAACCTCTTTATTAATCTTTTTTTCAAGATTTTCATTTATAAGCTGCAGTTCATGCTCACTCTCTTCAAGTTCCCTATTGATGTTACTTAAACTTTTAGTTTTTTCATCAACCATTTGATTTAAGATCTCTTTTTGATTTAATATAAAATAGATAAATCCAAACAATAACAAAAATACTACAACTGAAAATATTCTTACATAAAATGTATTTTCTACTGCTTTTTTTATTGCATTGTCATAACTATACGAAACTATCCAAGCCACAGGTTTTTTTGTGATATTATGTTTTATGGGATAAAAAGATATTATTTGACTTTTCTTATTAAATATTTTAAATAAAGAAAACTGTTCATTTTTTAACATCATAAGATCAATATTATTTTTTAAAGATTCTAACTTTTTAGCATTATTGATGATACATTTTTGTTTTGAATGTTGTGCAGTAAGGGTAAGCATATAATCTTTATGCTCTGCACTTGGGGTATATTTCAAGACAAGATCATCCCTATCCCAGGTTTTTGACTCAAAAATATTTTTATTTACTAAAAAATGAGTATGAAGCTGTTTAATATGGGTAAAATACTCCTGTATCAATTCACTTGAAAAAGAGACCTCAAATGCACCTAAATAGTTATTATCTTTATCTACTATTGGATATACGTTTCTAAATGCATGTGCAGTTCTTCCCTGAGCAAAACCCCTAATACTTTTTTTATATTCATTTACATATTTAAAATCCGATCTTATATGTGTAAGATCATCACCGTACTTGTTTATTTTATGCATTCTTAAAAATACTTTATTGTCAGGGAACACAAAATGGTATTGAAGGATACCTCTTTTTTTATACTCTTTATATTTTAAAGTAAGAAGGTTTTTTACTTCATCTCTTACTCTATTCAAAGATTTAATATCATTACTATTCTTAAAACTATTTGCCTTGGAAAGTAACTCTAATAATCTTTTATTATTTATAGTTTCTTCATATGCAATATCTGCTGAATTATGCTGATTGTATTTTAATATCTCGTAGTATGTCTGCAGTGTTTGGGAATGTTTGTCAAGAATAATTTCAATACGTTTTTCTTGGTTGAATTGTGTGATATAATATGCAACACCGTTTGCCACTATAAACAATATAGTTATAATTATAAAATTTTTTATCTTCTTACTCATAACTTAATTTTATCATATCTATTGTTAAAACTAATATGACAATATGCAATTTTTTTTATAAATTATCATTTTTTGTGTTATTATCCTTAATCAATATCAATTTAAAATAAATAGTTTAACTTCAAAGGGGAAAATATGAAAACCTTAAAATGTGCCTCAATAGATGGGATAGATGCTGTAAGTATTGATGTGGAATCTACTTTTACAAAAGGTCTTCCAAGCTTTAGTATAGTGGGACTTGCCTCAACTGCAATCCAAGAGGCAAAAGAGCGTATAAAGTCATCTTTGCTTACAAACGATTTTAAATTTCCACCTAAACGTATCACTGTTAATTTAAGTCCAAGCGAGATAGCTAAAAAAGGAAGTCAAGTGGATCTTTCTATAGCACTTCTTATAGCTCTTCAAGAAACAAAAATAAAATTTGATGATATATATGTATTTGGGGAGCTTGGTTTAGACGGTGCACTTAAAGATGCAAAGTCTATTTTTGTACTTATTTTATCTCTTGTTCGGCAAGGGAAACTAAAAAAGGTACTTATTCCAAAGGAATCTGTAGAGAAAATATCTGTTATACCGAATATAGAGATCTTTGCCGTTTCATCGCTAGAGGAAGCTATAGAGTTTTTTCACGCTCAAGACAAATCTCTATATAAAGCAACAAACAAAGAGTTTGTACATGAGTTTTTAAATATAAATTCACAAAAATACTATTTTACCAGAGATTATAAACTTGACTTTAAAGATATAAAAGGTCAAACCATAGCAAAAAAAGCTGCACTTATAAGTGCAGCAGGAAATCACAATATACTTTTAGAAGGAAGTCCCGGCTGCGGTAAAAGTATGATAGCAAAACGTCTTAAATATATTATGCCACCTATGAATTTAGAGGAGATACTAGATATGGCAAAGTTAGACTCCCTTCAAGCAAAACAGCCAAACTTTATACCTATAAGATCTAGCCTAAATCCTCACCACTCCTCCACAAAAGCCTCGATAGTAGGGGGCACACAAATAGGTGAAGTAGCTCTTAGCAACCACGGCATCCTATTTTTCGATGAACTTCCCCACTTTCAGAAAAATGTATTAGAAGCTATGAGGGAACCTTTGGAGGATCATGAGATATCCATATCAAGAGTAAATACAAAGATAAAATACCCAACCAAGTTCCTTTTTATCTGTGCTCAAAACCCCTGCCCCTGCGGTAATCTACTCTCTCAAAGCAAATCTTGCAGATGCAACGAAGCGGAGATACAAAGATATAAAAATAAAATATCCGATCCTTTCTTGGACAGGATAGATATAAATGTTGTAATGAATGAAGTAAAAAAAGAGGATAAAAGTGACATAACATCAAAAGATCTTCATACTCAGGTATTAGAAGCTTTCAAAATACAAATCTTACGGGGACAAACTGAACTAAACGGTAAACTAAATGATCAAGATATTACTAAATACTGCATCTTGGATAATGAAGCTCAAAATATACTAGATATTTCCATAGAAAAATTCAGCCTCTCCTTTAGAGCTATAAACAAAGTGCTTAAAGTATCCAGAACCGTTGCCGATCTTGACAGAGCTGAGATTATTAGAAAGAAGCATATAATTGAAGCCTTAAGTTATAGAAGAAGATAATAGCCAATAAGGGGTGTAGTAAACAAGAAACAAAGAAATTTGAAAAAAGAGGCTGTTATAAACCTCTTTTTACTTTTTAGATGTGGTAATTAGGCGACTCGTTCGTAATAGTTACATCATGTACATGAGACTCTTTAAGTCCTGCACTTGTGATCTCAACGAACTCTGCCGTATCTTGGAACACTTGGATATCTTTACTTCCAAGGTAACCCATAGATGATCTTAACCCTCCAACAAATTGATGGATAATATCAGCTATATCACCTCTATATGGAACCATACCCTCAATACCTTCAGGTACAAGCTTATCAGCTGCCGTTCCCTCTTGGAAATATCTGTCCGTACTACCTTTTGTCATAGCACCGATACTCCCCATCCCTCTGTATGATTTAAACTTTCTACCGTGAGATAGTATAACTTCACCCGGAGACTCTTCAGTTCCTGCTAAGGCAGATCCCATCATAACGGCACTTGCACCAACAGCAAGAGCTTTTGCAACATCTCCTGAGTATTTGATTCCACCGTCGGCAATAATAGGCACACCGTGCTTATCAGCCGCAGTAGAACACTCATCAATTGCCGATATCTGTGGTACACCTACACCTGCAACGATTCTTGTTGTACAAATAGAACCGGGTCCAATACCGACTTTAACAGCATCTGCTCCGGCTTTAATAAGATCTTCAGTAGCCTCTGCAGTTGCTACGTTACCTGCTATAACATCTACATCTAAATCAGCTTTAATAGCTTTTACAGTATCCAAGATACCTTTAGAGTGACCATGTGCCGAGTCAAGAACTAATACGTCACAACCGGCTTCTACAAGTGCTGTTGCTCTATCCATTTGATATACACCTATAGCTGCTGCTACTCTTAATCTGCCATGCTCATCTTTGTTTGCATTTGGATACTCTATTTTTTTGTTTATATCTTTAATAGTGATAAGACCTTTTAGTTGATTACTTGCATCAACTATAGGTAATTTTTCAATTTTGTTTTTGTGCATCACATCTGCTGCATCTTCAAGTGTAGTACCCTCAACAGCAGTAATTAAAGGCATCTTTGTCATTTTTTGATCTACTAGTTTATTATAATCTTTAGTAAATCTCATATCTCTGTTTGTCAGGATACCAATAAGTGTATTTTCTTCATCTACTACCGGTACTCCTGAGATCTTATAATTATCCATAATATCTTGTGCTTCTCTTAAAGTTTGATCTGCTTTTACAGATACAGGATCTATAATAATACCGCTTTCAGATTTTTTTACTTTTTTAATCTGCATAACTTGAGACTCGATATCCATATTTTTATGAACAACACCGATACCACCTAAACGTGCCATAGCAATTGCAGCTCTGTATTCAGTTACAGTATCCATAGCCGCACTTACAAAAGGTATATTTAAAGCTATATTTTTAGTCAACCTTGACTCTAAACATACCTCTTTTGGTAAAACTTCAGACTTAGCAGGTACAAGTAGTACATCTTCAAAAGTTAATGCTCTTTTTCTTATTCTCATTTATTATCCCTTTTTTTAATTTTTACTGTAATTTATATTTTGCTCTAAACTTAAAGCACCGTCAAACAAAGTCTGCTCATCAAAAGCACTTCCAATCAGTTGTAAACCTATTGGCATACCGTCACTATCCTTAGATACAGGTAGTGAAATTGCAGGTAGTCCGGCAAGATTTACCGAGATAGTGTATATATCACTAAGATACATCTCCAAAGAACTTTTAAATGCACCGAATTTAGGTGCGGTTGTAGGAGATACGGGATTTAGTATAAGATCGCTTTCTTTAAAAATAGCGTCAAACTCATCTTTGATAAGATGTCTTACTTTTTGAGCTTTGATGTAGTATGCATCATAATAACCTGAACTTAATACGAAAGATCCAAGCATGATTCTTTTTTGAACCTCTTCTCCGAAACCTTGTGATTTAGTTTCTAGGTATGTCTCTTTTAGATTTGAAGCTTCAGCTCTGTTACCGTACCTGATACCGTCGTATCTGCTAAGGTTTGCACTAGCTTCTGCCGTTGCTACGATATAGTAAGATGAAAGGATATTTTTTGTATCCATCATAGTTTTATGTACTATCTTGTGCCCTGCATCCTCTAAGGCTTTAATAGCTTTATCCATAGCTTCTTTTACTTCATCACTTGCCTCTTCGATAAAGTTATCGATAACAGCAATGGTGAGTTTTTTAGAAGGATCTAAGTTAGGAGCTACCGGTGCATAATCAACATCAGCACTTGTGGAATCTTTTGGGTCGTGTCCAGATATGATGTCGTATAGTATCGCAGCATCCTCTACATTTTGAGTGATAGGTCCACACTGATCAAGAGAAGAACTATATGCAGCTATACCGTATCGTGATACTCTTCCGTATGTTGGCTTCATACCCACACAGCCACAATAAGCCGCAGGCTGTCTTATAGATCCACCAGTATCAGTCCCAAGAGCAGCTACAGCAAGACCGGCAGCAACAGCAGCAGCACTTCCTCCACTACTTCCACCGGGTACTTTTTCATTGTCTACCGGGTTTAAAGTCTTTCCGTAACAGCTTGATTCGGTTGAACTTCCCATAGCGAACTCATCCATATTTGCTCTACCAAAGGCGCTAAGTCCCTTTGATTCAAGGTTTTCAATAACTGTTGCATTGTACGGTGCTATGTAGCCTTTTAGGATATTGCTACTACAAGTAAGCTCCCAGCCTTTTACATTGATATTGTCTTTTATAGCAATAGGAATTCCCGCCGAAGATGATAAAATATCAGATGATGTGAACTGCTCAACATACGCACCTAAATGTTTATTCTCTTCTATTTTTTTTGCTAAATCTTCTTTTAATGATACTATCTCTTCTTCGTTTAAGCTTAAAGCTTCTTTTAAAGTAATCAAATCTGCTCCTAATACATATAGTAAATATCATGGGATTGTATCTTATTTTTGCTATGAAATCACTTATACAGAATAAATTAATAAATTAGAACTTATTTTTTTATTTTGGTATTATTATGATAATATTTCATTTATGTTTAAAATAATACTGATACAGATCATATTTATAAGTGTTTTATGTGCAAAAAATCCTTCAAATGAGACTTCAACATATGAGGATTCTTTTATCACAAAATTTGAATACGGTAAAATGTTATATAAAAACCCAAGGGGTATAAGCTGCAGCAAATGCCACGGTGAAGATGCAAAAGGTAAAAATATCTCCACCTTTACCCATATAAAAAACGATAAAGAATATAAATGCTCCATACACTCTTCTGATATAACAGATGTTACATACGATCTTTTTTTAGCAACACTTGACCCTAAACTTGAAAAACCAAAGAGAAAATTTCATAAAGGAGATCTGTGCGGCAAGCTTACCTACGGCAATAGTATGCCAACTTACTTTTTAACAAAAGAGGAGCTAAGCGCTATACATTATTATTTAATCAATAAGGAAAAATATGAATAGATCTTATTTAATGGTTGCAGGGGATAAACCAAAACATCTAAATAAACTTCCCCTATTAAAATGTGATACTGCTATGGTAAACCTGGAAGACGGCGTGTTTGACAAAGAATACGCACGAGAACTTTTAACTTCAAGTTTTAAGAACGAAGGTTTAAGAATAAAGGGTAAAGAGATAGTTGTAAGGATAAACCCCTTGGATGAGTGTGGTATAGAAGATATTAGAACTATTAACTTATTAAAGCCAAATGCAATAAGAGTACCGAAAGTAAGAAGTGCACTTGATGTAAAACTGGCACTTGATCTAATTGATAAAGATATAGAGATACATCTATCTATTGAAACAAAAGAAGCACTTGATAATCTATCAAGCTTAAAGCTTGATGATAGAGTAACTACGGTTTATCTTGGTATCTTGGATATGCTTGAATCTTTGGAACTTCCACAATCACTGTTAAAACTTGATAACCCTGCTATTGAATATATATTAAGTAAGTTTTTAGTAGACAGTAAAATAGCAGGCTTTTATCCTGTATCTTTTACATATCAAAACTATAAGAACCTTGAAGAGTTCACAAAATGGTGTGAAAAAGTTAAAGCTATGGGGTACACCGCAAAAGCAGTTATAAGCCCTTCTCAAGTTGAGATAGTAAATGAAACCTTTAAACCAAATAATGAAACTTTAGAAAAAGCACAATATATCAAAAAGATCTTTGAGGAGAGTCAAAGAAACGGATCTACAGGGTTTGTAGATGAAAAGTACGGCTTTATAGATGAACCTATCTATAAAGATGCACTTTTGATTTTAGATAAAAGTGGAGTGGGTAAAACCAGCTAGTCTATAAATACAACACCACGCTTTTATCAAGAGCGTAAACTATTAGCTTTACTTTTAAAAAATAAAAACAAGTATGTATCTTATGAGATGATATCTTATGAGATATATGAAGATAAAGAGTTTAATCTAAAAACCATAAGAAATCAAATAAATAAATTAAGAAAAATCTACGGGAAAGATTTTATACGAGTAAACTCAGGATTTGGGTATATAATAAGAAGATAAATAAAAAATCAAAAAGATGAAACTACAAAAACTTATAATAGCTATATAGATATTATAATCTTAGAGGTAATTTTATAATAAATTTTGCTCCTGTAAATTTGTTTTTCTTGAAACTAAAAGACTCATTTAAAACACTTATTTCACCGTTCATCCCATCTATGATTAGATTACGACTCATACTAAGTCCCAACCCTGTTCCGTTTGATTTATGTTTTGTTGTAAAATACGGTTCGAAAATATGATCAATAACATCATCCGGAATACCGCCTGCGTTATCTTTAAGTTCGATATAGATAGTTTCTTCTTTTTTGTATGTATCAATAAAAAAGTATTTATCTGAATTGGAGTTTTTAAATGCATCTTTGGCATTGTTAAAAATATTTATAAAACACTGGATAAGTTCACTTGGATAACCGTATAGCCTAAGTGAATCATCTAGTTTAGTTTGAAGAGTAATATTATTGCTTTTTATACTACCCTCTACAAGATGTAAAAAACTATTTATATCATCACTTAAACTAAACTCAACTTTCTTTCTGTCCCCTTTGATGAAGTTTCTAAAATCATCTATTGTTTTAGACAGATATTGCGAGTTATCATCGATCATATCACATAACTCATAGAACTCTTTATCCTCTAGTATATTTAATTCTTTTTTCATTTTCATACCGGTTGATGCTGTTGAGATAATAGAAAGCGGTTGTCTCCATTGGTGGGCTATGTTTCCTATCATCTCCCCCATCGCTGCTAGTTTTGATTGTTCGGCTAATTGATTATCTCTTTTTTTAACATTTACTTTATAGTTTAAAAATATCTTTTTAATAAAATGGGACATTAATAGGGAAAAAATCAAAAAGGTAATTGTCAAGGCTATACTAAATATTATTATCCTATTTAGTTTTATCTCCTGAGTTTGTTTTATCTCATCTGCTCTTTTTAAGATCTCTTTTTTTAAATCATCCGTATAAAAGCCTGAACCAATAGCCCAATTCCAATCATCTATACCTTTTATAAAAGATATTTTTTGACTAGCTTCCCCCGTGGTTGGTTTAATAGTAGCAATATACTCGATAAAACCTTCACCTTGCCTGGCAGTTTTTAAAAGCTCCTTGGTTATCATAAAACCATTTGGGTCTTGTATGTCTATTCTGTTTTTATTGATATACTCTTTTTTTATATGAGATAAAGTAACACCATCATAATCAAAAACAAAAATATAACCGTTTTGACCGTATCTAATATATTCTATTTTATCAAGCATCTCTCTTTTCATATCATTTTCAAAATCTACAAAATATTCACCCGTACCTATAAACCAATCAAAAGGCTCAAAATATTTCCCGAAACCTATTTTTTTAAATTGTGTCTCTTTGTTGTTTGGTTTGTACCACCACCAAGTATAAAAACCTTCTGTATTGTTTTTTACCACTTCGGACATACCCCTATTGGTATAAACACCTTTTGCATCTTTAAAATTTGAAAAGTCTTTACCCTCTAGTTTTTTATTTGGGGGAAGCAGTACATTTTTACCATTCATCTCATATAGGAAATAATACCCTCTTCCATTGTTGAAACGGATATCTCTAAGGGCATCTTTTAGTATCTTTTTTATTTGTTCTTTTGGTTTTGTTTTATTCTCTTTATAGAGATTTGACAAAATCCCGTAAGCTTCATATACTCTTTCTTTAATTGACTCTTTTAGTTTTTTCTCTGTGGTGCTTTTTTCAAAACTTATAGAGCCATATACCCTTCTAACCTCCTCTTTTATTCTTTGTTTTTTTAAATCTGTAAGTTCTTTTTTAATATCTAAAAGCTTTTGGTCATAGTTTTTATTGTTTTGATTGATTGCAAAATATGTTGCTGTAGTAGAAAACAGTACAATAACAATAATAGGTACTATTTTAATAAGTAATAAGAGATTTTTTTCACTGCTATGCATTGTATAAACTTTTTCCATATTGAGCAAGTTCCAAAATAACTCCGTCGGGAGCTTTTAAATAACACAGAGCTTTACCGTGAGGAACAATATCCAAAGGTGCTAAGACAGGTTTTGAGATAAACTCAACTCCATATTTCTTTGCTTTTTCATATATATCAAATATATCATCAACTTCAAATGCAATATGTCTAATACCCTGAGTATTAAGATTATGTTGTAAATCAAGATCAATAAAAGTTGTTTTAGGATTTATATACTCTAAAAGCTCGATTCTGCAATTTTTACTTGGTGTTTCTAAAAATACACATTTAGCAGATGGCTTTTTAAATCCGGTTAGCTCTTCCATCCATGATTCTTCAAGGTGAAGATCAAGTGTCTTCTCCAACCCTAAAACTTCTATATAAAATTTTTCAGATTTTTCTATATGGGCAACTACTATATTTATATGATCTATTCGCATAAACTATCTTATTATAAATCGTATTAAACTATTATAAATTATTATTAAAAATAATATTATATAAGCAATGAACTTATTAACCCGATCAGTCCACTAAGGACTAACCCTATGTGTTTTTCAAGATTCTCAAATATCACTCAAGACACCTTGTTTATTGGCTTTTTAAAGCATTTTAATTTTTTATAGTTTTTCATGTTTTTCCATTTTATTGCTATTTTACAACAGATTGTTGTAAAACTTTGTTGTAAAATTTATGTCTTATAGTTTAGTACATAACAATTATATTTTCTTTCCTATAAAGTTGTATAATAAAGCTATAACAGAAGAAGAAAAAGAAGCATACAAAACCAACGAACAAGATACCAAAAGTATGCAGACCAATTAAGAAAAATCTTTAATCAAAATATAGGAGCTTTTAATTTAGCTTATAGGGTAAGTGTTTATACCATGAGAAGAGCGGCAGCAACAAAAGTTTATAAAAATTTGGGATAGTAGAAGCAAAAAGATTTTTAAATCATACTGAGATAGATACTACTATGAAATATTTAAATATTGAAGATGATATGGAATTAATAGATTATGGTTTATAAACTACTACTTTTAGATAGATAATCGCTATTTTAACAATTATTTATACAATAATGAAACCTATTAAAATCTTGACTTTAACTATAAGTATGATATAATCGTTTAATTAACTTTACTATTAGGGTATTATAATGAAAACGTTACTAAACAATCTTTTTGAACTTTCAAATAAAAAATTACAAAACAACACAACTAAATATCATCGTTTTTTATACGATAAATTATTAGCAAGTGATTCAAGGTTTAGTGGAGTTTATGGCTCAAGAGGTGTAGGTAAAACAACATTACTACTTCAAATAGCTAAGTCTTTAAAGCTCAAAAGTGATGAAATTCTTTATATATCATGTGATCATCCTATATTAGCAGATGTATCACTTTTTGAATTAGTGCAAGAGTTTGTTAACTATGGTGGTAAATGTATTTTAATAGATGAAGTTCATGAAGCTTCTCATTTTGAGCAAGAGTTAAAAAGTATATATGACTTTTTAGATGTAAAAGTTTTATTTTCTGGATCAAGTGCAATAAAGCTTACAAATCCAAGCTTTACAAGAAGATATGGTATGTATCATCTACCAATTTTATCTTTTAAAGAGTATTTAGAACTAAAGTTAAATAAAAACTTTGAAAGTTATAGCTTAGAGAATATTATAGAAAACCATGTTGATATAACTAATGATATTATCAACCACCTAGCTAGTGAAAAAGTTTTAAAACATTTTGAAGACTACATTAAGATAGGTGCTTATCCATTTTATTTTGAGAACAAAGAGAGTTATACCCAAATGGTATTAGATACAATCAATACAATACTTTATACTGATTTAGGATCTATTCATAATATCTCGGGAGATAAGATAAATACTTTACGAAAATTGCTAACAAGTATCTGTGTATCAAATCCACTGGAACTAAGTATTGAAAGCTTAGCAGCAAAAGTGGGAACTTCAAAAGTTACTTTATATAAGTATATAGAACTACTTCATAAAGCAGAACTTTTAAGACATGTAGTGTATGAAGGTAAACGATTTAAATCTATGAAAAAGCCTGATAAACTATATTTAGCAAATACAACACTATTTTCATCACTTTGTTTAGTACCACAAATAGGAACAATAAGAGAAAGTTTTTTTGCTTCGCAAATTAGTGTAAAAAGTTCAATATATTATATTGATAAAGGGGATTTTTTAGTAGATGAAAAATATACTTTTGAAATCGGTGGTAAAAATAAAAACTTTGATCAAATAAAAGATATTAACAATTCATATGTAGTTGCTGATGGTATAGAAGTAGGATTTAAAAATAAATTACCTTTATGGTTATTTGGGTTTATTTACTAATAAAACTTTGTTGGAACGATATTTAAAAAGAGTTAATGAAGATTTGATTTTAGATATCGATGCTACAGTTATTGAAGCACATAAATCAACTTCCAAATAATAAGAAACTATCCTATATGCTGCTAACCATTTTACAGATAGTATAGGAAATGATTTACAACAAGCATTAGAAAAAATATTAAAATCTATCCCAGCTTATAATAGTGAAAAATAAATCTTATTGGAGTGTAAATTTATTATGATAAACTGCCGCTGTTTGTAAGATAAGTTTGTTGATGATTTATTTTATAGATGCTTTATATAAAGGCTATAGAAGCAATGAACCTACTAGCCCGATAAGTCCGCCAAAGACTCCACCCCAAACTACTAGCCAGCCTAGATGTTCTTTGATCATCTGCTGGACTAACTCTTTTACCATCTTTGGATTTAGTTCATCTAGTCTTTGACTTACAACCACATCTATCTTTTGTGCCATATCATCTGTGATATTACTGTTTCCAAGACTTTTTTGCAAGGTGCTTTGGAAAGTGTCTGTATGAACTATCTCATTGATAGATGTTTTCATCTTGGCTTCAAAAGGATCTTTCATAGTATCAAGGGCACTCTCGCCCCCAAACATCATAACAGCCCCTCCAAATTTAGACTCTAAAACCGTAGCTTTTAAACTGTCAAAAGCTATTGAAAAATCTGTAGAGTTTATAAGCTCACGAAAGTCAAACTTTTTATCATCTTTGGAAAACTCTGATTTGAAAAACTTTTCAAGATTCTCTTTTGTAAAGAACTGTTCCATTATAAGAGAGTGGATAGATACTTTAAAGTGCTCAAACCTGTTCTCTACAACACCGCTTCCGTAAAGGAAAGGAACTTTCTCAAACAGCATATGTACTGCAAGAGCATTTGTAACTGCACCGCTTAGTGCAAAAAGACCTACTGTAAGTATAATATTGTTCTGGCTTAAAAACCCAGCTGCCACTACAAGTAATGAGATAAGATTTGTTGCTATATTTTTATTCATATTTAATCCTGTTTTAAATTTAAAACCGAATTTTACCACAATAAACTTATTAGTTATATTTAATCTATAATTTAAAAATAATAAAGATGAATTTCAAGTTGAGGAGGGAAAAGAAAACTTCCATATGTATTTACTAAGCAAGGTGTATATGACAAAATCAAAATATCAAAACAACGAATCAACTTTTAAAAACTCAAAATAGAGAATTAAAGAATAGAAATTATCAAAATACCAATATAGTAAGCAAAAACAATAAATAAAAGCTTGTATTCTAGGATAAATCCCTTTTTGAAGAAGAAGCTGCCTAAAAGGCAAACTTCTTATACCGGTAAAACTCTAATGTTCTCATCAACTTTTTGTTTTAACGTCGACTCAATAGCATAAAGCGTACCGGTGCTTCCTGTAGCACAAGATGAACAAGCACCTAAGTATCTAATATAGATATCGTAGTATGGTAGGTTCTCTTTTATATCGATGATCTCCATATCTCCACCGTCCATAACAAGCATTGGTCTGATATACTCGTCTATTACCGTATCAACTGCTTTTATTCTTTGAACTATTGTCATCTTATCAAAAGAGTTTTCACCTGCTTGAGTTGTATCGGCTGCTGCTGTTAGTCTCTCTTGTTCCATTTGTTCTTTTACTTCTGCCAGGATATCTACTAGGTAAACATCTTTTGCTTCGTGACCGCCTGGGCGGATACATGACTTACAGTATGATCCAGCTTTTGTAGTCTCTATAATCTGCTCAACTGTATCAAGGTTGTTTTCTCTGATCGCATCTACGATCTCTTGTCTTGTTTTTCTAGCACACTCACAAACGATATCTTGGTTTTCAAGATCTTCTCTCTCAACACCTTTATATTGTGCTGCAGCTTCTAGAATAACATCGTATGCCATAACAGAACAGTGCATCTTTTGAGGCGGTACAGCAGGCTCGTCCGGAGTATCTCTTAAAAATGCTTCCACTTCCGTATTTGTGATATGGATAGCATCATCAACTTTTCTTCCGATACAAAGTTCAGCCATAGCATCAGATGATGCAATAGCAGTACCACAACCAAAAGATTTGAATTTACTGTCTATAATAGTGTCTGTTTTCTCATCAACAAGCCAGAATAATCTAACCGCATCACCACACGACTCTGCACCAAAGTCTGCAACAATAAGTTTTGCTCCAGCTTTATCTGCATCTTCTTGTGTGAACTCACCCATAGCTTTAGGGCTGTTCATTCTCTCTTGAACTTTTTTGCTGTATTGTTCCCAAACGTTTCCGGTTACTAGGTCATTTCTTGCCATAATATTTCCTTTTTATAATTAATAGTTAATAGTTAATAATGAATAATTTATGTTTTCACTTCGCTCATTAAAAAAGTGAACTAAGTGAACAACAACAATTATTCACTATTCGTTATTTATTATTCACTTTTTAGTGTTCATGCAGATGAACACTAAATGCTTCTTGCTTTGCGTACGTCATAGAGATCTCTCTTAGTCTTTCAACAGTAGCTTTTACTTTCTCTATTACATAGTCTATCTCTTCTTCAGTTGTAAACTTGCTAAGTGCAAACATAACAGTTGCATTTGCTATTTCTGTTTTTTCACCAAGAGCTTCAACAACTGCTGAACCTTCTAAATCTTCACTTGAACAGCTTGAACCGGTTGATAGGTAGATACCGTGCTCATTCATATCCCACAGCATCGCTTCACCTTCAATCCCTTTAAACGACATAGCCACAAGGTTGTCAAGTCTGTGTTCTCTTGGTACATACGACTTAGTATCAGGAATTGCTAAAAATGCATCTTCAAGTTTATCTCTTAGTGCTTTTGTAGTGTGGTCCAGGAAAGATAGATTGATATTTGCTATCTCTACAGCTGTTGCCATAGCAGCAACTCCATTATTGTATAAAGATCCACCTCTTTTTCCACCCATTACGTTTTTTGCACCATGCATCTGTGTAGAGTACGGAACTCCACCTTTTACATACAATGCACCTACACCTTTTGGTCCGTGGAATTTATGTGCAGAGAAAGAGAAGTAATCTACCCCTAAATCTTGAACATCTACTTTCATCTTACCAATTGCTTGTGCACCGTCACTGTGGAAAAACACATCATGTTTTTTACAAATAGCAGATATAGCTTTGATATCTTGAATAGCTCCCGTTTCATTTGAAGCTGTTAATACTGAAACTAAACAAGTCTTAGGTGTGATAGCAGCTTCTAGTTCATCAAGTTTTACTAAACCGTTTGCATCAGTACCTATATAAGTTACATCCATACCCATCTCTTTACAGTACTTTAAAGGTGCTTTTATAGATGAGTGCTCTGCTACTGTTGAGATGATATGGTTTTTCTCATCACCTCTTAAAAACTTATCTAAAAATGTTTTCAATACTATATTGTTACCTTCAGTAGTTGAAGATGTGATGATGATATCATCTTCATCAGCAGCATTTATACCGTCATATAACTTATCGTAAGCATCATTTAAAAGTGCTCTTGCTTCTATACCTTTGTTGTATATTACATTGATATTTCCAAATTTTTTAACACTATCACAATAAACCTCTTGAACTTTAGGGTCCATTTGTGTAGTTGAGTTATTGTCTAAATATACTTCCATAACTATTACCTTTTATTTTATTAAACGGTTATACATATTCTATACCGTTGTATTCTATTTTTTGTAGTTTAACTCAAATAAGATAAAAATTGTCTTATTTAAAAAAGCTAACTGAATTATTTGTCATCAATTACAGTTGCAAGTAGTTTATCACCTGCTTGTTCTGTTATACGTGCCGTATATATCTTACCTGTTTTTAACTCCCCTTGTAGTTCTGAATCATTTACATATATCTCCCCATCTATCTCTGGAGCCCAGATAAGTTTTCTAGCGCTTAGAAGATACTCATGCTCGTCACTTTCACCGTCTATTATTATCTTGAACTCTTTTCCTACATCCTCTTGAAGTTTTTCTTGTGTGATCTTCTCAATGATGCCGCCTAAAACTTCCGCACGTCTGTCTATCTCATCTTCATCTACTTTTATCTCATCCATCTCACAAGCTTTTGTACCCTCTTCATCGCTGTAGCTAAATACATTTACCCTGTCAAACTTGTACTCTTTTATAAACTCACAAAGCTCTTCAAAGTCTTCCAGTGTTTCTCCCGGGTGTCCAACGATAAATGTAGATCTAACAAAGCTGTTTGGCATCTTTTTCATTGTGTCCATAAGCTCTCTAACCTGTTCGCTTCCTTTTCCTCTTTTCATCACCTTTAACATATGCTGTGAGATATGTTGTAAAGGCATATCATAATAGGTATGGAAAAGTTTTGAGTCAGAAATTTTTTTTATCATCTCGTTTGTCATAGTTGATGGGTAAAGATAAAGTATCCTTGCACTTTGTACACCCTCTATCTTTTCAACTGCATCTATAAGCTGTTGAATACCGTCATTTTCTCCGTGATCTCTTAGATATGAGCTGCTGTCTTGTGAAACAAAAGAGAAGTCAAAGAACCCTTGAGACACCAAGCTTGTAACCTCTTCAACTACAGAGTCAATTGATCTGCTGTTTAGCTTACCTTTAAAAGCAGGTATTGCACAAAATGAACAAAGCTGATTACACCCTTCACTTAGTTTTACAAAGGCATGATAGTTTGAGCCTGTTACTACTCTAATATTTTTTTCCGTTGCTAAAAATACTTTGTCACTAAACTGGCTTCTTTTTTCCTCTACAAGTTTATCTATTTGGTCGTAGTCCCCTACTCCCGTGAAGATATCCACTTCATTTTTAAGCCCCTCTTGAAGCTCATCCTTATATCTTTCACTTAAACATCCGGCCATAACCAATACAGATGACTCTTTTCTGTTTGCATCCATCTCAAAAATAGTGTCAAGACTCTCCTCTTTTGCACTTTGGATAAATCCGCAGGTATTTACAATAATAAGATCGGCACTTGACACATCGTCTGTCATAGTGTACTGATCTTTTAGACGTCCTAGCATAACCTCGCTGTCGATAAGGTTTTTGGTACAACCTAAACTTACTAAATATAATTTTTTCATCTTTTCTCTCTTAATTGGTCTCTTTTAAATTTACAAACTCAAATCTTTTATCTTTATACAAAAGATAACTCTTATCACAATACAGCGAAGGGATATTTATATAATCTTCACTTAAATATGTTTGGTGAAAATGCCCCTCTATTACCATATCTGTATCATAAGCTTTATATCTTTTTTTTACAAAAGTGTCAAAATTATCCATCTTTTTACAGATATGTTTACCGCTAAGTGCTTTTTCAACTTTTTTTGTAAGCCAGTTATTTATATCTATAATATTTAAAAACTTCAGCAAAAAGCTGTTTCTTATGATCTTGCAATAGATATTGTAAGCAGTAGGAGTAAAGATATCCCCGTGTGACAAAGCAGTTTTTCTACCATCCACATCTATGTTTATAGGCTGACTTTCTCTGCTTACTACTTTTAGTTTTGCAAAAACATCTTTCAGATTATAGTCGTGATTTCCTTCTAAATAGATAACTTCACACTTTGTAGATATATTATTTATCATATCTATAATTTTACTGTTGATCTTTATAAAATAGTTTATCTCCCCTGCTAAAAAGTCAAAAATATCACCCATCAAAAAAAGCTGGGACAATTCTATATCACCTTTTTGTATCTCTAACAGCAAACGGTACAGTTCGGTTCTGTCTCTATTATAATGGGAATCAGCTATAAATAATGCGTTATCTTTTAATGTTATCATACAAAAGATTATAGCTTAAGTTGATTTAAATACTAATTTAAGTAAAATTGCATTCCGATTTAATGATCGAGAACAAATATACCAATCAGGAGGTCCAAAATGGCTTTAGATAAGGACATAAAACAAGAGATAATCTCTAAATACCAAAGAGATGGAAAAGATACAGGTTCTGCAGAGGTGCAGATTGCAATATTAAGCGCACAGATCGCAAGATTAACTGAGCACTTAAAACCAAATCATAAAGATCACCATTCTAGACTAGGTCTATTAAAAATGGTAGGTAAAAGAAAAAGACTTCTTAAATATTTAAGAAGAACTAACTTCGAATCATTTAACAAACTAGTTGCTGATCTAGGTATCAGAGCTAAGTAATTATTTTAAAAGGGCTTGATCTTCAAGCCTTTTTTTTACTTAAATTTTTATTATTCTTTCAAACAACTTCAAATATTAATATTTATATCATACTTTTTTAAGTAGAATCTCACAAATAACTTTATAGGATTTTTATGTTACTGACAAAAAAAAGTGAATATGCTCTATTATCATTAGTATCTATTGCAAAAAGCAACCAAGCTAAAAATGTAGATACCCTAGCATCAGAACTTAATATATCAAAATCATTCCTAGCCAAGATACTTCAAAATCTTGCAAAAAAAGATATTCTGAACTCATACAAAGGCTCTAACGGTGGATTTACTTTAAAAAGAGATTGTGCCGAACTTACTATACTGGAGATCACTACAATTGCCGAAGAGAGAGTCCCTTCTGTTTTTGAGTGTACTTCACAAACAGAAGTTTGTTCCGGAGGATGCAGCGTTTTTCCACTCCTTAATAATCTTCAAAATAAGATCAATCACTTTTTAAATGATCTTACTTTAAAAGATATTATCCAATAATCAAGAAGCTTTTTTAAACTCGTAGTTTTCTATATCATTTTTTACTATTTTAACTAAACCACTATGGACTGAAAGTCCATAGGTTTCTCTAAGACTGAAAGTCTTTACTTCCCCTCTCTATTCAAGTATTATTGAATTATTATCTTGATTTGATGAATCTCTATGATGTTCTAA
>JAYEMD010000141.1:0-2238 GCA_034717895.1 Campylobacterota bacterium | reverse complement strand
ATAATCACTAGTATCATCTTTATTTTCTAATATTCTAATAACACCCATTTTCTTATAATTATCTAGTTCATTTTTTGCTTTAGCTAATTCTATATTTTTCTGATCTAATTTATCTATTTTATTGCTAGAAATTACTAATTCAATTAAAGCTAACATAATACCTACTGCTATACCAATATAAACATCAAGTTTATTTAAACTATCTGCTATAATATAACCAAAAAATAGAACACCTAAATAAATATAAAATAGTGAATTTTTTAATATACGTCTCATTTATGGTTCTCCTATAATTAGAACTTCTGTTCTTTTTGTTTTTGCTAATGCATGATTTAAATTATAAGTTGAAACTGTAACTTGTGAAAAATGTTCTTCAAAAAATTTAGATATCTCTGTAATACTTGGAATTGCATTAGTCATATATGATAAAACAACTATAGAATCTTTATGTTTTTTAATAAGGTTAAAAAGTCTTTTTTTAAAATTTTTTTTATCTTCCCATTTTCTTATTTCATCTGTAGATTCATATACTTTTATTTTAGTTTTTTCATTTATTTTATCTTCCCATTTTTCGTAGTTGCATAATCCTTCTAAAAAATGATATCTTTTTAAATAATTATCATTATTCCCATCTGCAACATATGGTGGATCTAAATATACTAAATCAAACTTCTTATTTATATTTTGTACATTATTTGACAAAACTTTAATATTTTTTCCATTATCCCACATTAAAGAATGTACATCAATTAGAATACTTTTCATTAATTTAGGAAAAGAAGTATTCCATGTAGTCAAATTACCAAATTGTCTTTCAACATTATTAATTCTCAGATTAAGATTTGCTCTATGAAATAAATTAAAAGGTCTTTTCATTAAACAAGCTTGAAATAAACAATATAAATATAATCTCTTTACTTTTTGATTTTTTACAGAATTAATTTTTATAATTGCTCCATCAAGCCATTTATTTTCATCATCTGTATAAAATACATTTTTATAATTATTATAAATAAAATTATTTTCTAATGGTTCAATTGAATCAATAAATTCTTCTGCCTTTATTACTTTAGTAGGAAATTTATTATCTAACAATACTTTAGCACTAATTGTATTCCATTTAAATATATCATTATAGGTGATATCTTTTTCCATAGCTTTAAAAAGTAGAGATACACTTGATGTACCACCAAATCCATCAAGTACAGTATTAAACTCTAAATCTTTTAAATTATCATAGATCCATGGAAGTAGTCTTTTTTTACTTCCATAATATCTTGTTTTTGGAAATGTCTTTATTTTTTGATAAATATTTTTATCTTTGTAATTATCTTTTAAATTATTTACTGACTTTATTTGTTGATCTAAGTTATTAGAAATACTATAAAATACATTGTCTTTTACTTCTGAAGTATTTTCTAGCAAATTTATTTTCATTAATTTCCTTTTTTAATGTAACATCAACTAAAAAGTCATATTTTAACAAAGTTCAAGGCGGAGAGAGTTTTTTGCGAAGGAGCTTACTGAAGTAAGTGACTGAGTAAAACACTCACTCCAACGCAGAAATTTTTTAAAAGATGGCTTTTTTTAAACGTCTAGATGCTCAACATCTTTGGCATGATCTTCGATGTATTTTCTTCTAGGCTCAACTTCATCACCCATAAACAGAGTAAAGGTATCACTAGCTTCTTCCGCATCATCAATAGTTACTTTTAAAAGCCTTCTTTGCTCAGGAGTCATAGTAGTCTCCCATAACTGTTCAGGATTCATCTCACCTAGACCTTTATATCTTTGGATATATGCACCTTTTTTAGCACTTGCTTCAATCTCTTCAAGTACCTCTATCATATCTCTACCCTCAAAACTAGATAGGTCTCTTTCACAAAGTTTCTTGTAAAGATAGCTGGCTTCACCGAAATATGGAGATGCAAACAGTTCATCATCTATAATAAGCTCTTCTAGACCTTCATTTGTTTGTACGAATAGGTGGATATTCTCTTCAGTAATTGTTTTATTTAGGATATTGAACCCTTTTAGATCAAGGAATTTCTCTATCTGTATAAACATATCTTCGTGTGATAAACTAACCAAAGTGTCATTTTCTATTAGATATCTTATAACTTCTACAAGTGAGTATCTTTTCTCTAAGCTTGAAAGCATAGCTCTGTATGCAGATACGATTTTAAACATATCAAGTAGATCATTTGTACCCATACCTGTAAACTCAAAGTTTCCTAT
>JAYEMD010000140.1:0-11352 GCA_034717895.1 Campylobacterota bacterium | reverse complement strand
ATTTAGAACATCATAGAGATTCATCAAATCAAGATAATAATTCAATAATACTTGAATAGAGAGGGGAAGTAAAGACTTTCAGTCTTAGAGAAACCTATGGACTTTCAGTCCATAGTGGTTTAGTTATGAGTAGTTTCTCTTTTATAAACTTTACTTTTGTTCAAATATTAAAAAATAAAACAAAATATCTTCCTATTTTTATATTGTCGTCATTTATTGTTACGGTATTAAGTTCTTTTATTTTTATATCCAATTCAATTGAACATGATATTAAAATAACTGTTGACAATCAGCCTGATCTTACGGTTCAGCAGCTTCGCTCGGGAAAACTTGTAGATATCTCAAATGAGTGGCTAGATGAATTTTTGGAGTTTGAGGGGATTGAAAACGGTTCTCTTAGAGTATACGGCAAATATTTTTATGAACCTGCGGAGGAGTATTTTACAATTGTAGGTGTTGACTTCTTTGATGAACAAACTTCAAAGAGCTTGAAAAAATTAGTTGAGGGGATAGATATTCAAGAGTTTACAAGTGGTCAAAATATGATAATAGGAAGCGGTGTAAAAGAGTTTCTTGATCACTACCATTATTTTGACTATTATAATTTTAGACCGCCGGACAGATCTATAGAAAAGATTTATATATATGATACATTTACCAAAAACAGTGATATGGTAAGTTCGGATATGATAATAATGGATATTGATATTGCACGAAAAGTACTAGGGATAAGTGAAGATAGATCTACCGATATAGTTTTAAACGTACCAAATCAAGAGGAGATAGAAACATTAAGAAATAAAATAAGAGCTTACAGGTTTGATGTAAGGATACTCTCAAAAGATGATTTTATACAAAGATATACAAAATTCTTTGATTATAAGTCATCAATATTTTTATTGTTGTATATTATTGTGATTTTTACATTTGTACTTATACTTTATCAAAGATATTCTATAATAAGCAGTGTAGATAGGAAAGAGATAGGTATATTAAGGGCATTAGGCTGGAATATTTCAAGTATTATATATTTAAAACTACTTGAAAACTGTATTATATTCATCTTATCGTTTGTAGCGGGTGTAAATCTTGCTTACATTTATGTTTTTATTTTTGATGCTCCTATTTTAAATAAGATATTTTTAGGTTTTTCAAACCTTTCAACATCAGTTTCCTTTACTCCCGTAATAGATTTTGGAACTATAATAATGATATTTGTTTTTTATATAATACCCGTAATAGCATCTATTTTAATACCCGTATGGAGAATATCAATAATTGAACCTCATGAGAGTATAAGATGATAGTTATTAAAGATCTAAATAAAATATATAATGAAAAAAAACAAAATGAGTTTTATGCATTAAAAGATATAAATCTTACGGTACACGATAATGAGCTTATTATTTTAAAAGGGATAAGCGGCAGCGGAAAATCAACACTTCTTTCCATAATTGCAAGTTTTTTAAAGCCTACAAGCGGGTATATTGAGATTGACGGTGAGCTTACGGCTAAACTTCCCGATTATCATCTATCTCTTTTTAGATTACACCATATAGGCTTTGTTTTTCAATCATTTAACCTTTTTGAGCAGTTAAGTGTATATGAAAATATGGAAGCTGTGTTGGTTCCTATGAAGCTAAATAAATTACAAACACAGGAGAAAATATTTAAAGCATTAAAGATAGCTAATATTTTTCATAAAAAAGATTCAACAGTTTCAACTTTATCGGGTGGTGAAAAACAACGTACGGCAATTGCCAGGGCGTTAGTAAATGATGCTGATATTATTTTATGTGATGAGCCTACAGCTAATCTTGATCATCAAAATTCTTTGTATTTTCTTGAAACGGTAAAAAAGCTTAAAAAATTAGATAAAACTATTATAATAGCAACACACGATAATATATTTGAACAGTTAGATTGTAAGAAAAGGGTCATAGATATAAAAAATGGTATACTTAAACAGTGATATATTCTTATCAAATGAGATCTTAGTTTTACTAACGGTTGAAACGGTAGTTTTAATACTGCAGTTTATCTCTTTCTATTTTGTTATAAAATTGTTAAAGAATTGGGACTTTAGTTCAACATCCTCTTTTCAATACGCCCTTGAAAAAAGATCATATTTAGTTACACTTTTAATATATTTTACTTTGTTTACAAAAACCGTTTTGTACGGTTATTTTGTATTTACCTTAGATACCTTGTCAAATATAGTCCCTGGAGCTATGTGTGCTGCAGGGGTATTAAGCAGTAATGAATACGGTGAACCTCTTTTTATACTAAAAAGTGTTGTATTATTTCTAAGCTCTTTTTGGATATTGTTTAATAATATGGATATAAAAGAGAAAATATTTCCATATTTTAGAAAAAAAATGTGCTTGTATGTGATTATATTTATATTTCTAATAAGTGAATTTATTTTAAATATACTTTATTTTTCAAATATCTCAACAAGGTCACTAGTTACATGTTGTTCAGCTATTTATAGTAAAACAGGATCCGGTGCTTTACCTTTTGATATTTCGGTTGAAACCTTGCTTATTTTGTTTTTTACTTTTTATATAGTACTGGTAATTTCAAATAAAAAAAAGATAGCAGTTTTAAGTGCTTTGTTCTCTATTTTATTTTTATATATCTCATATTATGCAGTGATATATTTTTTCGGTACATATATCTATGAACTGCCTACTCACCATTGTCCCTTTTGTATGCTTCAAAGTGATTACTACCATATAGGATATGTAATATTTATATCACTTTTTGTAGGTGTTTTTTTTGGTGTTGTAAATATGTTGATGAAATATCTAACAAGTAAGGAGATATCTAAATATTATCAATATTCAAATATATCTATTACATTTTTTGTAATTATATGCTCTTTTTATGTTATATTATATTATCTAAGAAACGGTGTACTATTATAACTCTTTTTTTAAAGGGATAGTGATGGTTATTTTTGCACCTTTGTATATTTTATCCTGATATTCTATATCAGTATTTGAAGCAACAATATCTCCGTTGAAATGTTTTTTTATTATTTCATGGGTCATAAAAAGTCCTATACCGGTTCCTTGACTTTGATGTTTAGTTGTAAAATAAGGTTCAAAGATCTTATTTAATATCTCCTTTGGTATGCCGCCTGCATTATCTGTGATCATTAACAATATATTGTCATTATCTATTTTTGTTTCTATTTTCACTACTCTTTGTGACTGTTCATTATTTTCTATAAGTTGATCTTTTGAGTTATTCAAAATATTTAAAATAGACTGTGTAAGTTCACTTTGGAAGCCTGTTATGCTCACATTCGTATCAAATGATTTTATAACTTCAATATAATTGTTTGCATATGTTGAGTGTATAAGTGTCAGATTTTGTTCCAAAACATCATTAAAGCTAAAGGTAACCTTTTCATTATCGCTTTTAAAGAAGTTTCTAAAGTCATCTATGGTTTTTGACATATATGATGTTTGTTCTATTATATTATCCATAGATTTTTCAAGTGTATCTATATTAAAAATATCATATTCTTGTTCTATTTTTATACCCGAGGCGGTTGTACTTATAATACTTAGCGGTTGTCTCCATTGGTGAGCAATATTACCTATCATCTCTCCCATAGATGCCATTTTTGACTGCTGGTGAAGCAACCTTTCATTTTGTTTCTCGTGTTCTATCAGGTTTTTTATCTTTGTTTCATAGTAGTTAAACGCATAGTAAACAATTATAAATATAAGAATTATTAAAACAATTTGATTTATTGCAGATAGTTTAATACTGTCTAAGAACATATTTTCATCTGCTGATATGTTCACAGCAATCAATATTTTACCCTCAGGTGTTCCTTTAAAGTTTAAAAGATTATATTCATATGGAGTGAAGTACTCATTATTATATTTAAAATGATCATCAATTTTGATTTTTTCCAAATCAAGTACTTTGAATATTTCAGAGTCATCAAAAAGAAGATAGTTTTCAGAGACATTTATAATATTTAAATTCTTTTTATAATAATTAAGATCATAGTTCATATATTGTCTTTTTTTCACCAGTATTGCCGACTCTAAGTAGTTTGAAACGGAAGACATATCATCAATAAATAAAGTGGGATCAACACTGTACTCTAATACACCGTAATATTTACTCTCATAGATAATTGGGATATCAACTCTATAAGTAACATGGTATCTTCCCGCTTCAAATCCGTATTTTGCCCGTTTGAATTCATTTACGAATTTTATAATAGGTCTGATATTTGTAAGGTCATCACCGTTTTTATCAGGTTTATGTGCTCTGTAGAGGGATATATTGTTTGTATCTATAAGGTGGAGTGTTCTTGTATATTTATTTTCTTTTTTTAGATACCTGAAGTGTTTATCCATATGTTTTTGTATATCTTTAAAATTGTTGTTGATTATTGCATTTTTTAATTCATTATCTGTATATAATATATTTCTTACTCTTGAAGCAAATTGTTTTCTAAAGAATATAATTTTGCCGTCAATTATTTGCTGAAGTGTATCGAAGGATCTTTCATGTTTTTTTCAATATACTCTTTCTGTTTTACGGCGTTGTATGCAGTAGATAAACTTAAAACGGTAAAAATAAGCACAACAATGGTTAATATAATATTGTTTTTATTCACTAAATACCCCATAAAATCATTTCATAAATTTATTGTATCATAATAACTTTTATTTATTAACAAACTTAAAGAATGAAAATAAATCTTGTTGAAAAACCTAAAGGATTCTATTTTTATTTATAGATATAAGAAAATTAAAAATAAACTTCTATAAACTTATATTTAATCATAATTTAAAGAAATATATCTAATAATTCTTCTAATAAGATTTTATAAAGGATTATATAATCTGCTCTTATTTATGAGCCGTATTTATAAGTAAAAAATTATTTAATCCAATTTAAGGATAATAAAATGAAACTAAGTAGAGTAACTTCAGGTATATTATTTGCCTCATCTGTGTTAGCGGCATCATTGTCAGCATCATCAGATATCTCCAAGTGGATTATGCCAAAAGTGGCTCCCTCGCCAAAGGAGAATAAAACTACACCTCAAAGAGTAGAGCTTGGGAAGTTACTTTATTTTGATGCAAGATTTTCAAAAAGCGGTCAAATATCATGTGGATCATGTCATCATCCTGAAAAAGGTTGGAGTGACGGTGCAGCAAAAGCGGTAGGGGTACACGGTAGAGTCGGACCTAGAAATTCTCCTACAGTTTTAAATACAGGTTTCCAAAGTCACCAATTTTGGGACGGAAGAGAGAGAACTTTAGAAGCTCAAGTCGTTGGACCTATGCAAACAGGTGTAGAGATGGATATGAAACTTGAAGATGTATTGAGAATCGTTAAATCAAAACAAGGGTATGTTAATATGTTCAAAAAAGCTTACCCAAGTGAGGAGCTTACTATAACAACCGTAGCTAAAGCTATCGCTGCATTTGAAAGAACTATTATCTCTCAAGAGTCACCTTTTGACCTTTATATAAAGGGTAACTCAAATGCTATTTCACCGGAAGCTGCTATGGGATTTAGCTTATTTAAGGGAAAAGCTGCATGTACAACATGTCATGACGGGTTTAATTTTACTGACGGAAGTTTCCATAATATAGGACTAGGTGACGATGATATCGGTAGACAAGCATTAAAAATGAAAAGAAAAGCTTGGAAAGGTGCAATGAAAACACCAACCCTAAGAGATATTACAAAATCGGCACCTTATTTCCATGACGGCAGTGTTCAAACGCTTCAAGAAGCAGTTGCTACATGCGGTAACGGGGGAAGATATCCTGATACTGAAGGGAAATCTTTAGATATTAAAAATAGAAATTTAAGTACTCAAGATATTGATCTTATCACGGAGTTTTTAAAATCTTTAACGGGTCCTGATCTTCCTATTGTTATACCGACTAAGTTCCCAAACTAGCTATAAATAAAACAGCTTATATAAAAAACTATAATTATTAAGGAAAAAATATGAAAAAAATACTATTAGGTATGGTTTTATCGATTGGTAGTTTATTTGCTGCTGATCATATTGTTGATCAAAAAGATAAAACATTTATCCCACATGAGATAGAAATGAGTGTTGGAGATACAATAACTTTTAAAAATTCAGATCCGTTCGCACACAATGCATATACGGATGATGAAGCTAATGAATTTGATATCGGTATGCAAAGACCCGGTGAAGATATAACGGTTACAATTAAAGCAGCAGGTAAGTTTAACGTAGAGTGTGCAATTCATCCAAATATGCTTTTAGAAGTTACGGTAAAGTAGTTTAAGTAAACTATGAAATATAAATTAGCAGGTATATTATCTCTTATATCATTACTATCCGGGTCTGTTTATCCGGATGAGTATTCTTTTAAAATCGGGGAAGAGATTTATAAGCAGACTTGTATATCGTGTCACGGTCCTGACGGTAAAGCTAATACCAATATGGAGCTTATCGTAAAACCAAGAGATCTAAGTAGCACCCTTTTAGATGAAGAGCAGACATATCTTATTACCAAAGAGGGTGCACACTTTTGGGGAGCAAGAGCTGAGATAATGCCCTCTTTTAAATCCGTATATAATGAGGAACAGTTAAGGGGTGTTGCACATTATATCTCTAAAAAATTCAATCCTAATGTTAAAGATAGAATAGCAGAGATATGTAAAGAGTGTGAAGATGTTCCAAAAGAAAAAAAACATAAGATGCTTAAACGTGGTAAAAAAATATTTAAAAGAAATTGTAGCTGGTGTCACGGAAAATTGGGAAAAGGAGATGGAGTTGCTACAAAAAATCCTGTTGATTCAATATTTCCTTACGATCTTACAAAAACCCTTCTTACAAAACAACAGATATTTTTATATATGAAGTACGGCGGCAAGAAGTGGGGTACTCACGGTACAGATATGCCAAGCTGGAAAAGAAAATATGATGACTTTACTTTAAGGTCTGTTACAAGATATATAGATGAAGTATTAAGAAAGAAAAAATAGTATAAGAGATTTTTAGAGGTGCCCATAAGCTATAAAACAACTATAAGTTACTTTTAGATAGAATATCTGAATTTTAAATAAAGGTAATATATAGCTTATGGAAAATCTTTTCGAATCACAAGATATAGTTGACGTTAAAATTGAAGACAGTATAAAAGCTTCATATTTAGACTACTCAATGAGTGTTATTATCGGGCGGGCTTTGCCTGATGCACGAGACGGTCTAAAACCTGTACACAGAAGAATACTTTATGCAATGCATGATCTAAGCATATCATCAAGATCACCATATAAAAAATCTGCAAGGATTGTGGGTGATGTTATCGGTAAGTACCACCCTCACGGTGATACGTCTGTTTATGATGCACTTGTAAGAATGGCTCAGGACTTTGCAATGAGAATGCCTCTTGTAGACGGTCAGGGTAACTTCGGTTCGGTTGACGGTGATAATGCAGCTGCTATGAGATATACGGAAGCTAGAATGACAAAGCTTAGTGAAGATCTTTTAAGAGATATCGATAAAGATACGGTAAACTATGTACCTACTTATGATGATACGGGTAAAGAGCCTTCAGTTCTACCTACAAGGATGCCTACGTTACTTGTAAACGGTTCAGAGGGTATTGCAGTGGGTATGGCTACAAAGATACCGCCGCATAATCCTACAGAGATAATGAACGCACTACTACATTTAATAGACAATCCAAATGCGGATGCAGTTGACCTTATGGAGTTTGTTCAAGGACCTGATTTTCCTACGGGAGCTACTATATTTGGTAGACAAGGGTTTACGGATGCTTATAAAACAGGTCGTGGAAAAGTAAAAATCAGAGCAAAACACCACATAGAGACTAAGGGGAAAAAAGAGATCATCGTACTAGATGAGCTTCCATACCAGGTAAATAAAGCAAGACTTGTAGAGCAGATCGCAAATCTATCTAAAGATAAAGTTATAGAGGGTATCGGTGAAGTTAGAGATGAGTCTGACAGAGAGGGTACTAGAGTAGTTATTGAGCTTAAAAAAGATGCTATGTCAGAGATAATTATGAACAATCTTTATAAAGCTACACCATTACAAACTACATTTGGTATTATTTTACTTGCAGTTCACAATAAAGAGCCTAAGATATTTAATCTTCCGCAAGTTTTAAATATCTTCCTAAATCACAGAAAAACCGTAATTATCAGAAGAACTATATTTGATCTTGAAAAAGCAAAAGCAAGAGCACATATACTTGAAGGTCTAAAAATAGCTGTTGATAATATCGATGAAGTTGTACAGATTATCAAATCAAGTGCAAATGACGCTGAAGCTAGTGAAAAACTTATGGCTAGATTTGAGCTTACTGAGATACAGGCAAAAGCTATCCTTGATATGAGACTAGGGAGACTTACAGGTCTTCAAATAGAAAAACTTGAAGATGAACTAAGAGCTCTTATGGAACTTATTGAAGAGTTAGAATCTATCTTAAAATCTGAAGAGAAACTAAACGGTATCATTAGAGATGAACTTGTAGAGACAAAAGATAAGTATGATGAGCCTAGACGTACTGAGATAGAAGACAGCTACGATGATATAGATATCGAAGATCTTATCCCTAATGAGCCTATGGTAGTAACTATTACCCATAACGGCTACGTAAAAAGAGTACCTATAAAAGCATACGAGATGCAAAGACGTGGTGGTAAGGGTAAAGTTGCCGTAACTACTCATGATGATGACTTTATAGAAAGATTCTTCGTATCTAATACTCATGATACTTTAATGTTCGTTACAAACCTAGGTCAGCTTTACTGGCTGAAAGTTTACAGAATACCTGAAGGTAGCAGAACCGCAAAAGGTAAAGCAGTTGTAAATCTGATCAATCTAAAAGCTGATGAGAAGATAATGGCTATTATCCCAACAACTGATTTTGACGAGTCTAAATCACTGGCTTTCTTTACTAAAAACGGTATTATTAAAAGAACTGCATTAAGTGACTTTAGTAATATTAGAAGTAACGGTGTTAGAGCTATTGTACTTGATGATAATGATGAGATAGTAACGGCACAGATAACCTTGCCTGAGTCTCAATACCTTATGATCTTTACGGCACTTGGTCAAGTGATTAGATTTGAAGTTGAGAAAACCAGAACACAAGGTAGAACTACAAGAGGTGTAAGAGGTATCAAGTTTAAAGCTGATGATGATTATGTTGTAGATGCGGAAGTTATAGAGCATGAAGAGCAGGAACTGTTAACCGTATCTGAAAAAGGTGTGGGAAAAAGAACAGAAGTTGAAGCATACAGACTTACAAACAGAGCAGGATCCGGTGTAGCTTCTATGAAATTATCTCCAAAGACAGGTAAGACTGTTATCGGAAACGTTATAGTTGATGAAGACCAAGATCTTATGGCACTTACATCTATAGGTAAAATGATAAGAGTTGATATGCAAACAATTAGAAAAGCCGGTAGAAATACATCAGGTGTAACTATAGTAAATGTTGACAAAGGTGATAAAGTTGTAAGTATCGCAAAATGTCCTAAAGAGAAAGATGATGAACTGGATATCCAAACAGCCGATGATATGGCAGGGATAGACTTAGAAGAGAGAAATTTATTAGATATTAGTAGTGAGGATGATAAATAATGAGTATGAAATATAATGTAGCAGTAGTAGGTGCAACAGGAGCAGTTGGAGAAGAGCTTTTTAGAGTTATGGAGGATATGGATTTTCCCGTAAATACAATGCTTCCCTTAGCCAGTGCAAAAAGTGTTGGTAGTTCTATAACTTACAAAGGTGAAGATATCCCTGTAGTTGAGCTTACAGATACGGTTTTTGAAGAGAATGAAGTTGATATTGCATTTTTCAGTGCAGGTGGGTCTATCTCTGCAAAATTTGCAAAATATGCAGTAGAGGGGGGTGCTGTCGTTATAGACAACACAAGCCACTTTAGAATGGATGAAAATATCCCATTAGTAGTACCTGAAGTAAATCCGGAAGATATACAGCTATGGAGAGAGACAGGGATCATAGCTAATCCAAATTGTTCAACTATTCAAATGGTTCAGTCACTTAAACCTTTAGATGAACTATACGGTATAAAAAGAGTTGACGTATCAACTTACCAAGCAACATCAGGTGCTGGAAAAGCCGGTATGGAAGAGCTTGTACATCAGATGCAGGACTTTTTTGCCTTTAAACTTAATGAGACTAAAAAAGAAGCATTTGCTCACCAAATAGCACTAAATGTTATACCTCATATTGATGTGTTCCAACCAAACGGTTTTACCAAAGAAGAGATGAAGATGGTAAATGAAACTCAAAAGATCATGAAAAAGAAGATAGCAATTGCAGCAACTTGTGTAAGAGTTCCCGTATTAAGATCTCACAGTGAGTCTATTACTGTAAGATTTGAAGAGGGTGTAGATGCAGACATTGATCAAGTAAGAAGTGTAATAGACGGTTTTGAAAATGTAGAAGTTATGGATGATGTTGCAAATAATATCTATCCTATGCCAATTGTCTCAACCGATACGGACACTACATATGTAGGAAGAATCAGAAAAGATATCTATGAATCAAATGTTATACATATGTTCAATGCTGCAGATCAAGTAAGAGTTGGAGCTGCAACAAATGCAGTTAGAATTGGTCTAAAGTGGATTGAACTTAATAAAGAGGAGCTGTAACAGATGTTAGAAAAGATCTTTGAAGGTGCTATTTGGAGAAGTAGATTTATCGTTATATTAGCGGTTGTTTTTGGTCTTTTAGGTGCAATAGTTCTTTTTGTTGTTGCTTCTATGGATATATTTGGGGTTGCAGCTTATACCTTTAATACAATTGTTACGGGAGCTCACCCTGATCACTTCCATGAAGATATAGTTGCAGGGATAATAGGAGCTGTTGACCTTTATCTTATAGCTGTAGTTATGTTTATATTTTCATTTGGTATCTATGAGCTTTTTATAAGTGAGATAGATGAAGCAAGCGGTGAAAAGTCTAGTAAGATACTGGCAATTCACTCACTTGATCAGTTAAAAGACAAAATTGCAAAAGTTATTGTGATGGTACTTGTAGTTAACTTTTTCCAAAGAGTTCTGCATACGGAGTTTGCAACACCATTAGAGATGTTATACTTTGCACTATCTATTGCTGCACTTGCAGTTGGACTATACTTTTTAGGTAAAGTAGGTAAACACTAATAAAAGAGGAATCTTTCCTCTTTTTTATTGTTCCAAACACGCTAGTTAAAAACTATGCACTTTAGTGCAAGGCTTTAGCTTCTACAAATTTCTAAAAAGCTAGAATAAGGAATGAGACACGGGAACCACACAGTAAGCCAAATACAA
>JAYEMD010000139.1:0-11367 GCA_034717895.1 Campylobacterota bacterium | reverse complement strand
CATAACCATCTGAAGTTACACCTGTTACGATTGGCTCAACTTTTGAGTGTTGTTTTGTCAAGATATAACTAAAAGGACCCACAAAAGCAAAATCAAGTTTATCATTTGCAAACATATTTATGATGTCTGCGTAGTTACTTTGTATATTTATATCTATACATCTGTTTATTTTTTTTTCTAAAAAGCTTTTCCAGTTGCTGTAGCTTTGTTCAATCTTTTGAGCACTTACATAAGGTATCACCCCGTATTGTAAACACTCCTGCTTCGCAAAAATTGAATTTAAAAAAAGAATAAAGAAAATAAATAACAGTTTTTTCATCTTTTACCTTTTAAAACTTTGAAGAGCACCGATGTAAGAGTTTCTCTCGTATGCTTCGGGGTTTCTTGTATGTTTAAGGCTGATACTTCCAATCATCTGCTCTACCGATTTATACTCTTTCTCTTCCATCCAGCTATTTAGGGAAGTTAAAATATTTTTGATCTCACTCTCCCCTTTTTGAAGAAGTATAGAGGCAAAGGATACTGCGTTTGCACCGCTCATAAGTGCTTTTAAGACGTCATGTTCATTATGTATACCCGTATTGGCACAGATTGAACAGTTTAATTTATCATGCAAAATAGCACACCACCTTAACACTTCACTTTTATCTTTTGAAGATGTTATATTTGCCGTATGAAAGGCGTTTAGATCATCAAGGTCTATATCTACACTTACAGGGTTGTCAAAAAGAGTAAGCCCCTGAACTCCCATATCTACAAACTTTTTAGCCATATTTGCAGGGTTGCTGAAATATGAGTTCATTTTTATGTTCATTGGGATGCTTATATGCTCTTTTACCGTTTTTATAGTATCTATATAGATATCCTCAACCTCACTACCTTTTATATGAAGTGAAGTTGGGATATATGTGATATTAAGCTCCAAAGCATCAGCGCCGGCACCTTGAAGTTTTGAGGCATATTTTATCCAGCCCCCTTTACTAATACCGTTTAGACTTGCTATGACGGGTATATCAACAGCTTGTTTTATCCTTTCTATCTCTTTTAGGTAATCATCTGCTTCAATATTGTCAAAATCAACCCCACTAGGAAGATAATCTAAAGCTTCCGCATAGGAGTCGTTACTTTTATATAAAAAGTGATCAAGCTGGTGCTGTTCATGGTTTATCTGCTCCTCAAAAAGTGAGTGCATAACAACTGCACCTATACCGTTGTCTTCAAGATTTTTTACACTATCAAGTGATTTCGTAAGTGGAGAAGCCGCCGCAATTAAAGGGTTCTTTAGTTTAAACCCAAGATAGTTTGTTGTTAAATCTGCCATTTTTATTCCCCTTTTGTTTCATATTGTTTTTGTAAATTCGTATATCGTTTGTATAGATTGTCTGCCGTGTATCTTGCAGTTTCTAAGAACTTATTGGCTGATTTTTTATCCATCTTCTCAACCATCTTGAATCTAGTCTCCTTATACATAAAATCTTTTACATCTATTTTTGGTTTTTTATAGTCTAAAATAAGCGGGTTTTCCCCTTTGTTTAAAAGTTCCGGATTAAATCTGAATATTGGCCAAAGTCCAGACTCCACAGCTGCCTTTTGTTGCTCCATACCGTATCTTAGGTCATATCCGTGGGCTACACAGTGAGAGTATGCTATGATAATAGACGGACCCTCATAAGCTTCCGCTTCAATAAACGCTTTTGTTGTGGCTTTGTCGTTTGCCCCAAGACTCACTTTTGCTACATATACATTCTCATAAGCTATAGCCATAGCAGCCAAATCTTTCGGCATACCGGCTTTCCCGCCTGCTGCAAACTTAGCAACCGCACCTGTCATAGTTGCCTTAGATTGCTGACCACCCGTGTTTGAGTAAACCTGTGTATCCATTACAAGAATATTTACATTTTTTCCAGATGCCAATACATGGTCAAGTCCGCCGTAGCCTATATCGTAAGCCCAGCCGTCACCTCCCATGATCCATACTGATTTTTTAACCAGATAATCAGCAAGGTTTATAAGCTCTTTTGCTTCTTTTGTATCATTTGAAGATAAAGATAGCTTTAGTTTTTCAACTCTATCTCTTTGTTCCTCTATCTGAGTTTCTGTTGTTTGAACCGCATTTTTTATCTCATCTACTAGTTCTTTATCAAGTGAATCTGAAAGCTTATCCATAAGAGATATACACTTATCAAAATGATTATCAATAGATAGCCTAAAACCTAAACCAAACTCTGCATTGTCTTCAAACAGTGAGTTTGACCAAGTTGTACCTCTACCTTTTGAATCTTTCTTCCAAGGTGTTGTGGGTAGATTTCCACCGTAAATAGAGCTACAACCCGTAGCGTTTGCTATAAGCATCCTGTCTCCAAACAGTTGTGATGTTAGTTTTACATAAGGTGTTTCACCGCACCCCGGACAAGCTCCGCTGAATTCAAACAGAGGCTCTAAGAACTGTGACTCTTTTACATTTGAGTGATCAAGGATAGATCTCTCAACATTTGGCAGCTGCATAAAATAATCCCATTGTTTGATACCCTCTTCCCTTAAAGGAAGCTGCGGCTGCATATTGATAGCTTTCAGGTTTGTCTGAGATTTGTTTTTTGCAGGACAAACCTCTACACAAAGTGCACACCCCGTACAATCTTCTACGGCAACACTTATATTAAATAGGTCATTTTGACCGAATATCTTACCCTTGGCTTTTATAGTCTCAAAACCTTTAGGGGTATCTTGAAGTAGATTTTTATCAAACACTTTTGATCTTATAACCGAGTGGGGACAAACAGATACACACTTATTACACTGAATACAAGTGTCTGCGTCCCATACAGGCACCTCTTGGGCGATATTTCTTTTCTCATATTGAGTAGTTCCCGTAGGCCATGTACCATCATCGGGCATAGCCGATACCGGTATCTCATCCCCTTTATATTCTGTAATCTTTGTTATAACATCTGATGTAAAGCTATCTAAATCACCTTTTAGTGCAGGGATAAGTTCAATAGTACTTGTCACGCTTGATGGTACTTTAAGCTCAAAAAGATTTTCAAGAGTGTTGTCAACCGCATCAAAATTCATCTGAACTATCTTGTCACCTTTGTTTCCGTATGTTTTTTTAATGGCACCTTTTATCTTCTCAATAGCCTCATCTTTTTCCAAGATTCCGCTTATTGCAAAGAAACAGGTTTGCATGATAGTGTTTATACGAGATCCCATATTGCTTTTTTTAGCTACGCTGTAGGCGTCTATTGCATAAAATTTAAGATTTTTATCTATTATCTGCTTTTGAGAGGCTTTAGGTAGAGAATCCCAGATCTCATCTTTAGAGTATGGCGTGTTTAGAAGGAAAACAGCCCCATCCTTTGCAATATCAAGAAGATCAAGTTTCTCTAAAAATACAGCTTGATGAACACCCACAAAGTCTGCTTTTTGAATTAGATAAGTTGATTTTATGGGTTTTGGACCAAATCTAAGGTGTGAAGTTGTCATTGAACCTGATTTTTTAGAATCGTATACAAAGTATCCTTGTGCGTAGTTGTCTGTTTGATTACCTATTATTTTGATAGAGTTTTTATTTGCCCCAACCGTACCGTCGCTCCCTAGACCGTAGAATAGCGCCTCAAATTGATCTTCGTTTGTTATAATAAGATTTTTGTCATACTCTAAAGAGGTGTTTGTCACATCATCGTCTATCCCTATAGTGAAGTGGTTTTTAGGTAGCTTTTTATCTAACTCCTCATAGATAGATTTTATCATAGCAGGGGTGAACTCTTTTGAAGAGATACCGTATCTTCCCCCTATGATTTTCGGCATAACAAAAGGTAAGTTTTCTTGTGACTCAAACATTGCCGTTACCACATCGTGGTAAAGTGGCTCACCTAAACTTCCGGGCTCTTTTGTTCTATCTAAAACCGCAATAGATTCAACTGAGCTAGGAAGTGCATCGATAAATTGCTCTATACCAAACGGAAGTGCCAGCCTAACTTTTATCATACCAACCTTTTCCCCTTTTGCTACAAGGTGGTTTACGGTCTCCTCCACAGCTTCAGCCCCGCTACCCATAAGTACAATAACCTTTGTTGCATCACTTGCACCCACATAGTCAAAAAGATTGTAAGATCTTCCTGTAAGTGCAGTAAATTTATCCATCTGCTCTTGAAGGATATTTGGTACCTCTTGGTAGTATCTGTTTACGGATTCTCTACCTTGGAAATATACATCAGGGTTTTGAGATGTACCCCTTAATACAGGCTTATCAGGTGTCATAGCTCTGTTTCTGTGTTCTAAAACCAGTTCAGAATCAATCATATCATTTAAGATCTTTTGATCTAAAACCTCTATTTTACTCACTTCGTGTGATGTTCTAAACCCGTCAAAAAAGTGTAAAAACGGCACTCTGGAGTTTAAAGATGCAGCTTGTGATATAAGGGCAAAGTCGTGAGCCTCTTGAACACTGTTTGAGGCTAGCAGTGCAAATCCTGTCTGTCTTACACCCATAACATCTTGATGATCCCCAAATATTGATAACCCTTGTGCCGCTAAACTTCTAGCTGCCACATGAAATACCGTAGGGGTAAGCTCCCCTGCAATTTTATACATATTAGGGATCATCAATAAAAGACCCTGAGATGCCGTAAAAGTTGTAGTTAATGCCCCTGTTTGAAGAGCACCGTGAACAGTACCTGAAGCACCCCCTTCACTTTGCATCTCGTATACTTCGGGGATAGTACCAAAGATATTCTTCTCTTTTTTTGAACTGTAAAGATCACTTAGTTCACCCATAGGTGAAGAGGGTGTAATAGGGTAGATCGCTATCACTTCATTTATCTTGTGTGCTACAAGAGCAACCGCTTCATTTCCGTCAACCGTTTTGAAAGTTTTTTCCATTTTTGATCCTATATTGAATATAGGAAAATTTTATAAAATTATTATTACACTAAGGTTTCATAAACAGTGATTTAACTATCCCTTTGGTTTCGTTTTGTATCTTTTCAAGATGATTTTGATCTATAAAGCTCTCTGCATATATTTTATAAACATCTTCAGTCCCTGAGGGTCGCAGGGCACACCAGCCATTTTTAGTATTTATTTTTAGCCCTCCTATCTTTGCTCCGTTGCTTGCAACTGTTAGAATAGACTCTATAGGTTCACCTGCAAGAGTGTCAGCTTTTATATCTGAAGATTTTAAGTTTTTAAGTTTTGCTTTTTGTGTATTAGAAGCAGGAGCATCTATCCTGCCATAGATAGGGCTGCCGTGTTTTGCCATTAACGTATCGTAATATTCTCCCGGATCCATTTTAGTATTTGCAAGTATCTCAACTGAAAGAAGATTTAAGATAATACCGTCTTTATCGGTACTCCAAGGTTTTTTATCAAATCTTAAAAAACTAGCCCCGGCACTCTCTTCACCGCCAAAGAATATCTTACCCTCGATCAAAGGTTTTACGAACCATTTAAACCCTACAGGTGTTTCTAGTATCTCTTTGTTGTTATCTTTGGCTACTCTATCTATCATTGAACTGCTTACAAGTGTTTTACCGATACCAAGATCATTAAACTCTCTATTTTTAGATAGATAGTCTATAGCCACACTTAAATAGTGGTTGGGATTTAGAAGTCCTTTACTTTTTGTTACTATACCGTGTCTGTCAAAGTCCGTATCGTTTCCAAATGAGATATCAAACTTATCTTTCATCTGTATAAGACCTGCCATAGCATAAGGGCTTGAACAGTCCATCCTTATCTTACCGTCTTTGTCACAGTGCATAAATGAGAAGGTAAAATCCGGATGGTTGTTAAATACCTCTATATTAAGATCATACTCTTTGGCAATAGCTTCATAGTATTTTATACCGCTTCCACCCATACAATCAGCACCTATTTTTATACCTGACTGTTGTATGATATCCATATCTATTACGTTTTTCAGATCCTTTACGTAAGGTGTCATAAAGTCATACTCGTTTATATGCTCACAATTTAAAGCTTCATCTATATCCAAAAAGATAACACCCTCAAGATCATTTGTTAAATATTCATTGGCTTTATTTTGTATCCAATTTGTTATATCTACATCCGCAGGTCCACCGTCAAGACCGTTGTATTTAAACCCGCCGTCACTTGGGGGATTATGGGAAGGTGTAATAACTATACCGTCACTACCTTTATGATTTAGTATTGCATGTGATATGACAGGAGTAGGGGTGTATTCTAAATTTTTAGCATAAGATACTTCAATATCATTTGCAGCCAAAACCTGAAGTGCAGTGGTATGTGCTGGAGTTGAAAGAGCATGGGTATCCATACCTATAAATAAAGTTCCATTGATATTATTCTTTTTTCTATAATCTACAACAGCTTGAGTTACTGCTAAGATATGGGCTTCATTGAAGGTTCCTTTTAGGGAGCTTCCTCTGTGTCCCGAAGTTCCGAAACTTATTTTTTTTGTTTCATCCTCCATATCTGGATAGATTGTATAGTATTTACTTACTAATTGGGGTATATTCTCTAGTATCTCTTTTGGGGCTTTCTTTCCTGCATTTGGGTTCATTTGGATTTTTCCTTGAAAGTTTTTCATATATTAATAGATACTAATTACACTTTGATTACTATATTTTTTAGTTTTAGATATTATAATGTAATTGATAAGTTATATTATCACATTTACATTTGATTTTATAAAGGAATTATATATGGAAAATTTAAAAACAGATATTTTAATAATAGGTGCAGGACCTGCGGGATTGGTTGCTGCTGCAACGGCAAGTGAAAACTACCCGGATAAACAAATAACATTGGTAAAAGAGTTTGAAAGAGGTCAAGTACCTTGCGGTATCCCTTATGTTTTCGGTGATCTATTAGGGGATGTTGAAAAAAATGCAATGCCTTGCGGTGGTGATATACCTAATATAAAAAAGATAGTTGACAAGGTTATTAAAGTAGATATAGAAAATAAAAGGGTAGATGGGGAAAATCATATTTTTGAATTTGAGAAGCTTATCTTTGCTACGGGTTCTATCCCTTTTGTACACAAAAATCTTCAAAACTCTTTAGAGTGTGAAAATGTATTTACAGTTCATAAATCATATGATGAGGTAAAGAAACTTAAAAACTATCTTGAAAATAAACAAAAAGTTGTAGTAATAGGTACAGGTTTCATAGGCGTAGAACTTGCAGAACAATTACAAGATGCTAGTAAAGAGGTAACTATAATAGGCGGTCGTCATATACTTGCAAACTCATTTGATGAAGATATGGCGGTAAAAGCTCAGGAGATTATGGTGCAAAAAGGGATCAAATTAGCTTTGGGGCAGCACGCAAGCCAAATAGTCTCATCAAACAATAAAGCAAAATATGTAGAACTATGTGACGGTAGTAAAATAGAAGCAGATGTTATAATACTTGCAACAGGCTATCAAGCAAACACTTCATTAGCACAAGAAGCAGGATTAAAGTTATCAAGGTACGGAGGTATCTGGACCGATGAGTATATGAGAACAAAAAACAAAGATATCTTTGCAATTGGTGATTGTTGCGGCAGAAGAGATTTTATCACAAGAGATCCTTCAAAAGTTATGTTAGCTTCAACCTCGGCAGCGGAAGCCAGAGTAGCAGGAGGCAGTCTGTACAGCTTGAAAAATCTAAAAGGTTTTAACGGTACTATTGCTATTTTCTCAACTATGATTGGAAATAGAGCTTTTGCCAGTGCCGGTGTTACCCAAAAAAGAGCAGATGATGAAAATATAGAGTACAATGTGGGATATTTTGAAAGTATGAACAGACACCCGGGAACCATTCCCGATGCATCAAAACAATCGGTTAAACTTATATCTATGAAAAACAGCGGTCAGATAATAGGTGGTCAGGTTATCGGTGACAAAGAAGCAGGGGAGATTATAAATATTATCGGTCTTGCAATAGAAGCTGAACTAACTGTTCACAATATCATCTCACTTCAAGTAGCAACCCAACCACTACTTACAGCAGCTCCTACAACATATCCAATTGTAAAAGCAGCACAAAACTCGCTAAAATAAACTACATTAACACTACTTTAAAAACTCTTTAAAGTAGTGACTAAGCCAATCTTCATCTTTTTGTTTTTTTGACTCTTTTTTATCTTTTAGCTCTTTTAGTCTATCTGCAAATATATATCTCTGTATTAGATTTAATGATTCTAGTTTTTTATAGATATCTAAAGTAAAAGTATCATTTTCTTTTTTTATTTTACCACTTGTATTTATATAGATAAGTGGAAGATTTTCTATATCATCTACTTCATCTATAGCTATGTCCAAACTATAAATATACTCTATCTCAAGAGTTTCAAATATCTTGATAGTTTTTGTTGTTTTTATATATCTATCTAAAAGTATATTTGTTTTTCTGTATTTTTCAAATTGTTCGTCTGCATTAAAAAGGTGATTGTGAAGATTAGGTTTTGTTGTTTTCCAATTATGTAATGTAGCTCTAGTAACTTCAAATTTTTCTATAACATCTTTTGTAGATAACATCAAATAATTTCCTAAAATAGTTTTACAATATTTTACTTGTTTAACTATTTGATATAAAATGAATGTTATTGTGAAAAATTATTAAATAATTTGATATATTAAATGATTATTAAAATAACTTTTGCTAGTATAAAATAATTTGATAATTTTTAAAATATATTTTCTAAAAGTATCAATTAATTTGACAAATGGTAACTTTATGAACATACTACAATTAGAACTAAAACTACAAGATATAGTAGAAAATCTAAACAAAGATGATTTTATCTTTGATTTTCTTTTAGCTTATGAACTATCAAAAGCAAATATAAGCCGTCTTAAAAACAACAATGACCTAAACACTTTAGATATAAACGGTGAGCTAATAGTAAAAAACAAAAAGATATTTTTTAAAATAGTTGAAGATATGGATAGTTTTGATATAGATACACTTCTTCATACACAAAAAAAGATGCGATATATTATCGTTACAGATTTTAAGACACTAAAAGCAAAAGATACCAAGCACAACATATATTTAGATATACCACTTATAGAGCTTCCCAAAAACAGTGACTTTTTTTGGGATATAGCAGGTGTTGAAAAAGCTGCTGTTTATGATGAAAAAGAAGCCGATGTAAAAGCCTCTATAAAGATGGCAAAACTCTACGAGGAGATCATCAAAACAAATGAGATAAGTACGCAAGAAGAGATACATAGTCTAAATGTATTTTTAACTAGACTTTTGTTTTGTTATTTTGCAGAAGATACTGATATATTTAAAATAGAAAATCTCTTTACAAACTATCTAAAAACTACTACAAATATAGATGGTAGTGATGTAGATACACATATATCTACTATCTTTGATACTTTAAACTCAAATGCTACAGATAAACCAAATCATCTCAAAGATTTCCCTTATGTAAATGGTGGCTTATTTAAAGATAAGCTACCAATCCCAAAGTTCAATAGTAAATCAAGAAGACTACTACTTGAGTGTGGAGGAGAGTTAAACTGGTCGCAGATAAATCCTGATATATTTGGTAGTATGATACAAGCGGTCATTAGTGATGAGCATAGAGGTGGCAATGGTATGCACTATACAAGCGTACCAAATATCATGAAAGTGATAAATCCACTTTTTTTAGATGATTTAAAAGAAGAGTTTGAAAAATCAAAAGGTAATGACAAAAAACTAAATGCCCTACATAAAAGGATAACAAATCTAAAAGTATTTGACCCTGCTTGTGGGTCTGGAAACTTTCTGATTATAGCTTATAAAGAGTTACGAAAGTTGGAGATGGATATATTTAAAAGTGCTGGGATGTTAAATATGCCCTCTATTAAACTATCACAATTTTACGGTATAGAGCTAGATGACTTCGCTCATGAGGTGGCTATATTGTCTTTATGGCTTACAGAACATCAAATGAACATAGAGTTCATAAAAGAGTTTGGAAACTGTACACCAACATTACCACTTCAAGATGGTGGAAATATAGTATGTGGTAATGCTACAAGGTTAGAGTGGGATAAGGTATGTCCTAAAAATGATGGAGATGAGATATATGTATTGGGTAATCCTCCATATTTAGGATATTACCTACAGTCTAAAAATCAAAAAGAAGATATTAAAGATGTATTTAGCATATTTACTAAAAGATATAAAGAGCTAGATTATATTGCTTGTTGGTTTTATAATGGTGCAAAATATATTAAGGGCATAAATAGTAAATGTGCGTTTGTAAGTGCAAATTCGATTAATCAGGGTGAACAAGTATCAATGTTATGGCCTTATATTTTTGAAAAAGATATAGAAATTAATTTTGCATATAAATCTTTTAAATGGTCAAATAATGCCAAGGCAAATGCAGGTGTAATTGTTTCCGTAATTGGACTATCAAATAAATTAAATCAAACAAAATACTTATATCAAGAGGAGTTAAAAAAAGAAGTTAAAACAATCAATGCCTACTTATTAAATAGTGTAGAGATTATTATACAAAGCAGAACAAAACCATTATCAAGTAGCCTTAATCAAATGATTTTAGGAAGTATGGCAAATGATGATGGAAATTTCTTTTTAACTTTAGAAGAAAAAGAAATGTTACTTAGTGATTATCCTGAATCATATAAGTTCATTAAAAAAACATTAGGGTCAGCAGAATTTATAAGAGGTATTGAAAAATGGTGTTTATGGATTGAAGATGATGATTTAGATGAAGCTTTAAAAATACCTATGATTAAAAATAGATTAGAAAATATTACTTTATTTAGAAGTAAAAGTAGTGCTAAATGTACGGTTGAATATGCTAAATTTCCAAATAAATGGAAACAAAGAACATATAAAGATTCAAACTCTGTTATTGTTCCTATAGTATCGTCTGAAAGAAGAGAATATATACCTACAGATTTTTTATCTGAACCAGTAGTTATAAAAAACAGTGCTTATGCTATATATGATGCTACTTTAATTACATTTGCAATTATCTCAAGTAAAATACATATGGTTTGGATGAAAACATTTGCAGGGAGATTAAAGTCAGATTATCGTTATTCATCATCATTAGTTTACAACACCTTCCCATTCCCAAAAATAACACAAACCCAAAAAGACAAAATAGAAGAGCTAGTACATCTTATCTTAGATGAGAGAGATAAAAACTACACTAAAACTATGGCTGAACTATACGACCCTGATAAAATGCCAGAGGGACTTAAACTTGCCCATCATAATCTTGATATCTATATAGAGAGTTGTTATCGTGACAAAGCTTTTGAAAGTGATGAAGAGAGGCTTGAATATCTTTTTAGGTTGTATGAGAAGATGATAAGAGAGGAGAAATAAATATAAAATGTTAATTGTTTATGGTGTGAT
>JAYEMD010000138.1:0-37264 GCA_034717895.1 Campylobacterota bacterium | reverse complement strand
TAAAAAAGGTGGTGAGGTTTTGTGTTCTTGGTATTCAAAAGCAAAAAGGTGATACAGAAACTTGTTGTCTATTGAGCATAGTTTATGGATAGTTGAATACATAGCAATAATTGCCAATGAAAAGTATCGTTTTGTGAATCCTCTTAAATGTTTCATGTGAAATTGTATCTTTTTATTTATTATAAAGCTATTTATCTTTTCTTCTCATAATCAAATATATAAAAAAAGGTGCTCCCAAAAATGATGTGACTACCCCTATTGGGATATCACTTGTGGCAGTTAGGTTTCTTGCTAAGATATCGCAGGCAACTAAAAAAACACCTCCGTAGATAAACACCTCACCTATTAGTTTCTCACTGCTTTTTTTATAGATGGTTTTTAATATATGGGGAACTATAAGCCCTATAAACCCAATAGGTCCCGTGATACTTACACAAATACCAACGGCAACTGAAACACTAAGAAGAAGTATATAATTTGTCTTTTTTACATCTATACCTTTTAGCTGTGCAAACTCGTAAGATACAAGCAGAAGTTTTATAGAGGCTTTGTATCTATACACCACGCCAAACAGTATAATTGAGCCGAACATCATCCAGTAGACACTCTGGAATCCAACCACATCCAAGCTACCCATGGTAAACCGTACTATCTCATAACTTTGAGACAAGTCACTTATAAAAAACAGCACCATCAAGCAGGCACTATAGAAAAAAGAGAGTGCTATACCTATTAGAAGAAGTGTGGTTGTCTGTATAGATTTTAAAGAGTTAGTAATTGAGAAAAGTATCACTATTGTTAAAAGTGACCCTAAAAATGCAAACACCGACATATATGCGGCAAACCCAAGTACAATACCTATTGCCGTAAAAAGTGTAGCTCCGCTTGCCACACCCAAAGTAAACGGTGTACTCATAGGGTTTCTAAACACTGTTTGAAATATAAGTCCCCCAAGACTTAGTATACCGCCCGTAAAAAATGCCAGCAAAACCCTTGGCACCCGTATATCCCAGAATATCTGATGATCAACCGTAGAGCTGTCAAAGATATTGTTTAGGGATATCCCTATCTGTCCCAAAAAAGGGGCAACAGCTATAATAAAAAACGATACAATAAAAGCTGCGGTTTTCATATATCCACCACTATATTATCTTCATATTTTTTTACGGTTCCCTCGTAGATAGTGTCTAGATTCTTTTGTGTAAAAAACTCACTAGAGATCCCTTGAAATTTTATCTTTCCATCTTTTATGAAAATAATATCATATCCCAGTTTGTATGCCAGATTTAGATTGTGTGTTATGATGATCTTGTTTTTCATATATGAATGATCTTTTAATACAGCAAATACCTTTTGTATCTTTATGGGGTCTAAATTTGAGGTGGGTTCGTCAAGGATTGTGTATTTTGCATTGTGAAGTATTGCACTGCTTAGAAGTACCAGCTGTGACTCACCGCTGCTTAAGAACTTGCAGGGCTGATCTTTTAAATTTTTAATATTAAAAAGTTCCAAAACCTCATCAACTCTTTTACTATCAATTATTCCGCTTAGTTCCAAATACTCTTTTACACTGATATAATCATCAAAGATATCAAGCTTGGCAGGGATATAATTGACAAGTTTCACCCTGCTTTCATAATCAGTATCGTTTAGAGCTTTGTTTTCAAGATCTACATTTTCACTTTTTATAAGTCCGCTTAGAACTTTAGCCAGTGTGGTTTTACCGGCACCGTTATCCCCTACTATTATAAGGTTCTTATTGTCTATTTTAAAATTTATATCCTCAAGGATATAATTACTGTAGTTCTTTAGCTCTAACATCTTGCAATATCTTTTTCATATCATCCAAAAAGTAGATCAGCCTATGGCTTGATATACCTGCGTATTCACCGTCAATGATAAATATATTATCATCTTTTACAGCACTTATAGGCAGACTCCTCCAAGGTTTTAAAAGCTGCTCTTTTGACAAACCTTTTTTTACCCTGTAAGGACTTAAGAGTATAACCATATCTGCATCTGTAGCTATAATATTTTCCATATTCAGTATAGGCTGACCCTTTCTTGTGGAGAAAAAAGCATTTTTATTTCCGGAGAACTTTATAATATCATCAAGATAAAGGTTCTGACCCACAACAAATATCCTTTTTTCCAAAGATAGATTATGACCTATTACCATCAGTATCTTTTTGTTTGTTACAATATCTTTTATATGATGAAGTTTTTTATCTATTGTGGCAGTTATCTTTAAAGCTTCATCTTTTTTATCAAGCAGTTTACCTATAGTTTCTATACTGTTTTTTATATCTTTTAGGGTTTTTATGGTCAATACTTTTGTTTTTATCCCAAGCCTGTTTAACTTTTTAGCAATATTCTCACTGCTTTTTTGCATGATCACAAGATCAGGCTTCAGGGATACTATCCTCTCCAGATTTGGGGAGAAGAATCCCCCCACTTTTTGTTTGCTTTTTGCTTCTAAGGGATAGTTGCAAAAGTCTGTATTTCCCACTATCTTCTCACCGCTGTTTAGTGCGTATATTATCTCATTTATTGAGGGGCTTAGTGCCACTACTCTATCATATGAGAATAGGTTTGATGAAAGAAAAAGCAGTAGAAAAATATATCTTAGTTGCATGCTTCCCGCTTATATACCCACTGCATGGTTTTATTATCATTTAGTTTATTTGTAGATGCTGTTTGATTTACATCTTTACCGTCAATAGTATAGAACCATCCATATCTGCCTTTTATAGATTTTTTACCGTCTATAGAGCTTACAAATTTATATTTACCAAGGTTATAGCTTTGAACTTCACTTACTTTTTTCAAAACATCCAAAGCAGTTTCACCGTTAGTATACTTTACTTTTTCTATTTTATGGGCACCGTCATTTTCATAAATGACGGTAACTATAAGCTCATTGGCGTATATATTTAGAACAAATACTGTTATAAATAGTAGATATCTCATTAAAAACTCACCTTAACCCCTGCATAATAAGCTCGTGGAGTTGTTGCATAGCCGTATATTGTTTGATAATATTTATCTGTAACATTATCTATTTTACCGTAAATCTTTACATTTTGGTCAATGTCATAGTTGATCACAACATTTGTAACTGTATATTTTCCTGTTTGAACCTCCCCAACACCCCAGACAGTTTCTTTTCTTTCCCCTACATATTCACTGTTGAATCCAAGATGAGTTTTATCTATACCGTAATAATCAACAGATAATTTTAAATTCTCTTTGGCTCTTCTTGCCAGCTCGTTATCATCTTGATCTTTTGCACTTAAATTTGTATAGTTGATACTAAACAGTGTATCTTCCAAGATATTCTTTTTATAATCTACCTCAAGCCCTTTAAAAGTTGACTCCCCGTCTAAGTTCTTATATACTGCAGCATCACCGCCCCACTCAATAAGGTCGGTCACTTTTTGATGGAAATATGTTACCTTAAGATCTTTATATCCAAACCCAATATCATAAGATGATGACTCTTCAGGTTTTATATCCATATTTGTATCACCCCAAGGGTTGATATTTTTTACAAGCAAAGGTACGCTGTATGATGTACCGTAATTTGCAAACAGTTCTATATCTTTAGAAAGATCATATTTTACCCCGAGTTTACCTGTTGCTTTTGGATCAAAATTCTTATGATCGTCATATCTTAAAGACTCTGTTACTACAATATCATCAAAGTGGTTGCTGTTAGTCAAGTATAGATATGCAGCTTTATTTTCTGCATCGGCTTTTGTTCCGTCAGCTTTTGTGTAGTTCATCTCATCTCTTGAACTTCCCATACCTGCAATCAAAACATCTTTTTGATTATAAGATATTACATCGGTTAGTTCACTGTTTTTATTTGTGTTGTCTGTTAACTTAACGCCCCAGGCAGTACCTATTTGATCTCTTTGGATATTTGTTTGTTCATATTTTAATTCAATATGGTGATTGTCTATTTTTCTATCGTATGCAATTTTATAAGAATCAGACTCAACATCATTTTTCATATTTTCATCATCTGCATCACTTGAATCATACTCTTTAAGAGCATCTGTTTTTGTATATTGAAGTTTTATCTTTGTATCATCGTTTAGGTATATATTTGACTTTAGATTTAAAGTTCTATTTTCATAGGCATCATCTTCATATCTATCTATATCATCGCCGTACGGTGCTTTTGTTGTAAAACTGTCCGTATCAATCTTTTGGGCACTTACTTTAAAGTCATAGTTTTTATCTTTATGACCCAATGTAAAGGCGTATCTTTTAGTACTAAAGCTTCCTAGCTCACTTTCAAAACTTCCAGACAGACCCTCTTTTTGTTCTTTTGTGATGATATTTATAACACCCGCACTGGCATCCGCACCCCAGATGCCGCTTTGGGCACCTTTTATAACCTCAATCCTTTCTATATCATATGCCATAAGATGACCGATATCTGTTCCTGCTATGCTTGAATGGTCTTTGTATTTTACACCGTCGATTAATATAAGTACTCTATTGTTACTGCTTCCTCTTAAATTCAAAGATGTAGAAGAACCCATACCGCCGTTACTTGTAAAGCTTACACCGCTTACTAGATTTAAAGCTTCTGTAACAGTTTTTATATTTTTCTCTTCCAGCTCAACAGAGGTGATAAGCTCAACATTTGAAGTGATATCTTTGATAGATTGTTCAGATTTTGTAGCACTTGTAACGGTTATAGACCCTAGATTATCTTGTGCGTGTAGATTTATAGCAGCTAATAAAGATGCTGCAAGGCTTAATTTGATTGTATTTTTCATTTGATTTGTACCTTTTTTAATAAAGAAAAGTGACTTAAGTCACAACAATAATTATTCGTTATTCACTATTAATTATTCATTAAAAAAGGTGGTGAGGTTTTATACTCCTGATACTCAAAAGCTTTTAGATGGTACTGAAAATTTGCGTCAATAGTACACAACTTATTTAAAGTTGAATACATGGCGATTATCGCCAGACTAAAGTACCGTTTTGTATATCCTCTTAAGTGTTTCATAAAACGGATTTTATCTAAAAGTGATTAAATATTAAGAATCAGTATTTAAGAAGTAAATTGATAGATAGAGATATCTTCTATCTCATATTGATATATGGTACCGTTGATATTAAGCTCAATCTCATCTCCTATACTTTTGCCTAAAAGTGCTCTTCCTAAAGGTGATTTGTTTGAGATGATATCTTCACTTGGGTTTGACTCATGGGTTCCAAGGATTATAAATATCTTCTCCTCACTTGTTTCCAGATCAACCACAGTTACTTTTGAACCAAAATTTACCTTTTCATGGGGTATCTTGTCTATCTGTACCACCTGAGAGTTGTTGATGATCTTGTCTAAGAACCTAAGTCTTTTATCTATATTTCGAAGCATCTCTTTAGCACTAATATATTCTGCATTCTCACTTCTATCCCCATAAGCTGCGGCTATCTCTTTCTCTTTTACCCAGTGTGGCTTCTCTTTATGTGCCAGATGTTTGAACTCATCTATATATTTTTGGTAACCTTGGGAACTTATTAGATTTTTTTCCATCACGATAAACTCTTACCCCATATCTCAAATGCTCTGTCAGGTATAAACCATCTATCATCCTCTTTATCTATGAACTCTTTATCAAAAAGCTGTTTTAGAGCTGAGTGCATTGCTGTTTTTGTTAGATTTTGTTCATCCAATATATCTTTTGAATAAAAGTTTTTACCATACTTTGACAAAAGTTTAAAAGCTTTCTTTTGATTTTGACTAAAAGTATCGTATATGATTCTGTATGCTGATGATTTTGCATCTATTATCTCTTTCAAGCTTAGGTCTATTTTGTCTTCATCTATATTTTTATCCTGATAATTTTTATAAAGTATATGCAATATGTGCTGGATAAGTTTTGTCTCTTTGTCTGCGAGATTGTATATATATTGCATCTGCTCACTATCTATATCCAGATATTTTTTTACATAGTTATATATATCTTCTATAGATAAAGGCTCAAGATTTAAAGGTGTCGCCATCTCAAACAAAGGTGCTTTGTATTCAAAAAGTTTGTTTAGCATATGTCTTTTTGAACCTAAAAAGATATATGAGATATTTTTATTTTCCTGCATATATTTTCTAAGTTTTGCATCTATTTTTATATTTTTTATAGTTGAGATTTGTTGAAATTCATCTATTACCAGTACTATATTTTGTTTTTTTGATAATTCAAAGATCGTATTAAAAAAATCCTCCAGCATCTCATCAAAATCCAAGGACTTCACGATAGGCTTGATACTCATCTGAGCACTTTTTGGGTCAAAGACAGGCTCTACCCTTGCCCTTTTAAAAAAAGAAGCCAGTTTTTTAATAGTATGTGTGATATCACCTTTTAAAGAATTTGCCAACGAATTTAACAAAATCCAACCAAAGTCATCTTCACTTGTAATATCAAATATATCACAATAGATACACAGATTTTCTTTTGATAACTCTTTGATACTTTTTTTTACAAGGGAACTTTTCCCCATCCTTCTTTTTGAATAAACAACCAAATTATTTGAAGAGTGGATATACTTTTCAAGCAACAACAACTCTTTGTCTCTACCTAAAAAGTTCTCATCCTCTGCAAATGTTTCATAGGGGAAAGGGGATAACATAACTTCTTCCTTTAGTTCCTAAATTTATATACTAAAAGTATTTTATCTTTTATATTTAATTTTGTCAAGATATAGTATATATTTTTATAGACTATTTGGTTTAAGATACTTTTTCTTAGGAGCTTATTAGGGTTTTATCCACTTATATTAAATCCCATTTTTTCATTTTCTATATCAAACTTATCAATTAGACTATTAACCTTATCCAACCATCTGTTATCACTATCAATTACATTTAACATATAATTTGACATAACTATTGTATTAAATAAATATTTTCTTTTCTCATAGTTAAATTTTTCCTTCATATTAGAAGGCAGTATAAAGTCTAGAGTAAATCTTTTATTCCATAATCTTGAATGATGAGCAGATATATTTCTTACTATTGTTAAATGATGTAAAAAAGAACCTAATACTTTTTCATCCAATCCATAGTATTTTGCAATATCTTGTCTATCTTTTCTATGCTTTATATTTACAAACCAATTTGAAACTTGACCTAAAGTCATAAGCTCAATACTTGACCAAATTGGAGGTAAAACTTCTTTGTAGTTATTTTTAAAATGAACTACGCAAATCTCTTTACTTCTTTTTACATCATTTGATAGTTTCAATATAGTATTTGAGTATTTAATTGGACAATAAAACAATTCAGGATTTAGATGAAAATGAGAACCGTACTTTTGGGATAAGATATAAGCAAATTTTGTTCTTATTGATACTTCTATCCGCTCAATTGCTTCTAAAAATAAAAGCCTAAGTTCCCTATCAAAAGTGTATATATCTATAACCTTTTCAAAAGTTGTATTATCTTTAAACTGGTGAGTATCATGAACTTTTTCAAATATAAGCCAATAACCGCTTAGTCTATAATAATTTATATTTTCCAAATATCTCTTTGCTTTTTCTTCATCTTCAAAAGTCATACCACGACTTTTAAGCTTGGTAATCTGAGCTTCTATATTTAAAAATGGCTTTGTGTATGATTGTTTATTAGAGTATTTCAAGTAGCGACTCCTCGGGGTGAGCTTCTTCGATAGGCTTGAGGAGTGTTGTTATCAGGATAATAACTTAATCGGACTTTAGATTGGCTGAAAGACCTACGGATTAATAATCCGACGAACTGCATAACTATTTTATTCCATAAAATATCTAAATCCATTATTATTTCTCCTATGATTAAATATATTTCTTATGATCTTTTTCAGGATATATTGGATTTGATCGACTTTTCAGATATACTGGAATATCTTGTTTGTCTGACCATATTTCTTTCATTGAATTCTTGAGTTCTTCTATTGTATCTTTTCTAACTGTAACTTTTATAGCATAAGGATCATCCTCAACTTTATCTATATTAAGTTTATTTACTACCTGATCTTTAACTTTTACTACTTCACTTATCATATCTTTAACATCAATATCCGTGACGTTGTTATATTCTATATCAGTATTGATTGTTTGTTTTTTACCGTTTCTATGTACGATATCGTGTCTAATATCTCTTTTAGATATAAAGAAACCAAGATTTATTTTCACATCAAATACTTTATCGTATAAAAATATTACTGTTTCAAACTTATGCCAAAGAAAATTATCTAGTTTTTGCAAGATTCTATCTAATATATTCTCATGTAATGTATATAAATCAGCTATTGATACTTTTTCTTTTTTAAATACATCGTATTGTTCTATAAATTGTCTTTGATAGTCACTATTTCTTACTATATAAAAATAAAATATATCACTTAAAAGTGTTTCAAGAGCTGTAAAAATATTTGCATATATCATGTAGTTCATATACTTTTGTGTATTTTTATCTGGAATTTTTATCATTGATATAGATTCAATTGAATGTATAGAGTTATCAAATATTTTTATGATGTTTGATGCATTGTTTACTTGCTTTATTTCTTTTATATATTCATTTGTGTAGTGATCTTCTTTTGGTAATGGTGACCATGTAGGTGAAGTTTTGTGTAGTTTTTCAGAAAGACCTTTAATATAAGAACTATGAAATATATCATTGTATTTTCTTGAAAGTACATCATAAGGATCTTTAAGTTCACCAAATATTGAAATATATCCACCTTTTTTTGAGTCATAAGGTAGTAAATTTATTGGTTCGCCGTAGTTTTCTCTAAACCAACTTTCCATAATTTTTATAGCGGTTTTTTTATCCTTTAATAATTTATTACTTTTCCCTGTTAGTATATATTTTGTAATTTCTTCTGCATTTTCAAAACTTACTGTACTTTGTGGAGATTTTAAAGTAAAACCTAAATGAGCAGCTTTTTTAATCACTTCCGTAGATGTTGCACCTGCTTCATCTGCCATCTCGAAAACTCTTACTTTATTATCCATACGATATCCTATATCTATTTTATTTGTTTAGAGCTATTATTATCTTTACAAAAAGCTTCATTAAAACTAGGTAATTTGTTTGTAAAGCTAACATTTTTAATTTCTTTGATATTTAATCTTTTATTAGAAATACTTTTATATTTATCTGTCTTATATAAATACAATAAGTCAATAATTGCTCTTATATATGATGTTTTATTATCTTCTAAATCTTGGCATATATTATTATCTACTTCTTTTAAAACATTTTGAACAGTATTTTCATCAATGTAATATATTAATTGGTTCTCTTGTCCCATGAATAGAACACTCTTATTGATATCATTTATTTGTATTTCTCTTATGCTAGGTTGTCTTGAAGTTAGAATATAGTCCTCTGCAATAGCTGATGACATACTTAATCTACTAGTATTATTTGATTTGTCATTCCTAATTGAAGAAAAAGCATCAATAAAGACTACTAGGAATAATAAAAAAACAAATAAATTTGTGTATGCTTTAAAGATATCAGGTAAAAGTTTCTCAACAGTAGAGCATGAAAATCTTTCAAAATAATCAATAATTTTTCCTGCAAGTGCAAAGGTTATAATCATAGAAATGAAAATTATTGAGAGTAAAATAAGTGTTTTTTGAATAGATATATTTATTATAATCCCTAAGGTTTCTAATGAAATCAAATTCATTGATATGCCCATTAAATATAACTTGTCTAGAACAAATAATGTTAGTGTTAGTGTAATTAAAACAATGATATGAGGGATGTGTTTAAATAAAAAATTATTTATATTTTCAAAGTTATTAGTAGTTTCTTTTCTACTTAATTGATAAAGTTGGCAAAATTCATATTTAAGATCTTTTAATAATTCAGTATTATTTTTAGTTGATGTTTCAATAGCTATAGAAATAGTTATATTTTTTTCTTTTATATTTTCTATCTTGCTTTCAATTCTTTCTTTTAAACTGACAATACTCTTTTTAGATGTAATTATTGGGTGTTCACTATATAAAACCTGATTGTCATATTTTACTAATAGAAAAATAAAATATTTTTTTTCTTTGAAAGTTATTTCATTATCTATATGTTTAAGAAGTTTCCCTTTTTCATCAACAGCATTAAATTCATTGAAAAGATTTTCATATAGTAAAGATTCTTTTGATTGATAAATAGGTTTTGCCAAAGTAGTGATCCTATATTTGAAATATTAATGATTTTAACAAAGGTTTGCTTCAACATATTTTGAAGTCACCTAATGTTTTATATAAACTACAAAATTTAAAGTATTGTCATTTTTTTGTAATAAGATTTTATAAGTTTTAATAAAAAAGTATTTTATAAAGATCAAAATATAAATGTAGTAACACATATACTAAATACCATCCTTCTTATATAGTGTAAAGACTAGAGTAAAAATCGTAGATATAAAATAGAGATATTCAAAAGGTCTTTTACACCAGCTCAGGCATTATACACAATATACAAGAGATAGAATTGCAGTAAACAGTGTGGAAGCTTTAGTAAAACAAAACGATTTTTTACCACTAATAAAACTTATGCTATAATCCACACCATGTTTACAGGATTAATAAGAGAGATGGCTACGGTTGTTAGCTTCTCCAACAATATTTTAACTTTAAAAGCCAAGTATGCTCCAAAGATCGGGGACTCTATAGCTATAAACGGTGCTTGTCTTACTGCTGTTAAGATTGGCAAGGGTACATTTAGTGTGGAGCTGTCTCCTGAGTCTCAAAAGACTTTGGCTATGGAAAACTACAAGGGTAAGGTTCATATGGAGCCTGCTATGATGATGGGTGATAGATTTGAGGGTCATATCGTTCAGGGTCATGTGGATTGTATAGGGGTTGTTAAAAGTATCAAAAACAACGGTAACTCGGTAGATTTTTTTATAAAAATTCCAAGTGAGTTTTTAAGATATGCTATACCTAAAGGTTCAGTTACAATTGACGGTGTGAGTCTTACTATCAATGAGGTGTTAAAAGATTCTTTTAGACTGACTATCATACCCCATACGGTAAATAACACACTTTTTAAAGACTATAAAGTAAATAGCAAAGTAAATGTAGAAACAGATATGTTTGCTAGATATATTTTTAATATGTTTAAAGGAAAAGATGACAACCTTACTTGGGATAAGGTTGATAATATCATGGCAAGCTACTAACAGCCTGCCTTATTTTTTCTAAATATTAAATTTTTCAATGCTCTTTCATCATCTATTGCTATAAACTCTTCAAGATTATCAACTCTTTTTTCAAACGTAAAGTTCGGTGCAAACTCTTTAAACAGATCTATTAGATATTGACTGTTTAGATCTGGCGAGTTTAAGCAGGCGAGCACTGTACAATCTTCACTTGAAAGCTGATCTACTCTTCTTAATATCTTTTGATAGTCGTTAGTAGCTTCAAAACTTCCTTTTTGGAAGGTTGGAGGGTCTATGATGATCATATCGTAAGGGGCATTCTTTTTGATCCTTGAAAATGATTTTAGGATGTTGTAGGGCATAAACTGTATGTTGTAAGTTTCTATCTCATTTATATGGTGATTTTCTCTCCCTGTAGATAATGCACCTTTTGCCATATCTACATTTGTTACTTTTATCGCTCCACCTTTTGAGGCGAAAAGACTAAAGGCACAAGTGTAGGAGAAAAGATTTAATACATTTTTATCTTTTGCATTTTCTTTTACCCATTTTCGTCCATTCTTCATATCTGGAAAATATCCGCTGTTTTGGTTGTTTTGAAGGTTCAGTTTTAGTTTTATACCGTTTTCTATTGCAAAATTTTCATCTTTTAATTCCCCTGTTAAAATTTCTGTGGGTGTATTTTTCAGGTATCTTCTTTGAAGTATGATAGTATGGTGTCCTGTATCTTTTATAAACTCTTTAAGCATAGTAAAAAGTTTATCTTCATCTTTAAACTCTTTGTAAAATGCCACACTTAGTATCGCATCAATTGAATCTATAGTTAAAAAATTCCACCCCTCATAGTAGTTGCCTCTACCGTGAAAAACTCTTTTGAACTCTTGGCTTAGCTCAGATGAATTTTTTACCAAGATATCTTTAATATTTTGAATTGTTATCAATCTATATACCTTTTTGTTATATCGTTGTAGCTCTCAATCCTTCTATCCCGTAAAAACGGCCACCATCTTCTTACACTTTCACCTCTTTTTAGATCAAGATCAACATAAACTATCTCTTCCTCTTGATGAGCGGCATGAGCCAAAAACTCCCCTTGTGCACCAAATACAAAAGAGTTGCCCCAAAAGTGTGTACCATCCAGCACTCCGCTCTCATCTGCTTCATACCCGACTCTATTTACGGTTATAACCGGCAGACCGTTTGCTACGGCATGACCTCTTTGTACTGCTATCCATGAGTCCAGTTGTCTTTGCTTTTCATCAGTTTCATCTTTTTCCCACCACCCTATGGCAGTTGGATAGATAAGTATATCAGCACCTTTTAGTGCCATAAGTCTGGCAGCTTCAGGGTACCACTGATCCCAGCATATTAGAACCCCTAGTTTTCCAACACTTGTAGCTATAGGCTCAAACCCAAGATCACCCGGAGTAAAGTAAAACTTTTCATAATACCCCGGGTCATCGGGTATATGCATCTTTCTGTATTTTCCTGCCACAGAACCGTCTTTTTCAAATACCACTGCAGTATTATGGTAAAGTCCAGCGGCTCTTTTTTCAAAAAGAGATGTTACTAGCACTACACTGTTTTGCTTTGCTATATTGCCCCAAAACTTTATATCATCCTCCCAGGAATCCGCCAGATCAAAAGAGTCTACATTTTCATTTTGACAAAAGTAGTGTGTCTGGTGAAGCTCTTGTAAAACCACCAGTTTACTTCCACTTTGTGAAGCTCTCCGTATCATGGAAACAGTTTTGTTGATAGTTTCCTCTTTTGTGTCGTAATATTTTTGCTGGATAAGTGCTGTTTTTAACATGAGTTCTTCTTTCAATAATCATATATTTGTTTGAATTTTATCAAAAATTCACTAGATTTACTCTTTTATTGTTGTAATTAAATTTATACAAAATATAAACTTTTATAAAGAACATAAATAATGTTTTGGTACGGGGTGAGAGTTATAGTTTAGGTTACGATAAGCTTGATTAAGAGTATCAAAAACTATTTAAATGAAAATATCAAGAAAAAGAAAAAACTTAAAAAAGTCGTTTCTTCTCTATATAGTTTTATGCTTTTAACTCTTCAAGTTTTGCTTTTACTTCATCTACATGTAGAAGTTCAAGCTGCTCACCGTTTACTTTCTTCTTTTTTCTTACTCTTACTTTGTCCCAGGCAGCTGCAATTTCACCTTCAGGGTTTATGATAAATGTTGTTCTTACAACACCCATATACTCTCTACCCATCATTTTTTTTAGCTGCCATACACCGTAAGCTTCACATACCTCTTTTTGCTCATCTGAAAGCAGGGTGATACCAAGCTCTTTTTTCGCTATAAAGTTTTGGTGCTTTTTAGGGCTGTCCGGGCTTACTCCTAGTATAACTGCATCTAAGTCATCAAATTCAGGCTCTGCAGTCGTAAAATCACAAGCTTGCGTAGTACATCCGGGTGTGTTGTCTTTTGGGTAGAAGTAAAGTACTATCCATTTTCCTTTTAGATCTCTAAGGCAGATCTCAACTTCATCTTGGTTTGGTATACAAAATTGTGGTGCTTTTGTTCCTATTTCTAACATATCGTTTTTTCCTTTTTTTTTAAGTTAATAATGGTGTATGAGATAACATCTGCAGCTTTAGGGTCAAAACCTATGATTTTTGGTTACCCTCTAGTGAAGCCGTTTGAACATATACTGTTATTAACTTATTATTTTATTTTATTGCAATAAACGTACCGAAATTTATCCACTTGAAGATACAATCAAAGTGTTTAAATCCTCCATCTTTTATCATTTTGTTATTTTCTTCATAAGTATAAGGGATAAGTACATTTTCAAGGGCTTCCCTTTTTTGAGCTATCTCAAACTCGCTATACCCTTGCTCTTTTTTAAAGTTGTAATACTCGTCTATAAATTGTTTGTTCAGTATTTTATCTTCAGTTATAACTTTTTCACTAAAGATAAATACTCCACCCTCATCTAGTGAGTCATATATCTTTTTTATAAGTTTTTCCCTTTGAAGAGGTCTTATAAACTGTAAGGTATAGTTTGAGATAATAACTTTAGAGAGTTTAAACTCAATATTAAATATATCATCGTTTATAAATGAGATATTATGACCGTATGCTTTTGTCTTCCTTTTCGCACGGGCAAGCATAGCATCTGAGGTATCTATCCCTATAAGATCTAAATCTTTATGTGCATGATTTGCTATATTTATAAGTGTTGAAGCTGTTGAGCATCCAAGATCATAGACTCTATCGTTTTGATCTAAATATTTTAGTGCAAATGAGGTAGTAAGATTGAGCATCTCTTCATAAAAAGGTACTGATCGGCTTAACATATCGTCAAATACCGATGCAACTTCCTCGTCAAATTCAAACTGTTTAACAATAGGTTTGTCAAATACCTTGTCTATTTGTTTCTCTTTCATAAAAAGTATTGTATAATAATCATTATTTTAAACTGATAAAATGGAGATGGATGATATGTCGATGTTTGGAACCATAAAAAAAGCATTAAGTAGTGCCCCAAGATTGAAAAAAAGGGTTTTTGACCCGGAAAAGATGTCTGTAGAAGATATTACACTTCCTATATGTTTAAGAGTTATTGATATAGAAGATGCAAGAGTTAAGGTAAAGCATGAGTATGATACCTTTAGATCATTGGGGTATATTAATACGCCTATTGAAAAACTAAAGCTTGAGGAGTACCATTCTTACCAAATAGGTTTGATACTTAGGTTTTTAAAAGATGACAAGGTGTATATGATGCCTGATCTTGATAAGGTTCTGCCAAGTATCGCTTTGCATATTACCAAAAGACAACTGCATATAAAGGTTTTTGATATTGTATATAAATATAATGAAGTTGTTGGAAAAGACTGGATAAAAGAAGATTTGGAAAGGGATATGAGATGGACACCTTTAGATATGGCATATCTACTTCACTATGCCGCGACGGAGGATAGAGCTATCCCAAAAGCTAAATAAAATATTCTTTAGAGTATGCTATATCTTTTAATATCTGCTCTTTTAGTTCCTCAAAAGAGTCGTATTTTTTATTGGCTCTTATCTTTTTGTAAAAAACAACTTCTAAATTACCTAAGAACTCATCTTCATCATAACTTTGAACTATATGCGTTTCAACTGCAAATTTACCGTCGGTAGTTGCTCTATGTCCTATGAAAGTAACCGATTTATATTCTTTTTTATTTATTATTGTTTTTGTTATATAAATAGCTTCGGCAGGTATTAAAAAATCTTCAATATGAATATTTATAGTCGGTACAAATTGTTTTTTACCAAGCCCCTGACCTTTGATATGGTGCCCTTTTATTTTGTAGTTGTATCCTAAAAGTCTATTGGCTTTATCTATATCACCTTCTCTTAAAGAGGCTCTTATCACTCTTGAATGGATAGAGGTATTATCTAAAGAGTATTCATCTACTACAATAACTTCACCCTTGAAAAGTGTTTTTAGGTCATTTGTGTCATAAGCAGCCTTATGTCCAAAGTGAAAATCATACCCCACGACTATTTTTTGAAGATTTGGAAACTCTTCATTTAAAAGAGATATAAACTCTTGGGCACTTAGATGTTTAATATTATCAAGAGGATAGTAAAATAGTGGATAAATAGTATGTTCAGCTCTGTTTGTATAAGGTGAAAGGTTTGCATAACCTGTCTGAATTACAACTATACCACCTTTTGTATCAAGTTTTTTAAATAGCTGCTGGTGTGCTAGATGCATACCGTCAAAGCCCCCTATAGCTATACTTGTTATTTCACTTTTTATGATGATTCCTTTTTTACTCTTATAAAATAATTCGGTATAATACCAAAACAAAGGATGAAGTTTCCTGAAAACTATACTAAATCAACATAGGGATAATTTTGAAAATAAATATTTATCAAATCATAAAAAAAACAAATGACAATTTTGAACCTCTTGTAAAAGAATATATTAAAATGTCAAGTAAATATGCGAAAGTAGAAGTACACACTCTTTTTAATAAACATATATCTAAAGCACAAACTTTAGGTCAAAAAGAATCAGAAGCAGCTTATAATGAACTTTTTATTCCAAAATTAGAAAGCGGATACAATATAGCCTTAGATGTTCTTGGAAAAAAAGTTGATAGTTTTAAATTTTCCCATATGATCTCAGATCACAATACTATAAACTTTTTTATAGGAGGTGCATACGGCTTTAATAAAGAATTCTTATCAAAATGTGATGCGGTAATATCATTAAGTGATATGACTATGGCCCATAAAATTGCTAATATTGTGTTGTGTGAGCAAATTTTTAGGGCACTTTGTATAAAACATAATCATCCTTATCATAAATAATTTAGTATTTTTTAGATAAAATCTTCAAAATTTTAATACGGGGATAACTTTGGCGTCGAAAAAACAGATAGAAGAGCTAAAAACAGTTCTTAATGAGAGAAGAGAATTAATACAAAGTAATATCAAAGATAATATTGATAATATAAGTAAACTTAACAACTGTGATTGTAATGATGAGCTGGATTTTGCAGAAGCTAGCAGTGACAGCTTTACATCCGGAATTATTGTAAATCAACAAAAGCAAGAGCTTAAAGAGATAGAGGAAGCTTTAAAAAGTATTGAAGCCGGTACATACGGTATTTGTGAGATGTGTGATGAGTCTATAGCAATAGGAAGACTTAAAGCTAAGCCTTTCGCAAAATATTGTACTGATTGTAGAGAGATACACGAGAACAATAATAATCACTAACTTTTAAAAGGGGTAAATATGGGATTAAAAAAATATATTTTTGGTACACTGATCTTGATCATCGGGATCTTTGGTTATGTATTTAGTTTAGAATCAGGTGACTATAGAGTAGAGATAATAGATCAGGCGGTTGTTCTTCCTGTGGCTGCATGGGTTTTATTACCTACTGTATTATTGTTTGCTCTTACTATACTTCATATGGTATTCTACGGACTTAAAAGTTATTTCTCTCACAAGTCTATTGAAAAAGACAGTGAATCTTTGATCACATTGATAGATAAAAGATTGATGAAAGAGGATTCAAATGTGAGTTTTCAAAATAAAACCTTTAAAGAACTGGATACTATCTTGTCTCAGTTAGATATGGATCTTACGGCTCAAACTATAGAGTGTAACAATAAGGCTATCAATAAGACGGTATCTAAGTTAAAAGATATAAAAGCCGGAGTTTATATCCCTGCAAAAGAGTTGAAACTTTCTTCAAATAACCCTTTGATGATTATGAATACTATCAACAGAATAAACAATGATGATAATTTTGCCTTGGAAGTATTAAAAGATTCTTCAAAATATGCTGAAAATATCGTAAATACTGCTTTTGAGGTAGTGTTAGAGAAGAAATCTTTTACAAGTATCAAAAAGAATTTAGATAATTTAGTATTAGATTCGGCTATGCTTATTAAATTGTTAAAAAAAGACAGTGATCAAGCTGTTGAGATTGCTATGAATAATGAAGATATATTAAAACTTATCAAAAATGTCGAGTTAACAAATAAAGAACTTATCCAAATAGCAAAAAACTATAAATCTTCTATGACTCCCGATAGAATTATTAAATTATATGAGGATATCTCTACATTAAAAGAGGAATATACGGCATCTTATTTATATATACTTGCAGAATATGAGATGATAGACAAGATGAGAGATATTTTAGTAAACAGTGCATCAAATGAGTTCAGTGCATTTAAGGCGTTTATAGATCTAAGAGATGCGGGAAAACACACATACTCTTTAGATACAATCTGTTATAGATAAAAGTTTGCTATGGATCAACTGTTAGACTTTTCAAAACCGGTAATATCTTTAGCTCCCCTTGCCGGTTATACCGATCTACCTTTTAGATCGGTGGTTAAAAAATTCGGGGTAGACTATACCGTAAGTGAGATGATAAGCTCAAATGCTCTTGCTTACAATAGCGACAAGACTATCAAAATGATCAAAAAATCCCCCAATGAAACACCTTATTTTGTTCAATTAGCAGGAAGCAAAGCTGATATTATGCAAATTGCAGTTGAAAAACTAAATGAGATAGAGGGTATTGACGGTATTGATCTAAATTGCGGCTGTCCTGCTCCAAAAGTATTTAATCACGGAAGCGGTTCTAATCTTTTAGGGGATCTTCCGCGGCTTCAAAAGATTTTAAAAACAATTAAGAAGTATTCAAACAAACAACTTACGACGGCAAAAATTAGAATAGGTATAGATGAAAAGATACCTGTAGATATTGCTAAAGCTGTTGAAGATTGCGGTGTAGACTTTATAGCGGTTCACGGCAGAACAAAAAAAGGTGCTTATAAAGCACCCGTTGATTATGATGCAATTGCTGCTATTAAAGAGGCTGTAAGCATCCCTGTAATTGCAAACGGTGATATAACTGATCTTGCTAAGGCTAAGTATGTTTTAGAGCATACAAGAGCTGACGGTATCATGATAGGTCGTGGTGCTATAGGTAAGCCCTGGATATTTTATCAAATAGCAAACAACAATGAAGCAATAAGCGATGAACTGAAAAAAGAGATCATTTGTGAGCATCTAAAAAAGATGTGTGAACATTATAATGAATACGGCGTAGTTATGTTTAGAAAGCACCTTCATACTTACTCTAAAGGTTATGACAATGCAAACAGTTTTAGGGAAAAAGTAAACAAAATAACAGATCCAAAGGAGATGTTAGAGGAGATAGAAAACTTTTTTTAGTTTTCTTTTATCTTATCGTATTGAATTAAAGCCTCAACAAGCTTTTTTATATCTAAAGGTTTTGTTATATATCTATATACACCAATCGCATCAGCCTTTAAATAATAGTCATACTCTGCATGTGCAGTTGTAAGTATACAAGGGATAGCCGGGTCAATCTCATGTATTGTTTTTGCCATCTCAAGCCCATCCATCTTTGGCATTTTAATATCTGTTATAACAAAGTCCACATTGGGATTTTTCTTAAAAATCTCTAGCCCGTCCTCACCATTGTAAGCTGTAAATACCTCACCGAATAGTTTTTGAAGAACTGATTTAAAAGCCTCCATGATAGATTCATCATCTTCCACGTACAATACTTTTTTATTTTTTAATATTCCTACATCTAGCATAAATAAACCTTTCTATTTGAGCAAAAAAAAACCAAGCAGCAAAGCCACTTGGTTTTTTAACTTATAATCGTTGAAGATTACCCTAAGAATGGGTTTGCGTATAATGCAATTAATGCAATTACAAGCGTATAGATAACTTGTGCTTCGATCATCGCTAATGCAATGAACATTGTAGTCATAAGTTTTCCACCCATACCTGGGTTTCTAGCAGTACCAGCAATAGTAGCAGCAGCAGTGTTACCCATACCGATACCAGCAGCAAGTACAGAGTAAGCTTCAACCATAGATTGACCGTTTTCAGAAGCAAATGCAGCAGATGCAAGAGCAACCATTAAGAATAAAATTTTTTTCATTCTAAATTCCTTTAATAATATTATTTTATTTAAAAGTCCGTTCGGCTAACGTAAACAGTTAAAAAACTGCCAACAAGGATATAAATACCACCTGTTTCCCTACTTAACACTTCTAATTGGTGTAATTTTATCTAATTTAACCTAATCTTTTTCTGAAATGGAATTAATTATAGATTTTATTATATCAGCTCTACTCTCAAAACTAAAAGATTTTGACATATTTGAATTTAAATTTTGTATCTGTTTTAGTTCGTTTTCACTTGATAACAGTGCTCCTGTTTTAAATGCCGTACTTGGATCGTCCGGAGAGTTCATAATGGAAAATGTATCTATTATCTCAGAGGTATAATTGCTTGTAGGGATAAATACGGCATTTTTAAAGTACATTGCCTTTAATATATTAGGGGTATAAACTTTTTGTTTTGTGGGTAGTATAAATATATCTGAAGAGATAAAAAGTTCATCTTTATTTTTATGATCACAAAGGAGTATTATCTGATAATCTATTTTTAATCTGTTTATCAATATTTTTAGCTGCTCTATTTGTTTTTCATCACCGTCTATTAAAACCTTGAAGTTTTTTTCCTCTAGCTCTGAGATGATCTTTAAGAACTTTTTTACTCCGCCTGCATTTAGATCTTTTGCCGTAAAGTAAATAATTCTGGTATCATCTGAAATATTATATTTTTCTCTAAAATCTTTTTTTATATCTTCATCATATTCTATATTGTTTGTTACATAAGGGTAGAGTATCTGTATTTTCTTTGCTTCAATATTTGGATATTTTTCTAAAATCTCGTTTTTCATCCCATTTGTATTCACAATAGTAATTTTTGATTTTTCTATCAAAGGTAAATTTTTGCTATTTACAGAGCCTTGGTGAAAATAGATATCCGGGTCTTGTTTATTCTTTGAGAAGAGTTTTGAAAGAAGAGAAGGTTTTGTGTAGTATGTTACATCATACTTCTCTTCTAAATATTTTGTTAGTTTAGTTTTATTTTTTATAGCTATATTTATTTTTTTCATACAGCAATGATAGTTTAAATTTGATTAATTTACTTTTAATCCCTTAGCCCAATTTTCCATAACATTATGAAGTTCTTCATTTGGCGCTTCTATGAAATCTATTACAAAACTGTTTTGAAGTTCACATACCCCTATACTTCTAGGTCGTACAGCTACAATTTTTGTATTTGGTATAGCTTTCCCAAAACAGAAAGTGATGTTTTGAGCATCTTTTATATCTGGGTTTATATCCCCGTTTATCTCCTGTGTATGTGCATAGTGATCAAATATTGCAATAAATTTTGCAATAGGGTGAGCATCTATTTTATTTTTAAAATAGCTTACTATCTCATCTACATTTTTTACGTTTACTTCATCTTTAGAAAGTTCTAAAGAAAATACCGGGTATTTATCTAATAATATTGTTTTTGTCATCTTTTTCCTTTATTTAGTGTTATATGTTATAAATGCTTTTACTGCACAATTCACTGTTTGTGCTATATCTTTACCTTTTGGATCTGAAATGTCAATTTGCGACTGGTATACTATTTTATTGTTTATGTTTTTTACTTTTAAAACTACATAGCCTCTAAAAAGTTTACAACTATCGGACTTTTTCTTTGGATCTTCTTTATCGTTTTCATATACTATATATTTAATTTGTATTTGATTTGTATTATCAATACGTTTATTTTTAACATAGCTGTTGAGCGTTTCGTTTGTTAATCTGTCAAGTTCTTTCATATCTATATATTCAAATAGTGTAGAATCCATAAATGCAGCCTTGTCAATATCCGAACTAAGTGTAAAGTTTCCGTTTCTAAGCTGTTCTTGGGCATTGGCTATATCTTTGTCACCGTAGCCTCTTTCAAAGCTTGTAGTTTTTGACATGCAAGGTATCCTTTTTGCTTTACCGGGTACTTTCTCTTTATTTATTTCAGTAACGATACCGTTTATAATAATAAAAGCTAAAAATAAAAATGCTGCGATACTAAGAAGTTTTTTCACAGATTACTCCTGTATACATATCTCTTGTTTTGTCATATGTTTTATCGTCTGATATATAACTATTGATATAATTCCCGTTACGGAAGCCACCATAACATACGAAAGCAACAACACTAGAGAGTCATTCGTAACATGATACATAAGCATCGCACTTATAGCCATAGCTGCAATAGGGAATACAAAAGCCCACCATGAGATAAAGAACTTTATCTTTAAAAAATTTTTATACATAAATAAAACTAAAAATGTAAAGAATAGTGCTATATTAAAAAGCATCATTGCAAAATGATCTATAACTTCAAACAACTTATAATATGCGATAAAACCAACCGCCGGAGGTGCAATAAGTATGAATAATGTAGGCATAAACTTGACTGCAAGCTGATGGTGGAAAATAATTCTATTTAAAATAATTGAAAATAGAACGATCCAGAAAAATAGACCTATACTTAAAAAGTATATTAATATACCTTCACTTGCAAATCCTACTCCTCCAACGGGTACTAGAACATTACCTACAATAGGGATGAACCATGCCGGGTTTGAGTGACTTAACTCTTGATTATTATTTATCCAAAATGAGATGGTGTGCATCGTAAGATAAAAATGAAGTAATGTACCAGGGTACCAAAATATTGCACTTACCGTAGTATATTCCTCTTTAAACATAATTGCCAACATCAACATTGATATAGAAACTGCTGCAAAAAAGTTTATTCTTACAGGGTGAGAAAACTCTTTTTTTACTGCATTTTTGTATTTAAAGTATTTTGCTAGGTAAACTACAGTAATAGTAATAAACAAAAGGGTAGTTAAATACATAAGTGACTCACCGATAAAATGTGGGAAAGAGAGCCATTGGTGTGCCTTTTGATAGGTTATGGTAAGTCCACCCATCCCCATAACAATTGCATACATCATAATAGGAAAAAACTTTAACCTATTATTCTCTTTTAGATTATCTTCCATCTTACAACTCCATAAATTTGATTAGATTATAAAAAATATCAATTTAACTTATAATAAGAATGATACCATTTTATTTATTTTATTTTAATAAAAAAGGACATGTTAGGTACCTGTCCTTTTTAAGTAGATGTTTTATTTAAATATAGTTTTATTTTTTACCTAAATGTAATCCAACCATTTGAAGCTTTTTACCTTTTAAATTACCACAAACTTTGTTTTTTGTGATATAGGCTTTTGCTTCTGCTACGGAATCAAATTTCTTATCAATCTTTTTGCACATTCTTTTATAGATCATTCCACCCATTTTAGCAGCTTTTGTTTGTTTTTTATTAACCTTTGCTATATCATTCTTTAATGATCCTTTTACTTTTTTGTAAAGCTCATCAAACATCATGATCTTGCCTCCAAACTTAGAAGCAAACTCTTGGGCAGCTTTTTTTGTACCAAAGGCATATTTACTTACAGTACTCATCGTTCCCGGTTTTTTACTTCCAACAACAAAGTAAGCATCTTGAGAATCTATAAACTTTAAGGTAGTGTTATCTACAGTTCTGAAGTTTGAAAGCATATTGCCGTTAACTTCTTTATCTTCAGCGGCACAGTGGATAGAACAATATTGTTTATCGTGCCCTGTGTGGTCAGAAGCTGCATGATTTGTTTTATAGAACATAGGAAGTGTCATTCCACATACGGGACAGTACATTTTCTGCTCACCTTTTTGAAGGATAGTAGCTTGTGATGCGGGAACTGCTCTGTAGTCCAGCATATGTTTTTTACCATCCATATTACCCTTAGATGCTTTTTGTGTAGCTGCTTTATCACTTCCGCATCCAGCTAAGATAAGTGTTGCCAATAAACCTGATGCTATTATTTTTTTTGTCATTTCTAGTCCTTTTATTATAATAAATAGTTATACTATCATAGAATTGTTAATTTAATGTTAAATTATATCCATATATTATCAATTAATCTTGTATTGCCTATCTTAACAGCTATAAGTATTATCGTATTATCCAATTCTATATTAATAACGGTTTGAAAATCTCTGTTAACAATATATACATATTCCACATCTATATCATTTTTGTTAAGAATATCATAAATAACTTTTTTTATCTCATCTGTATCTATTGTGCCGTTTCCTACAGCTTTAGCGGCAGCTTTGAGTGATCTAGATATATTAAGAGCCTTATCTCTTTGCTCTTTTGACAGGTATATATTTCTACTGCTCATGGCAAGACCGTCAGGCTCTCTTATTATATCACATGGTACAATATTTATATCAAGGTAGAGGTTTTTTACCATTTGTGTTATTAGTGAAAGTTGTTGTGCATCTTTTCTGCCGAAGTATCCGTTTGTAGGATTTATTATATTAAAAAGTTTTAGTACTATTTGAAGCATACCGTCAAAGTGTCCTGGTCTTTTCTCCCCTTCTAGTATAAACCCTTTTATCTTAGGTGCTTTTATAAGTATCTCGTCTTTTTCATACATAGTATTTACATCAGGCATAAAAAGATAGTCAACATTCAGTCTTTTACATATCTCCGTATCGGCTTTATCGCGTTTTGGGTACTTATCAAGATCTTCACCCTCTAAAAACTGTGTAGGATTTACAAATATTGATACGATTGTTAGTTCATTTTCTTTTTTTGATCTTTTTATGAGTGATATATGACCGTCATGTAGTGCACCCATAGTGGGTACGAAACCAATTGTTTTATTTTCTTTTTTTAAGTGACTTTTTAAGTCTAAAATATTATTGATAATTTTCATAGTCGATTACTTTATTATTGAAATGTTTTTTGTAAGATTATGATATTAAAGTTTAAACTTTGATATCAATTGTAGTGTGTTGTATTGAGTTTTGCACTGATACAACATTACCGCTGTTTACACTGTAAGCTAAAGCTGTTTGCTGTTGAGCATATGGATTTTGTTGTTTTTCGTTTGATTCTTTATTGTTGTCATCTTGTGAATGTGACGAGTTATGTCGTACATTTTTTTGCTGCTTTGCACTAGAATCTTCGCTGTTTAAGTTTAGCTTTGATAAAGCAGAAGCACTTTGCTCTAGCTTTTTCTCAAGCTGCAGCATTGATGATATATTACTGTTAACCTGCATTTTCTTCACCTCTTGATTGAAGTAATAATTTATTTAAATTTGCACTATTTGCAATGGCAAGGTCTGCACCGCTTGGGTCTGCAACCGATGTAGTTGCTTTTTTTATCTGATCAAGTTTATATACAGCAGCTTTTGGATCTTCAGGCAGTGAAACATCTAGTCTTACGTGCCCTCCAACTGCATAGATCTTTCCGTCAAGACCTTGCTGATAATTATATGAAATAGGAGAGGTGGTTTGACCGATTGTAGCATGTGCCTGCTCATGAGATCTTATATCTGCATCAGCCTTTTTGAACTTTTCTAAAACTCTTTCAAAGTCTTTTTCATCATAATTTTTAGGAGCACTACTCGAATCTATATAGTCAGTTTTTTGAACCTTTGAGAGACTCTCTTCTTGATCTATTTTATCAAGTTGTGCATACTTCACGGACAGTTTGGAATAAAGTTGATCAATTGATATATTGTTATAGTTATCTGTAATTATTTCCATCTGCCTCTCCTATACATTTATCTATCTTTAAACATTATACAACAATTTTGATAATAATGTCAAGTTTTATAGAGAATTAAGCATTTATTGTATATCTAGTTACAGATTACAACAGATTTTATCTCCGTAAATTCCTCTATTGCAAAGCTTGGACCCTCTTTACCTATACCGCTTAGTTTTGTACCTCCGTAAGGTTGTATATCAAATCTAAGTGTAGGGATATCATTAATAACTATACCTCCACAATCAGCATCATATATAAAGTTTTGTGTCTGTTTTAGGTCATTCGTAAAGATACTGAACTGTAGACCGTAAGGTGAGTTGTTCATCTTAGAAACAGCTTCTTCATAGCTTTTTACTTTTACAAGACTAACAATCGGTGCAAATACCTCTTCACAGATTATTTTCATATCATCAGTAACTTCTGTCATAACTGTGGGATGAAAATTAAGTCCTTCATTTTTATTTCCAGTAATAGCTACAGCACCTTCATCTATGGCACTTGCTATCCACGACTTTGCACGCTCACACGATTCCTCATTGATAAGTGGACCTACAAATGTATCATCATCATAGGGACTTCCCACTTTTAATTTTTCAGTTTCATTTTTCATTGCATCTGCAAATTTTTCATATATATCATCTGATACATAGATTCTTTGTAAAGAGATACAAACCTGACCACTGTTTATAAATGCACCAAAGGCACATCTTTGTGCCGCTAAATTTATATCGGCACTTCTATCTATATATGTAGCAGCATTTCCACCAAGCTCTAAAGCTACCTTTTTTATACCTGCTGATTTAGTGATGATATTTCCAACAGGAACAGAACCTGTAAAGCTAAGAACTCTTGGGATATCAGAAGATACAAGAGTGCTTCCAACTTCAACATCTCCATATACAACACTTAGTGCATCTTTGATAGCATGGTCAGATTCTATAAAAAGCTTTGCAAATTTATATGCCGTAAGGGGTGCTTCAGGAGTTGGTTTTAGTACGACAGAGTTACCGCTTACAAGTGCCGGAGCTATTTTGTGTGCTACAAGATTTAAAGGAAAGTTAAAAGGTGTGATACATGCTACTACACCTACAGGTTCTCTAAAATAATATGCAGAGGTTTTTTTACCGCTTGGCATTGCGTCTGTATTGATTGTGTGACCTTGAAGATTTATAATAGCATGAGCAGAGAGCTTTACGGTTTCTATACATCTGTCAACTTCAATTCTTGCAAAAGTTATCGGTTTACCAACTTCGTCACATAGGGTTCTTGCTATATCTTCTTTATTTTCAAAAAGTTTTTCTGCAACATCTTCAAGCCATGCTACCCTTTGGGCTATAGTTGAAGCTTTTGTTGCCTTTGATGCTTCTTTTGCAATATTTAATGCTTTTAAAGTATCTTCAGCTGTACACTTTGGGTATTGTGTAACTACTGTACCTGAAAACGGATTAATAATGTTTTGAAGATTGTCTCTTGACTCTTCTTTACTTCCAAAAAATATATTTGCTGTCATTGCTATCTACCTAATTAATGATTTGTTTTACGTGTAGGTATCATTTTAACATATTTTTATAAAAAAAAAGTTATAATGAAGTATTATAACAATTAAAAGGAAAATATTAATATGGATATTTTATTAGCAAGAAAAGAGCTTACAGAAAAACCAAAAAAGGCGAACTTAGATAAGTTACTTGAAAGTTTGGCAAAAAATGAGGAAGAGATCTTTTACTTCGATAGAGAAAATTCACACAAAGATATGATGAGTGTAGTAGATAAGTTTGAAGAAGCAGGATACAACGTACATTTTAGAGAAGTAAAGTACGGTTTATCGGATGATGAGTATCTATACGAGCTTCACGCTTTATAGTATATAAGTTTAATTAACGGATATAGATTTGAGTAAAAAACTTTTTATTGAGACTCTTGGTTGTGCCATGAATGTTCGGGATACGGAACATATCATAGCCGAGTTAAATAAGCATCACTCTTTTGAAACTACGGAAATTATGGAAGATGCTGATCTTATCATAATCAATACATGTTCTGTTAGAGAAAAGCCGGTTGCAAAACTTTTTTCCGAGCTTGGACAGTTTAATTCAAAGAAAAAAAAGGGTGCAAAGATAGGTGTATGCGGTTGTACCGCAAGCCATCTTGGAAAAGAGATATTTAAAAGAGCACCTTATGTCGACTTTGTAGTAGGAGCTAGAAATGTTTCTAAAATATCAGAAGCTTTCAATACTCCTAGATTTGTTGCCATAGATATCAACAATGATGAAACAACTTATGACTTTTCAGAATTTAGAACATCCTCTTACAGATGTAGTGTAAATATATCACTTGGGTGTGATAAAAGCTGTACCTATTGTATAGTTCCCGCAACCAGAGGAGATGAGATAAGTATTCCTCACGAGATAATAGTAAAAGAGATAGAACGTTCTGTTGCACTTGGTGCAAAAGAGGTATTTCTTTTAGGTCAGAATGTAAACAATTACGGTATTAATTTTAGTGACGGAAGAGAAAAAACAACTTTTACACAGCTGTTAAGAGATATAGCTAAAATAGAAGGACTTGAAAGAATCAGGTTCACCTCTCCCCACCCTTTACATATGGATGATGAATTTCTTGAAGAGTTCGCATCTAACCCTAAAGTGTGTAAGCAGATCCATGTACCTTTACAAGCTGGAAACAATAAAGTGCTTAAAGAGATGAAAAGAGGCTACACAAAAGAGTGGTTCTTAAACAGATGTGAAAAGATAAGATCTATGGTTCCTGATGTTAGAATAAGTACAGATATTATAGTTGGATTCCCTGGTGAAACAGATGAAGAGTTTGAAGATACGATAGATGTGATAGAAAAAGTAAAATTCGATTCTATATTCAATTTTAAATATTCTGCAAGACCGCATACGGAAGCTGCAACTAGAACAGATATAGTTCCTGATGATATAGCAAGTAAAAGACTTGATAGGGTTATTGAACTTCATAAAAAGCATCAAGTTGAACATATGAATAAAAATTTAGGTAAAACTTTAAATGTTCTGTTTGAAGATCTAAAGCCAAACGGTGAAGTGTTTGGTTTTACCGATAATTATATATCTGTATTTGCAAAAGGGAGTGAAGACCTTTTAGGTAAGATAGTCCCTGTAAAGATCACAAAAGCAAATAGAACATCATTAAACGGTGAAGTTATAAACTAATGAGTTTGAAAAAAAGATTATTTACTTTTCTACAGCTTAATGTTGTACCTTATTTGTTGCAGCTTTTTGTTAAGTTTATCTATCTTACAAATAAGAAAAAATTTCATTATCCCAAAGCTGATCTTCAAAATGAAAACTTTGTGATCGCATTTTGGCACGGTGATCTCCTTATGCAGCCTCACAACTTTGCAAAATTTAAACCAAAGGGTTTGATGAAAGCAATAATAAGCGAACATAGAGACGGTGAAGCAATAAGAAGAGTGGTGGAGCATCTTGGTGTTTTGTCATTTAGCGGCTCATCAACAAGAGGTGGTGCAAAGGCTATGATTGGTGCCATTAAAGCTTTAAAAAATAAAGAAGCAGATGTGGCAATAACTCCCGATGGTCCCAAGGGTCCTATCTACAGTGTTGCCGACGGTATAGTTGCAATTGCACAAAAAACTAAAACAAGAGTTATCCCTTTTAGTACTATCCCTTCTAAATACTGGCAGTTAAAATCGTGGGATAAGTTTATAATTCCAAAACCGTTCGGTAGTATCAATTTTTATGTAGGTGAACCTTTTGATCTAAATGATCTGGAACTTGAAGATGCAAAGAAACTTATATATGATAAGATGATGGAAAATCAACTGAAAAAATAGGATAGGTTATGAAAGAGAGTTTTTATGATTACCTAGATGAGTTTATCAATTATCTTCAAAATATAAAAAACTACTCCAAACTCACCTCTAAAACATATTATACACCTATTTTAAAGATGATAGATATAAGTGAAATATATGAAGAGAACGAAAGTATTATTGTTGATATAACAAAGTACAGAATAAGTATATCCGATCAAAACCCAAAAACCGTAAATAAAAAATTATCCTCAATAAGAAGTTTTATTGAATTTTTAAAAGATAAAAAATTAAAAATGAAACTAACAGGCTCACAAAGTATAAAATCGAAACAAACACTTCCCAAACCGGTAAATACTGATAATATCTATGAGAGTTTAGAAAATGCCTCAATAGAAGAGAAGCTGATAGTTCTTTTTATCTATTCATTTGGTATTAGGGTATCTGAGTTGTGTTCTTTGAAACTTGAAAATATAAACAGCGATCATATAACTGTTTTGGGGAAAGGAAATAAGCAAAGGCAGATACCTTCAAATAAAATAATCAATGGGCTATTTGAAGAGTATAAAAAGATATATAATCCAAAATTATATATTTTTGAAAAAGAATCAAAACCATTAACGGTAAGACAGTTACAATACAGAGTTGAAAAAGTATTTAAAAATATAGGGATAAAAGCAACACCGCATCAGCTAAGACACTCCTTTGCAACAGATTTACTCAATGAAGGGGCAAGGATAAATGATATAAGCCAGCTTCTAGGGCACAGCAGTTTAAAAGCTACGGGTATTTATACCAAGTTAACCACAAATACAAAATTAAAACAGTATAATATGTCACATCCGTTAAGTATGAAATAAAAGCAGGTATAGATAATGTTTAGAGATAATAATAAACAGTATGTAAATATATTAAAAAGAGATGATCAAGTAAAGATTGATTTTAAAATAGTTGAAGACTCCAAAATTCAAAAGCAGGAGCACTCCTCGTTTTTGGTCAAAGATGATACCATGCCTCAAGATGCACAGTTTAAATTGGATACTTTACAAAAAACTGTATCTCACACTTATCTTACTTCACTATATACACAAACCGATCAGATATTAGTTAAAAATGAAAATATAGATAAAGAAAACTACTCATCTATTCCACTAGATGAAAGATACAGTGTATCTGTAGCTAAAGAGCAGATAATAAAACATGAAAACTATTTTGAAAAAAGCGGTATAGATTATATAGTCAGTGCATATTCACTTCTTTACAATATAATAAAAAACAATAAAGTAGACAATTCATTAAATATACTTGTATACAATAATACGCTGTATATTATAATACTTGATAATAATAAACAGATATCTTTTAGTACTGTTTTAAATCTGACACCGTTTGCAAATATCAAAGAATCAAATTTTTATAATGATGATATTATAGGTCAGAAACTTTATGACGAGATACATTTTTTAGAGATTCAGCAGTGTTTGAATGACACCATTAAAAACTACTATGAATCAGATGAGAATATTCAATTTTTAGATAAGATAAATATCTATTATTCAATAAAACAGTTAAGTGACGACCAGCTTGATATTCTATATGAAACACTAATGGTAAATGTAAGCTATGATCAGATCAGCATAGATAGCGGTTTATATAATATTACACAATCCCAGAATGCTAAAAAATATAGTTTTATAGATCCAAGAGAAAAAAAAGCTGATAATAAAATGTTGAAGTGGGTAGGAATCGCTGCAGCTAGTATAGTTGTTGCGGGGATGGTTATATACTATAAAACTTTACAATCAGAAAACGCAATCCCGGTTTTAACTCAAAATAGTACGAAAACTATAGAAGATAGTAATAAAACTAGTTTAAAAGAAGAGGAATATACAGTTCTTCCAAATCATATAAAAGTTAATAATGAATTAACTCAACAAGCTTTGATGTTGTTTGATATAGTACCTTTTGACGTACTTCTTCAGGAGTTAGAGATAAAAGAGGATGAGTCTACGTTTGTTGCAAACTTTATAACCGATTCCGATGCTGCTGTAAGAATGCAGGATAATCTTCTTAGATTATACAAAGAATCAAAAGTTATATTAGAGCATAAGAACAAAGCAATAACAAGCAGAATAATTGCAAACAGTTCATTAATAAAAGAAGAAAAACAGAACAATGATCTTTTAAAATATAAAAAATATAAATTCTTAACTAATAAAAAAGTTCAGGAGCTTATAGAAAACAGAGCTTTAAAAGGGACATCAATAAAATTTGTATCTAAAAAAGGGAAAGCTGATCTTAGTTATCTTTACCACTTAAACTCAACTGTAAAAGAGCCAAATGAGTTTTTCTCATTTGTAGAGGAGCTTAACAAACAGGATTATTCTATACATTTAACTTACCCTTTTACGTTTGCAAAAGTAAAAGAGGGGATAAAAGTTGAGTATGGACTTATCTTCAATCAGAAAATCGAAAGTGCGGCAAAGTAGAAAGATAGGATCTTATATTTGAAGGTATATTGTTTACTCTGCATCTCTCTTTGAACTTTTTATCCATGGCTGCTTTTATAAAAGGAGCTATGTAGATCTTCCCGTTTGCAATTGCGACAGATATTTTATTGGATATAACAATCTGTTTTTGTCTTATTATCTCATCTCTCGTAGCTTTGGATATGATAACCCCTCTTTTTTTAAGCTCTTTATCTATAATGTTAATAGCTATATTAAAATCATTGTTAAAGTTAAAAATCACAAGTTCATTATCTCTTGTTTCAGATATTGAACAAAGAAGAGATTCTCTATCTTTTTGAATATATTCAAAACTTTTTTGTATACCGCTTTGAAAATTATCTAGTAGTTTATCACTGAAGTTGTGTCTAAAAAAATTTCTTCTATATTTTTCATCTTTGTTTGTTTCATCGATAAAGTATTTGATTTTATGTTCCTTTAGATAATATAAAAGTTCATTTTTAGAATAATCAAGAAGAGGTTTTAAGAGAGTGATTCCATTTTTTTCTGAAACTTTATCCATCCCCATAAGTTCATGAATACCTGCACCTTTTGTAAATTGCATTAAGAACCATTCTAATTTGTCATTTAACTGATGAGCGGTTATAAGGGCATCATATGAGTTGTTGTTTATAATCTCTTCAAAAAATTCATATCTGAATTCTCTAGCATCTTTTTCACTAAACCTGTTTTTGTCATATTGTTTTATAAAACATTTTTTTTTGTATTTGTGTGCAAGCTGCGTTGCATATATCACTTCATCTTTTGATTGGGGTCTTTGTCCATAATCAACTATAGCAATATCAAAAGGGATATTGTTATCCAGCAAAATAAAAAACAGTGCAGTTGAATCAACACCGGCACTAAAAGCTAAAATATTTTTTGAAGTTTTTATATCTACATCTATTTTATTCATTTTGCGATTATATTAGGTATAAAGTTATATAATACTTATATGATATATAATTTCCCATTATTATTATCTCTATTTATGCTAAACATAAGTTTAGATAATATATAATTTGAATATAAAGATAAAAAAGGATTAAAATGAGTACAGAAACACAAATAACTCCTTATAGAATAAAGAGGTATTGGGCTTATGTTGTTGCTACTATTATAGCAATTGCTACACCGTTTATAAGGATAAATGAGAACCACATTTTCCTTCTGTCATTCGATAAGAAGCAGTTACACCTAATGGGTGTTGCATTTGATATGCAAGAATTATATATGATGCCGTTCCTATTGATGCTTCTATTCCTAGGAATATTTGCAGTTACTGCCGTTGGTGGTAGGGCATGGTGTGGATGGGCATGTCCACAAACAGTGTTTAGAGTTATCTATAGAGATCTAATTGAGGGTAAACTATTAGGTTTAAGAAGATTAAAAAATAAGCAAAAAGAGCCGGATTGGTCAAAGCCTGAGAATGCTTCTAAAAGAGTAGTAGCAATTCTTATTTGGTTTGCATTGTCATTACTTGCAGCTGCAGACTTTATGTGGTATTTTGTTCCACCTGAGGATTTCTTTGCATATATACAAAATCCTACTGAGCATACGTTCTTAATCGGATTTGTTGTTGCTATTGCTGCATTCTTAGTATATGATGTAGTGTTCTTAAAAGAGAATTTCTGTGTATATGTATGTCCATATTCAAGAGTACAGTCAGTTCTTTACGATGATGATACCGTACAAGCTATCTATAGTGAAAAAAGAGGCGGTAAGATCTATGAGAACGGTGAAAAAGTAGTATTCAAACAAAAAGATCTTCCTGAAACTGATGAGTGTACGGCATGTCAAAGTTGTGTGACTGTATGTCCTACACATATAGATATTAGAAAAGGTATGCAATTAGAGTGTATCAACTGTTTAGAGTGTGTTGATGCATGTACAACAGTTATGGGTAAATTAGGTAAAGAGTCACTTGTGCAATGGACTAGTACAAATCAAATAGAGAAAGATATACCTACTAAGTTTATTAGAAAAAATACTATTATGTATATGGTTGCACTTGTAGCTATTGTGGGTATGTTGTTTGTAATGGGCGGTAAGAAAGAGTATATGCTTCTAAATGTAAATAAAACTACACAGTTATATAAAATATATGACAACAATGAAGTAAGAAATAACTTTGTACTGTTATTCCAAAATACTCAAAAAGAGAAGTACACTTACAATCTTGAGATCATAGGTGAATATGCGGATAAATTTGAGATAAAAAGATTTACGCCGTTTACTTTAAGTAGAGGTAAAATGGCAAAAAAAGTTGTTCAACTTTCTACAACACAAAGAATTGTTAATGACGCAACAAAAGATACACCTGTAACGGTAACTTTAAAAGCATATGCAAAAGAGGATCCGGAAAAGGTTTTCGTAATAAGAAAAGCTGTATTTATCTATCCAAGAGCAGATAAGTTAAATTAAAAAAACTTAAAAAAGAACACTAAAACCCAAGTCTTAAAAGGCTTGGGTTTTTTTATGTTATAATTATAAAAAAATTTACAAGGAATCATTATGCCGTTATTAGACAGTTTTAGAGTAGATCATACAAAGATGAGTGCACCCGCAATAAGAGTTGCAAAAACAATGATATCGCCAAGCGGAGATATTATCACTGTTTTTGATATAAGAATACACCAACCGAACAAAGATAAGATGACAGGAAAGGGTATCCATACATTAGAGCACCTGTTTGCAGGATTTATTAGAGAACATTTAAACAGTAAAAAAGTTGAGATCATAGACTGTAGTCCTATGGGATGCAGAACCGGTTTTTATATGAGTTGTTTAGGAAAACCAAGTGAAAAGAAAGTTGCGTCTTCAACACTTAAAGCTATGAAAGATGTATTAAAAGTAAAATCTGAAGCTGACATACCTGAGTTAAATGTTTATCAGTGCGGTACATATAAGATGCACAGTTTAAAATCAGCACAAAAAACAGCAGCGTTTGTAGTAAAAAAAGGTGTAGGTGTTATGGATAACAAGAAGTTATTCCTAAGTAAAAAAAGAATGAAAGAGTTAGGGATATAGTTTAAGGAGAAACAATTTGGATAAAGAACTAAAAGAGTTCTATCAGCTGTTTGATATGGCTCCAAATTTAGCCATACTTGATATAAATAATAACTATATAAATATGACTCAAGCTTTAAACGATCTTGTCCTTGATATAGAAGGTAATATTACTACCGTAGAGTATACTAATTTAGATAAAGAGAAAGCAAAGATTAGAAAAGCTGCTTACGAATATGGAGTTATAAGTGATTGTTTTTTGGAATCTGAAGATAAAAGGTCAATGATGGAACTTATAAATAGAGGAGTTCGAGACTCAGGACATATTATAATTCTAGAAAAAAAAGGTAAGAGTCTACAAGAGATATACACACTTTTTGAAGAGTTTGATATAGGTGCTGTAAGTATTATAGATATTTTTAAAGAGTATGATCTTATTATGGGTAAGAAACTGCATATGTGGGGAATGTAATAAAATATGAAAGAGTTAGAACAATTTGATGCACTTTTTGAGAAGCATCCAAATATAGCTATTTTAAATATTAATAACTGTTGCGATGATATTAAAAACAAACTTCAGCAGATTGTAGATGATATAGGCGGTAGTTTTACAAATAAAGAGCTAGAAGATATAGATGAAAAAAGATTCAGACTTAAAGCCAGAGAGTTTGAATATGCAGTAGTTTGCGACACACTGCAAAACCTAGAAAATCAAGAGAGGTTTATGGATCAGATCTATCACTGTTTAGAAAATTCAGGACAAGTTATAGTTATATCTAAAAAAGAAAACATGGATATATCTCAACTTATGGAGATGCTTGAGAAATATGATTTTAGAGCAGCTAACAGTATAGATATATTTGATAAATATAATTTGGTTATGGGAAAGAAGATGCATATGTGGGGTAATGGACTGTAATAGTTTTATGTACCATTAATAACCTCAATAAAGCCCTTTGAAATAAGGGTTTTAAAATAAAAACAACAAATCTATCAATCAGAATAAATCATTTTTTACCACTTTAAAGTACATAAAAAGGTACATAAGATATAATTCTTCAAGGAGTTATATAAATGGGTTATGCTGGAATAAAAACAAAGACATTAAAAAATGGTTCTAAAAATATTTATGTTCAATTTAAGTACCTAAGTAAAAGGTATCCTGAAAAGAATTTTACTAAGTTATTTGGTTCTACTACTGAAAAACAGGCTTATGATAAACTACAAGAAATCAAACTTCTAATATCACAAGGTAAAGATCCTTTCATTCAAACAAAAGAAACATTAAATGATCTATATGACGAAAGAAAAACTATTAAACTAAAAAACAATGAATGGAAAGAAAGAACAGTTGAAAGCTATGACTATTTTTATGATGCTTACATAAGAAAAACGATAGGACATAAGAAACTTTCTAAAATCACTTATGAAGATATAAAAAAAGTTTATGATAATAATTTATCTCATGTTGAAAACTCAACAAAAAATCAATTTAAAAGAATAGTTAGACCAATTTTTATTGAAGAAATAAAAAAAGGTAAAATTCATGATAATGTTGTAGATAAAATAGAAACCTACAATATGCCAATAAGAGAAAGACTTGAACTTAGAACAGATGAAAAAAACATTGATATATTAAGAAAACTATATAATGCTATACCTAATTATGAAGCGTTAGCAAAACAACAAAAAGAAGAATTTAGGAATTTTCTTTATTTGGTTGTAATGACAGCTCACAGACACGGTGAATTAAGACAGCTTACAATTGAAGATTGTTATTTAGATAAAAGAATGATAATTGCACCTAAAAATATAACAAAAACAAAAGAAGATTATAGATACCTAGGTAAATCCGATATCATATAAAAATACCAAGGATTTACAGTATATCACTATGAATTGTAAAACTCAATTCTCACAATATTTAAAAGTTTTAGTTTTAATTAAGAAATAATAATATTTTTTACCAATATAGCCATTTTTAGAATGAGCTTTATTGCTTGTAAATTTATATTTACCAGTAATAGTTTAAATATTATGAAGATAATTTTTAGCTAAAGTTCAAATAGTTCTAAGGCAAATTTATCATCATAGGAGCTATTTCTTTTAATCTCTGCCATTGTTACTTTTCTATTGTCTATTTTTTTATCTTTATTTTGATTTAGGAATAGTTGATAGAGGTTTATTGCAAAGCTTCGTAAGATAGATATACTAAAAGGATTTATGTAACATATATGCTCATCCTCACAAGTGAGCATATCTTTGTGATAGTGAAATGTTTCAACTCTCCAGTGTGCAAGTATCATATCATGAAACTGTTGTGGTGTTTTATTTTTAAAATTAGCTATTAAATATTGTGTAGTTGTTTTAACTTCACCTGTTATTGAATTTGTAGTCTCTTTTTTAATTCTAATTATTGTTTGTATATTTTTAAAGTTTTCATGATACATCACAATATTACTATCTAGGTTTTGAAATATATCTACAGTTCTTGATACACTTTTGTTCCCTTCTATTTGCCATAGTGGGCTTTTGTATATAGATGTAGGCTTATGAAATAGATTTATATAATGTCCCCACAAAAACAAACCACTTAGTTTAATATTCTTATTCCAAAAGTTAGAATAAAATATAAAATAAGTAAAAAATAGGGATAAATAAGATGAGTACAAAAAGAAAAACATATAGTG
>JAYEMD010000137.1:0-11539 GCA_034717895.1 Campylobacterota bacterium | reverse complement strand
GGCGTGAACAAAACCTATTGAACACTTGAACACTTTGTGCTATAATTCATTTACAGAAAATATCAGCACCAAACTGTTCAAGTATTTCCGATATTACTGTTCAAGTAATTCTTTTTTTAGTGTTCAAATACTCCCATATGACCAATTTTAAAGACAATTTTAGCATTAACTCATTTATCAATAACTCCAAATTAATTTGATATAATATCAACTAATGAGGATACGAAATGCAAAAACTAAATGAACTAACACTAAAACAAAGAGAAGAACTTTTTAGACAACTAAGAATCTCAATCACTCATCACTCTAATGCAATGGAGGGAACTACATTATCTTTTGGGGAAACAAAAGAGTTACTTGAATTAGGACACACAGCAGGACATAAACCGCTTGGAGAACAACTTGTAATATTGGGATTTGCAAAAGCTTATGATGTAATCATTCGTGAAGCTACAAATCCACATAATATTATAGATAGTAGTTTTATAAAAGATATTCATGCAATAATGTTTGAGGATGCTCTAAAAGTAGCACCTGAATTTGTATCTAAACCAGTTGGAGCATATAGACTAAATGAAAGATATATCAAAGGTGTCGATATAAAACTATCAGCCCCTCATATGATTTCAAACGATATTGAAAACTTACTATATAGAATAAAAAGTAATGATATGAGTTTACTTGATATATCAAATTTTCATATTCAATTTGAAAGAATACATCCATTTGCCGATGGGAATGGAAGAGTAGGAAGATTGATAATGGCATATCAAGCTATACAAAATAATATCGTGCCACCACTTATTGAAAATGAACATAGAGATGATTATTTAAAAGCTATAAATGATAAAGATGATTTATGTGTATTTCTTGATGAAAGTATTAAAAAAAGTTTAGAATTAATAGAATTATAGATAAGTAAAGATAGATATTAAGGTACAACAAATCAGAGGAGATAACAAGATTACACTGCGGAAATATTTAACTTTTACTATGTCAAATTAGATATATTAAAGACCAAACATCTCTTTAGTTATACAATCTTGTAGCTCACTTCAACCGTTAGATTGTATTGTTTATTAATTTTTACAATCAAATAAAATTCAGATATAATACAAATAATTTAAAATGGAGTATATTATGACAATGCATATGAACATACATCCTAAATATATCACAAATGATGAGGGTGAAAAATTATATGTAGTTTTATCTATTGAAGAATTTGAAGAGATTTTAGAGGACTATGAAGATTTAGTAATGGTTGCTGAACGAAAAGATGAAAAAGCAACATCACATGAAGATTTTTTAGAGGAACTAAAACAAGATGGAACCATTTAGTATTAAATGGAAATCATCAGCAAAAAAAGAACTTAAGAAAATTAATAGATCTGAAATATCATAGATATTAAGTGAAATTGAAAAACTATCCAAAGAACCATATCCAGCCAATCATAAAAAACTATTAGGTACAGAACATATTTATAGAATAAGGATAGGAAACTATAGAGTTATTTACTCTATTGAAAATGATGAATTAATTATTGATTAACATAAAAAACAAAATAAAAACCTTTTAAAATAAATAATAACTTAAATCAAAACCACACAAATATCAAATAGAGCTGATTTTAAGCTATTTTTAGATAAGATCTACGGAAAAATTAATATACGGAGTTCAATTTATATGGAATTTAACGCAAAAAAAACAAATGAAGCAAACGCTGTAGTAACAGCAACTATATCAGCATCAGATGTAGAGACTAACTTAAACAAGATAGCAAAAGAAGCTGCTAAGACTATGGATGTTCAGGGTTTTAGAAAAGGTAAAGTACCTGTAGCAGTAGTAAAATCAAGATATGCAGAAAAACTTACGCAAGATGCAGAGAGTGAAGCTCTTAGGGATCTATTTACTGATTCATTAAAAGAATTAAACATAGCAAATGATTCACTTATCGGTGAGCCTGCAATTACTAAGTTTGATAAAAAAGATAACGGTGATATCGATGTTGAGATTCAAATCTCTTGTAGACCGGATTTTGATCTAGGTGATTACAAAGCATTATTACCGGAGGTTGAAGTTAAAACTGTTGAAGATTCAGAGATCGAAGAGAGATTAAAAGAGATGGCAGGAAGCCAAGCTCCACTTGAAAAGATCAAAAGAAAAAGAATGGTAAGAGAGGGTGACTTCGCAGTTATCGATTTCGAAGGTTTCAAAGACGGTGTAGCATTTGAGGGTGGAAAAGCAGAAGGTCATACTTTAGAGATCGGTTCTGGTTCATTTATCCCTGGATTTGAAGATCAAGTTATCGGTATGAAATATGAAGAAGAAAAAGAGATCACTGTAACTTTCCCTGAAGAATACCAAGCAAAAGATTTAGCTGGTGCAGAGGTTGTATTTAAGGTTAAATTACACGAGATCCAAGAAAAAGGTGAGCCTGTAATTGATGATGAGTTTGCTCAAAAAATGCTTCCTCAAGAGGAAGGTGCAAACCTTGATATGTTAAAAGAGAAGGTACAAGAGCAGATTAAAGCTGACAAAGTTAACTCTTACTACAATGAAGAGTTAAAGCCGGCATATTTAGAAACTCTAGTGGAGAAAATTGATTTTGCATTACCAACTGCTGTTTTAGATCAAGAGATCAGCCAAATCATCAACAACAAAGTTAGAACTATGAGTGAAGATGAGATCAATGCCTTAAAAGATGATCAAGCTAAAATCGAAGAGTTAAAAGTTGAAGCAACTCCTGAAGCAACTAAGAGTGTAAAAGCTACGTTTATCGTTGATGCACTTGCAAAAGCGGAAAGTGTTGACGTTTCTGATCAAGAAGTTACACAAACTTTATACTACGAAGCGATGATGACAGGTCAAGACGGACAAGCACTTATCAAACAATATCAAGAGGCTGGATATATTCCTGCAATCAAGATGTCAATGATCGAGCAAAAAGTTATCACTAAACTTTTAGACGAGAAAGCTGCGTAATTATGTCATATATACCTGTAGTAGTTGAACAAACAGGAAGAGGAGAGAGAAGTTACGATATCTACTCTCGTCTTTTAAAGGACAGAATTATAATGCTAAGCGGTGAGGTAAATGATCAAGTTGCTTCAACCGTAGTAGCACAGCTTCTATTTTTAGAAGCGGAAGATCCGGAGAAAGATATCTATTTATATATAAACTCTCCGGGTGGTGTAGTTACAAGCGGTATGAGTATGTTTGATACGATTAACTATATTAAACCTGATGTTTGTACTATCTGTATAGGTCAAGCAGCTTCTATGGGTGCATTTTTACTAAGTGCGGGAACACCTGGCAAAAGATTTGCACTTCCTCACAGCCGTATCATGATACACCAACCCTTAGGCGGTGCTCAAGGTCAGGCAACGGATATTGCTATTCAGGCAAAAGAGATATTAAGAATGAAAGATGAACTTAACGGTCTTTTAGCAAAGCATACGGGTCAAGATGTTGAAAAAGTAACTCAAGATACTGAAAGAGACAACTTTATGAGTGCTCAAGAAGCTTGTGACTACGGTATTGTAGATAAAGTAATAGAGAAACATGAGTAGAGATATGGTAAAAGAGATATTAGTATATCCACATCCTGTTTTACGAAAAAAATCAAAAGATGTGGAGAAGTTCGATAGTGAACTTCACACACTTTTAGATGATATGAATGAAACAATGATGCAACACAACGGCGTAGGACTTGCTGCTATACAAATCGGTGTTGATCTGAACGTACTTATTATAAATATACCTGTTGAAGATCCAGATATTCAAACAGATGAACTTGTACAGTTAGATGAAAACCTTATAGAAGCGATAAACCCGGTTATAACACATAAAGACGGTGAACAGGTATTTGACGAAGGGTGTTTGAGTATTCCCGGGTACCATGCAGAAGTTAAAAGAGCCGAACATATTATTGTAGAATACTATGACAGAAATGGTCAAAAACAGACTATGGAGACTGACGACTTTCTAGCTGTAGCCTGGCAGCATGAGATGGAGCACCTTACAGGTCATGTTTTTATTGAGAATCTATCCTATTTAAAACGAAAGAAGTTTGAAAAAGATTGGAAAAAATCTCACAAAAATAAAAAAAATAGTAAATAAAAAAACAGCAAATTTTGCTGTTTTTTTGTTTTATATGATATAATCATGCAAAATTCTTAATCTATAATACAATAGAAATTTATACACAAAACAATCAAAAGGAACATAAGTTATGACTAAAGAACCTATGACTAGTAAAGATTATGATCATCTAACACAAACATTAAACGATATGAAGCTCGTACAAAGACCAAAGATACTTATAGCAATAGAAGAAGCTAGACAATTGGGTGATCTAAAAGAAAATGCAGAATACCATGCAGGTAAAGAGGAGCAGGCAAACTTAGATAAAAAGATTGCAGAACTTGATGATCTTATTACAAGAGTTGTAATAATTGACCCTTCAACACTTCCACACGATAAGATTAGTTTTGGATCTACGGTAAAATTAATAGATCTACAAACAGAAGAGGAGATAGTATACACTATTGTATCTTCACTTCACAGTAATCCGGATATGGGAAATATATCTTTTCATTCCCCTTTGGCTAAACAGCTTTTGGGAAAAAGTGAAGGCGATGAGTTCACTGCACAGCTTCCTGGAGGAAAAAAAGAGTTTGAGGTGGAAGAGGTATATTTTGATGAGAGTAAACTATGATAAATGCAGCTATTGTAGGTGTTAGTGGTTATACAGGTCTTGAACTTGTAAAGATACTTATAAATCATCCAAATTTTTATATATCTTATATTGCAAACAGCGAAGGGGCTACGAAAATAGAGCAGATTCACCCATCTTTAGAAAAGCTTGTATCGTTAGATGTCCATAAGGCAGATCCAAAAGAGATAGCAAAATGTTCAGATATATGTTTTTTAGCACTACCCCACAAAACCTCAATGTCATTTGCAAAAGAGTTAATATCTTTAGGTGTAAAAGTTGTAGATTTAAGTGCAGATTATAGACTGGAACTTGAAACATACGAGAAACATTACTGTCCTCATGTGGATAAAGAGAATATCTCAAAGGCAGTATACGGACTGCCTGAATTTTATGAAGAAGATATTAAAAATGCAAATCTTGTTGCTAATCCCGGTTGTTATCCCACAGCTTCGCTTTTAGGATTGCTTCCGTTTGTAAAATATATAAAAGATAACGACAATATATTTATTGATGCAAAAAGCGGAGTAAGCGGTGCAGGAAAGAAGCTAAGTGAAACAACGCACTTTGTAACTATAAACGATAATATGTTTGCATACAATCCTATGAAGCATAGACATGCCCCTGAGATAAGCGAAAAAATAAAACTTATAGAAAAGAAAGATCTAAATATAAATTTTGTTCCTCATCTTATCCCTGTTACAAGAGGTATGCTTGCAAACGTTTATGCAACTATAGATGCACAGATCGATGCGAAAAAAGTATTAAATGATTTTTATAAAGATTCAGAATTTGTAAGAATAAAAGATAAACCTGTAGATATAAAAAGTACGGCAGGTACAAATTATTGTGATATCTTTGTAGAACAAAAGGGAACAGCACTTTTTGTAAGCAGTAGTATCGATAATCTTTTAAGAGGTGCATCTTCTCAAGCGGTGGTAAATGCAAATATTATGTGCGGTTTTGAACCCTCATGCGGCATAAATAAGATAGCTTACGTTCCGTAAGCCGTCTTTACTATTTATCTCTTTTTTAAAATGATCTTTTCTAGATCATAAAGTTCATATCTTATATTTTTAAAGTTCTCACTTACTTCTGCCGATATAAGTTTTCCAAACTCCTCTAAAACCCTGCTGCTCTCTTGAGCTCTTTTAAAATTAGCGATCAATATAGAGTTTAGATCATCTCTGTTTTGTTCAGATTTTGTAGATGATTTAAGTACGTCATTTACTATATCTCTTGAGTCTAAAAGTTGTTCGTAAAGGTTTATTCGGGAGTTGTGTCTAAGGTTTTTTAGTTTTTGTGAAGTTTGTTTGTCATTGAAGATATATCTGCATATATCCTCAACAACCCTGATGCCCTCTCTTAGTCTGTTAAGATTGGCATCCAGAAGTCGTAAATTCTCTTTAGTCATCTTTTCCGCTGTTGAATGCTGCAAGCAGTTGAAGTAAAGAAACAAATAGGTTTAAAAAGTCAATATAAAGTGCAATAGCAGCTTCAATAGGAGTGGAAAAACCACCTTTTATTATTTGTTGCGTATCATATAGAATAAATGCACTAAATACTAAAGCACCGATTCCGGCAATTGCCAATTGTAACATTGGAGATTGGAAGAATATGTTGCTTAAGCTGGCAACTATTAAAATGATCACTGCAATAAAAAGCATCTTACCCATGAAAGAGTAATCTTTTTTTGTAGTAAGTGCAAACATACTAATTCCACCAAATGCCACAGAGGTCATTAAAAATGCTTGCGCAACTATAGAAGCACCTCCCGGCATCATAAATACACTACTTAACAGTGGAGTGATTGTTAATCCACTAATAAACGTAAAACCAAACAGTACAGCTAAGTTTATACCCGGCTTCTCTTTAACTGCATATAAAGCAAATAGTAATACAAATTCAAGTATTACCAGACCCCAATACCAACTAGATATAGCACTAACCATATCAAGTCCGATATATGCCCCGGCAGTTGCAGCTAAAAGCGAACTAGCAAAAAGCTGATACGTACTTTTTAAAAAAGCCATCAAATCAGCAGGTGCCGACGTTTGCTCTTGTGATGAAGTATAAGCTTCGTTATCTCTTGAATAACTAGAGCTATTGTTATTTGATAGATAATCTCTATTATACATCAAAATCCTTTCTTTATTTTTTATACGAGATTTTATAATGATTATCTTAAAGATACCTTTAAATATTATAATTAACATTATAAATAAAATTAATTAATAAATAGTAACAACCGGTAAATATTAGATTTGTATTATAATGATTAATTTGGTATAATCTAAACTATTAAAAAGGTGTTAAACACTTAAAGATTATTATATAGGATACATAAATGTTAGACGTAGTAGAGATACAAAAAATACTTCCTCACAGATACCCGTTTTTATTAGTTGATAGAATTACTGATATGGTTGAGGGTGAATCTATAGTTGGATATAAAAATGTTTCGATCAGTGAACCTGTATTTGAAGGACACTTCCCCGGGCATCCAATATATCCCGGTGTTATGATATTAGAAGGTATGGCACAAGCGGGCGGTATACTTGCATTTAAAAGCTCTGGGTTTACGGAAGAGGAATTAAAAAATAAAGTTATCTATTTTATGAGTATTGATAAAGCAAAATTTAGAAATCCGGTTAGACCCGGTGACAGATTAGAGTATAAAATCATTTTAGCAAAACAAAGAAAAAATCTTATCGTTATGGAAGCTAAGGCATATGTTGATGATACATTAGTATCAGAAGCAGAATTAAAAGCGATGGTAGTTGATAAGTAAGATGGCAAAAATACATAATACGGCAATAATAGCACAAGGTGCTGATATTGCAGATGATGTACAGATTGGACCTTTTAGTGTTGTAGGAGAGGGTGTAAAGATAGAAGAGGGTACTATTATTGCAAGTCACTGTGTAATAGAAGGTAAAACAACTATCGGGAAGAACAATCAGATTTTCTCACACTCGGTTCTTGGTACTATACCCCAAGACCTAAAATTCGGGGGTGAGGAAACTTTTTTAATTATAGGTAATAATAATAAAATTAGAGAACACACACTAATTAATACGGGGACTGCCGGTGGCGGATATAAGACTATGATCGGTTCAAATAATCTTATTATGGGACATGTTCATATAGGGCACGATTGTATACTGGCCGATAATATCGTTGTAGCTAACAGCAGTGCAATAGCCGGTCATGTTGAAATTGATAGTAATGTTGTTGTTGGCGGAGTTAGTGCAATACACCAGTTTTGTAAGATAGGTACCGGTTCTATGATAGGGGGAGGCTCTATAGTTGTTCAAGATATACCGCCGTATTGTATTACTGAGGGGAATAGAGCAACATTAAGAGGTCTTAACATAAACGGTTTACGAAGAAGAATGGATAGCAGAAGTGATATAGATCTTATAAAAAAAGCTTATAAAAAACTATTTGAATCGGGACAGCCTTTAAATGAAAGTGCAGCAGAGATTTTAGAAAGTTCTGAAAATAAATTTGTAAAAATATTGGCAAATTTTGTTATGAATACAAAAAGGGGAATTCCCTTTACAAGGAAATAAAGTATATGAAAAAACATAAACAAACATGTGACTTTTGTGGAATTGAGGATAGTGCTCAAAATCCAATAATTGCAGGAGATAATGCTACTATATGTCAAGCTTGTGCAAAATCTGCATATGAGATCATAGAGAGTCACAAAGATGATCATGGTGAACCATTGTCTGACGCAAAGGAACAGGAAGCACCAGAAGAGGTTAAAAACATAAAAACTCCAAAAGAGTTAAAATCGATATTAGATGAATATGTTGTTGGACAAGAGAAAGCAAAAAAGATCCTAAGTGTTGCTGTTTATAATCATTATAAAAGAATATTCATGCAAAATAATAGTGAGGATAAAACAGAACTTTCAAAATCAAATGTTTTGCTAATAGGTCCTACGGGAAGCGGTAAAACACTTCTTGCTCAAACAATTGCTAAATATCTTGATGTTCCTTTAGCTATAGCCGATGCTACTAGTTTAACGGAAGCGGGATATGTGGGTGATGATGTGGAGAATGTTGTAACCAGATTGATACAAGCAGCAGACGGTGATATTAAAAAAGCAGAACAGGGGATTATATTTATTGATGAGATTGATAAGATTGCCAGAATGTCTGAAAACAGATCTATCACTAGAGATGTTAGCGGTGAGGGTGTACAGCAGGCACTTCTTAAAATAGTTGAAGGAAGCCAAGTGAATGTTCCCCCTAAAGGTGGGAGAAAACACCCGGGACAAGATGCGATACAATTAGATACAACAAATGTATTGTTTATATGCGGTGGAGCGTTTGACGGAATGAAAGATATCATCTCTAAAAGAGAGGGTGGTAACGTACTTGGATTCAATCAAGAGAAAAAGTCTAAAGAGGAACAAAGCAACGTAATGGAAAAGATCGAAGCAGATGATCTTGTAAAGTACGGACTTATCCCTGAACTAATAGGTAGACTTCATATGACTGCTATTTTACAGGAGATAGACGAAGATGCAATGGTTCATATTTTAAAAGAACCAAAAAACTCTTTAACAAAACAATACACAAAACTGTTTAAAATAGATGATGTAGAGTTGAAATTTGAAGATGAATCATTAAGAGCCATTGCAAATGCTGCAAAAGAGAGAAAAACAGGTGCAAGGGGTCTTAGATCTATATTGGAAGATATTATGCTGGATGTAATGTATGAACTACCTGAATATAAAGGGAAAGTTGTAACAATTACAAAAGATGTTGTTGAGAAAAAGAAACAACCTTTAGTTGCGTAAGAAGGAGTAATTATGATTTTTGATAAATTTGTTGGATGGTTCTCAAGTGATATGGCAATTGACCTTGGTACTGCAAATACTTTAGTATCTATAAAAGGTAAGGGTATTATTATAAATGAGCCCTCTGTTGTTGCAGTTCAGCATGATAGATACGGAAGGGACAAGATCCTAGCCGTTGGTGGTGAAGCAAAGCAGATGATAGGTAAAACACCCGTTAATATACAAGCAGTAAGACCTATGAAAGACGGTGTTATTGCTGATTTTGAGATGACTGAAAGAATGATAAGATATTTTATTGAAAAAGCTCATAACAGAAAAACATTCGTAAGACCTCGAATTATTATCTGTATTCCACACGGTATTACTCAGGTTGAGAGAAAAGCGGTAAAAGAGTCAGCATTAAGTGCAGGTGCCAGAGAGGTTTTCCTTGTAGAGGAACCAATGGCAGCAGCAATTGGAGCCGGGATTCCCGTAAGCAGCCCTGACGGTTATGTTGTTGTTGATATAGGTGGCGGTACTACTGAGATCGGTGTTACATCATTAGGTGGACTTGTTTTAAGTAAATCTATAAAAGTTGCCGGTGACAGGTTTGATAAAGCTATAGTTGATTATGTAAGACAAAATTTCAATCTCTATATCGGTGATAGAACTGCTGAAAATATCAAGCTTGAAGTCGGTACGGCGATCAAGCAGTCAAAAGATCTTCATATAAAAGTAAAAGGTAGAGACAGTTCAGGGTTGTTAACTACAATTGAACTTACAAGTGAAGGTGTTAGGACTGCATTAACGGAACCTTTAAAAGAGATATCTTTGGCTGTAAGACAAGTGTTAGAGGAGATGCCTCCTGATCTTGCCGGTGATATTGTAGATAACGGTGTAGTGTTAACAGGTGGTGGTGCACTTATTAGAGGGCTTGATAAATATCTTGCCAATGATATAAAACTTCCTGTAAGGGTTGCCGACGAACCTCTTTTAGCTGTTGCATACGGTACAAGTAAAACACTAGATGAGGAATCACTGTTAAGACTAATATCTAATGAATAAAAGCTATATACTTTTTTTTAGTATACTGTTTATAACATTTTTATATATTTTCAATGTTGAAAAGATTATTACAAATCAATTTTCAGCATTGACAAACTCAATCTCTACAACCTATCTTAATTTATTTATTAAGTTTGAATCAGCTTTAAATAAATATTTTGATCAATTAAACTATATTGACCAACTAACTACACAAAATGAAAAAAATCAATATTATAAAACTATGTATATGATAAAATCAAATGAGTTGAATCAAACTTTAAAAGAGAACAATGAAATAAATTTACCGTTTGATAAAACAAAAGTATTGTACTACAATAATTTTTACGATAACTCAAAAGTGATCCTAGATACAGAACTTCCACCAAAAGATAGAATATTTGCACTTATAACACAGGATGGCAATAGCGCAGGAATTGTTCTTAATAAAGAGGATAAAAGCGTATCCCTTCTTAATAACAATAAAAAATGCAACTATACTGTTTTTATCGGAGAAAACAATGCCCCGGGGATAACATCCGGTATGACTAATGAGGGTTTACTTATTATAAAACATATACCAATATGGAAAAAGATAAATATAAAAGACAAAGTAATCACAAGTGGAATGGATAATATATTTCCTTTTGGTATTAATGTGGGTACGGTAGTTAGTATTGAAAATATGAGTGATACAAAACAAGTATTGATAAAACCTTTCGCAGATTTATATAAAAATAGAATCTTTTACATATATAAAGATAATCAAAACAAACAATAGTTTTCCTTTTTATAAGGAAATAAAATCATATAAATCTTTTCTAAACAACCATTATTATTGACTTCTTATTAAAGATTAGATATAATCCGCGTCCATACATTGGTCAGAGTAGTTGAAATTTATAAAATTTACAATGAATCTGATGAGTTCTTTAAAGGAAAAAAAATGGAAAAAATTAGATTAAAGTTAAAAGCTTACGAT
>JAYEMD010000136.1:0-37386 GCA_034717895.1 Campylobacterota bacterium | reverse complement strand
AAACAAAAAATAAAAATTATTTTACTTGTAAGTGTTATATTTATTTTTATTAATTTATTTGCTTTTATAATAACAAATTTAAATAAAAATCAAAGAATAGATATTGAATTACAAAAGAATATAAGTTCCTTGGAAGATCATTACAATTTGATAATGGATATGAAAATACAATCAGCAGATATAATATTTAATTCTATTGTAACTAATCAAGATATTATAGATATACTATCAAAAGCAAATTATGAAAATTCTAAAAAGAAAATGGCTGATCTTAGAAAAGAACTTCTTAATAGTTTGGAAAATAAATTCAAATTTATGAAAAAAAGAGGTATTAAACTAGGACTGATAACACTTCCAAATAATAAAGTATTTTTAAGACTTCATAATCCAAGTAAATTCGATGATGATATATCAAATGTAAGATATTCTATAACACAAGTAAATAAAGAGCATAAAATTGTAAGGGGATTTGAAAAGGGGAAAATCTCTCATGCACTTAGAAATATATATCCTATATTTGATAAGAATGGTAATTTTATAGGTTCATTTGATATATCTTATGATATATCAATGATAGAGGATAAGCTTTTAAATGTAAGTGAAATACAATCCCATTTAATAATTCATAAGGATATATTAGAATCAAGGGTTATAGGATATACAGGTAAAGAATTGAATTATATACAAAGCTTGGAGAATAAAGATTTTAAGATAAGAATACAAGAAAAGACTCACAATGATAAAAACTATCACAACTTTTTAAAAGACAAATCTTCACTATTAAGTAGGCAAATTGAAAATAACATGAAATTAGAAAAAGAGTTTGCTTTATATTTTCAAAGTGATGACAAGATAAAAGTTGTAAGCTTCTACCCCATAAATAATATTAAGGAAAATAAAACTGTTGCTTGGCTGATAAGTCATAAAGAGAGTAATTTTATAAACACAACACTAATGGGGGTTACAGTTGTAAGAGGGATTATCTTTATATCTTCATTTTTACTGATCTATTTTGTTTATAGAACATTAATTCAAAGGAATATATTGGATAAAAAAGTTCAGAAGCAGACAAAAGAATTAAAAATATCAAATAAAAAACTAAAAGAACTTACAGAGTATCAGGAGGTTATTATTGAAGGACAGATTAAGCTAGCCATAGAAGAAAGAGATAAAGCAAGAAATTTGGCAAAAGTAAAGTCAGAGTTTTTAGCTAATATGTCCCATGAGATTAGAACTCCCCTTAATGCAATAACAGGTTTTATTGATATACTTAAAGAGGAGTGTAAGGGGAGAAAAGCTATTGAGTATGTTGAGGTTATTGATAAGTCTAGTCAATCATTATTACAAATAATTGAGGATATACTTGATTTTAGTAAAATAGAAAGTGGAAAACTTAACATTGACAAAATATATTTTAATACAAGGGAAGAGTTTATTGTTATTACTGATCTATTTAGTGAAAAATGTTCAAAAAAGAATATACAGTTAAATGTAAATATCAATGAAAACATGCCGGAAATTTTAAATACAGACCCTTTAAGGGTTAAGCAGATAATATCAAATCTTTTAAGTAATGCAATTAAATTCACTGATGAGTATAAAAGTATCTATGTGGATATTATGTGTAAAGATCAACGGCTATTTGTTTCAGTAAGAGATGAAGGTAAAGGTATATCTTCTGATAAATTAGAATATATATTTGAGGAGTTCAATCAAGAAGACAGTTCCACAACCAGAAAGTACGGCGGAACAGGCTTAGGGCTTACGATAAGTAGTAAATTAGTAGGGCTTTTAGGTGGTGAGTTAAAAGTTAAAAGCCAGTTAGGCAAGGGTAGTGAGTTTTATTTCTCTATACCTGCAAGAGTTGGAAAACCAACTAAACAAAATGGACAAATTAAAAAAGAAAATCACTCATTTAATAAGGAAAAAGTTCTTGTAGTAGAAGATAACAAATCAAATCAAATGCTTATGAAAATACTACTTAAAAAAATGAATTTATCATTTGAGTTTGCTAATGATGGTGTAGAAGCGGTTGAAGCTTTTAAGTCAAATAGATATGATATTATTTTAATGGATGAGAATATGCCGAATTTGAATGGTATAGAAGCTACAAAACAGCTACTTGAATATGAGAAACAAAATAATCTTACACACACCCCAATAGTTGCACTTACCGCAAATGCTTTAAAAGGAGATAGGGAAAGATTTTTAGAAGCAGGTATGGATGAGTATTTGTCAAAACCTGTTAGCAAAGTGCAATTAAATTTAATACTTGTAAATCTTCTACAAGATAAATAAAATTTTTATTTAAAAATTGTATTGTAGATTAGAGCAGGCATTCTGAATTATCTGTTTCAAAAGGGTGTACAAGCATTAAAGGTATAGTTAATGTGAAGATTGTATTACTATTGGAGGTTTCAACTTCTATTGTCCCTTTCATATTGTTTTCTACAATCAGTTTTGACATATATAGTCCTATCCCCGTACCTTGGGATTTGAATTTTGTTGTAAAGTAAGGTTCAAATATTTTTGAAATAATCTCTTTATTGATCCCTTCACCGTTGTCTTTAATGGAAATTATAACATCTGATTTATTTTTTTCTATTAATATACTTATTAGACCATTTTGTATTTTTGCAGCAATTATTGCGTCTTTTGCATTGTTTAGTATATTTACTATTACTTGTTTTAATTCGTTTGGATAACCGTACATATCAATATTTTCATCACTTGTAATCTCTAAAGATATATGATTTTTATTTAATTGAGGCATTAAAAGTTCAAGTATCTCGTTTATCGTATTTTGCAAGGTAAATTGTGTTATCTCTTTGTTTGGTGAGAAGAAATTTCTAAAATCATCTATCGTTTTTGACATGTAATTTATAATATTGTTTGTTTTATTTATAGCATCTTCAACTGCCTCTTTTGTCAGGTTATCACTTTGAGATTGAAACTCTAACTTCATCATTGTCGTACCTATGGAGTTTAAGGGTTGTCTCCATTGATGTGCTATGTTACCTATCATCTCACCCATAGCAGCAAACTTTGATTGTTGAAACAATAACTGATTTTTATATTCCAGCTCTCTTTTATAATAGATTGGTCGAAGCACCTTTTCAACACTAAGTGCAATTTTATGATAGGAAAACGGTTTATTGATAAAACCCTCAACATTTAAATTTATCGCTTTATTTAAGGTGACATTATCATTATACGCACTTGTTATTATGATTGGAATGTCAAAATCAATTTCTCGTATTTTTTGTATCATCTCAATACCATCCATTACAGGCATATTTATATCCGTAATGATCACCTCTATATCATTTTTATGTTGTTTAAATATATCAAGTCCATCTTTCCCGTTATAGGCAACATATATATTTTTAAAAATTGATTCACCCACACTGCAAAAACTTTTTGAGATGGTTTTGTCATCTTCTACATACAAAATAGTTGATTGATTAACATATCTCATACTATCACATTATCCTTTACTTTTTTATATTGTTAATTGTTAATATCTTTTAATATTAGGCAATCTTATCTTAAAAAAATGTTATTTTAGTGTTTAAATAGTTATTCAAATAAAATATGAAATTTGCCACAAATTTGAGATGATTTTAATATAAAATGTATTATTATGATGAATATGTTTTTAATAACACTAAATTTATTGTATAAACTAAAGTTAAGACTTGAATAAATCTATTTATGTAGGAGCGAAGATGGGAAAAATTTTAATCGTTGATGACTCTGTTACTGTTAGGCTTTATCATAAGCAGATACTGCAAGGTGCCGGTTATGAGATAGATGAAGCGGAAAACGGTATGGAAGCTCTCGAAAAAACAAGTGAAAATGAGTATGATCTATTTTTAGTAGATATTAATATGCCGATTTTAGATGGTTATTCGTTTGTAAGAAGATTTAGAGAAAACTCCGGCTATGGTTCGTCTATAGTTATGATCTCCACTGAGTCTGAAAAGAGTGATAGAACTATAGCATATGAGGCGGGTGCCAATTTTTATGAGGTTAAGCCTGTAAGCAGTGATGACCTTTTAAGAGTTGCCAAGTTGTTAACTGTTAAAAATAGTTAACTAGAATATTTAAGAAGAGGTGAATATGAATCCAATATTAGAACAATTTTTGGTAGAAGCAAGAGAAAATCTTCTTTATCTTGATAAGAACCTTTCCAGTTTAGAAGGTTCGGATAAAGATACGGTAAATGCTTTGTTTCGTGCCGCTCATACACTAAAAGGAAGTTCGGGACTCTCAGGTTTTGATGCGGTAAAAGAGGTAACTCATATTGCCGAGGATCTGCTTGATGCTTATCGTAATGATAAATTAGCATATAGTGATACTTTATTAGATGCACTTTATGATATGTTTGATGAAGTGACTGAACTTGTAGATGCAACAGAAGAGAGTGGAGAGGTTGTACAGATTGATGATGAGAAGATCATTGAATTTAAAAAACTAAGGGAAGAGATACTTGATATAAAAGAGGAAGTAGTAGAGGGGATTGATACTGAACTTAATCTTGACGATGAAAATATCCCTCAGTTTGCACATATGTTTAAAAATGATTTTGCATCTATTGATTTTAGCATAATCCCTTATGATTGTAAAAAGGTCACCCCTGAATCGTTTGAAGAGATGAACTATTATATTGTAGATATAGATCTTTCAGAAGATACTTTAGAGATAGGTAATGATCCATTCTATGCATTGTATCTGCTTGAAAATGAAAATGTTATCTCCGTACATACTCAGGTTTTTGCTTCAATAGCAGAGGTAAAGCGGAACCCTTTAAACTGGGCTTGCCGAATAACTGCAATTGTTTATTCTAATCAGGAGCTACTAGAAGATGCATTTTACAATTTCCTAGAAGATGTAAATGTTTACCCTTTATCTTTAAAATCGTTGATAAGCAGTGATCTTGAAAAACAGACTAATGATTCTATAATTGATTTCTTAGATGATATAAAAAATATACCAAAGGGGTATGATTATAGATCTATTGTAGAAAATCTACAAGCAGTGGAAGATATACTAAATCCTAAATCCCTTCAAGGATTTTTATTTTCAAGACTTAGGTATTTAATTGAAGATTGTAAAATGGAAGAGGGGTTCATCCCAAAAGCACTTAACTATATCTTTGAATTGATAGAAGAAGATTATGATGATAAAGATGATTCACGAGTAGATGATGCGATTAACGTTATTGATGAAGTAGATAATGAAGAGCAAGTTATAAAAAGTGATGATACTAAGGCTGTTTGTGTTGATCTTACACAGGAAGACAAAAAAGTTATTGCTGATATATTAAAAGAACAAACTTATATTCTTAATAATATAAAAAATGACAATATAATAGATCAGGTAAAAGCTGTTTTATTAAAATTGGAAAATTCAATAGGCAAAAAGTTTGGAGTTGAACATTGTGATGATAATGATAAGTTATTAAGTGTTATTGAAAATATACTTGCTTCAATAGATCAACAAGGTGTAATAGAAGAGGATGTTTCTACTTCAAATGATATTGAAACAGCCAATGAAATTGAATCTGTTACAACTAAACCTGAAATAAAAGAGTCCATAGCTGTTAAATCTAAATCACCTTCAAAGCAAGAATCAAAAAAACAGCAAAAAGTATCTAAGCAAGTAGCAAAAACCGTTAAGATAGATCTGTCCGACATAGATTCTATGATGGATATCGTTGGTGAGATGCTTGTTATTAAAAATGCACTTCCTTATATTGCTGATGGATTAGATGTTTCAAATGTAGAGACAAGTAAAAGAGATCTTCAAACAAGATATGATGAGATAAACAGAGTTACCACACTTTTACAAGAAAAAGTTATGCAGATGAGACTTCTTTCCGTATCCTTTATTTTTGACAGATATCCTAAACTTGTAAGAGATATTTCAAAATCTTTAAATAAAAAGATTAAATATTCAGAAGAGGGCGGAGATACCAAACTTGATAAAACTATTATTGAAAAACTAGCCGATCCTCTTATCCATATTATTAGAAATTCACTAGACCACGGTATAGAAACCCCACAAGAGAGAGAAGAGAACGGTAAAGACCCTGAAGGTCATATCTCTATCTCTGCCAAATCATCCGGTGATAAAGTATATATCACCATTGAAGATGACGGAAGAGGAATAGATGTAGATAAAGTTGTACACAAAGCACTTGATAAAAAGATGGTAGACCCGGATCAGCTTGACCATATGAGCCATGAAGAGAAACTTATGCTTGTATTTCATCCCGGAGTATCAACTATGGAAAAGATAAGTGAATTATCCGGACGTGGTGTAGGTATGGATGTTGTAAGACAAAGTATAGATGATGTAGGTGGTAAAATATCTTTAAAAAGCGAAGTTGGTGTGGGTACTAAGTTAGTACTGGAACTTCCAATGAGTGTTGCACTTACAAATGTATTCCATGTAAAACTAGGAGATGTTAATTATGCTCTTGCTATGGATACTATAAGTGAAACTGTTCAAATACCAAAAGAAGAGATAGAGTATGTAAATAAAAAACCGATGTTGAAGCTAAGAGGTAATCTTATCCCTTTAGTATTCTACTATAACCTGCTATCAAAAGATGTTGATCAAAAAGAGAATATATCGTTATTGATAATTGAAACGGCAGAAAATAAATTTGGTTTTGTGGTTGACGAGTTTGTAAATCAGTTGGATATAATTCAAAAACCTCTATCATCAAACTTTAAAGATCATCCGTTCATTTCAGGTACTTCACTTTTAGGAAACGGTGAAGTTTTATTTGTAATAAATCCAGTTAAACTTATAAATCAAAAGGAGAAAAAGTAATGGCTTTCGTAGAACATAATACAGCATCATCTAATATTGGTGGAGTAAAATCAAAAAGAAGTGATGTAGTAAATAAAAAGAGAAATAGAACATTGGCAAAGCAGCAGCAGATATCTGAAGCTATAGACAGCGTTTCAACAGAAATTTTAAGAAAAGCTCAAGAGAGTGTTAGTGCTATTGAAGAGCTAAAAAGTGCTATGGAGCAAATAGCAGCTGCCAGTGAACAAAATGCAGGTGCATCTGAACAGAGTTTAAAAGTTGTTACTCAGCTGAATCAATCTATTCAAAAAACGATGAGAGAGTTAAACGAATCTGTTGCTTTAGCTTCATCAACGAAAGTTACTGTTGAAGAGGGTGGTGAGAAAGTTATAGAAACTGCAAACAGAATGCAGTTAGCTTCAGAAACTGTTACGAATGTACAGGAAAAAAGTGCAGATATGAAAAAAGCAAGTGACAATATCGGTCAGGCTGTTGGACTTATTGCAAAAATTGCCGATCAGACAAATTTACTTGCATTAAACGCAGCTATTGAAGCAGCAAAAGCAAAAGAACAAGGTAAAGGTTTTGCGGTTGTAGCAGCTGAGACAAGAGAGCTTGCAGCTGTGTCTACAACTTATGCAGATGTGATAAGAGAAGTTGTAAGTAATATTCAAGAGTCAATTGAAAAAGTTGAAAATAATATACAAACTGTTGCTTCACTTATTATAAGTTCTTCAGATTTAGGTGAATCAATCACTAGCAATATTCAAGGTTCAATGACAAGTATTCAAACAGCTATTGATATAATAATTGCAGGTGTGAATAAGTTTGAAGATCTTGCAGATAAAGCTCATGAATTTAACAAAGGGAGTGAGTCAATAGCAAGTGCGGCTGAAGAGAGTGCCAGTGCAGTTGCACAGATAACAAACTCAATAGAGATGCAGGTAAATGCTCTTCATGAGTCAGAAGAAGCAGCAAGCGGTCTTGCGGAACTTGCAGAGGAGTTAAAAAACTCAACAGATGCGGCAAAAGATTCAGAGGAGATCTCTACGGCTGCCGAGGAGCTTATAAGTGTAGTTGAAGAGATTCAAAAGTCTATGCAGCAGTCGGTAATTGCTTTAGAACAAATAGAAGGAGCAGCACAGATAACTTCTGAAGAATCTAGTGTAAATCAAAAACTTGCAGAAGAGTCATTGGATCTGCAAAATGAACTATTAGATAATACTTTAGAGGTTATTGATTTTCTTGATAAAACAGCAAAGTATTTAAAAGATGTTGAAACAGAACTCCATGAAGCTCATAAATTTACGGATGAGATTGTTATTGAGGGTAAAGTTACAAGTAAGCAGATGAGACTTGTTGATAAAGAAGCAAATAAGATCAACAAAACACTTGTAAAAATAGTAAATACAAATGCTCAAACTACAATGCTGGCTGTAAGCGGTAGTGTAGAAGCAGCAAGGGCCGGTGAAAGCGGTAAAGGTTTTGCTGTAGTAAGTGGAGATATTAGAAGTCTTGCACAAGATGCCGGGAATAATATGGATAAGGTTCAGGATGTTATGGACAGCCTTGATGAAGAGATAGAAAATATTGATACTATCTGGGAAACAACTATGAACAATCAAGAGCAAGAGCTTATTACCGTTAATATGTTAAAAGACGAAGCTACAAGAGCTATTTCCAATGTTGAAAAAATAATAGAAGCCTTTAATGAATTAAAATTAGCAAATGAAAAAAATAAATGTTCTATAGAAGAAGCTTTAACCGCAAGTACCCAGATACTTGGAGCTGCTCAACAGTCGCTGCAAAATACAGAAGAATCAAAACATGCGGCATCACTTATAAACGATACAATATCGGAGATGGGTGATTATATTGAAGATCTTGCAGTTTCAGCAGATGAATTACAACAAGGATAAAAGATGGAATATTTATTATTAGTAGTTAAAGACAAATATTTTGCAATAGATGTTGAGAGTATTATAGAGATATTAAGACCTAAGGATATAACCGAGATACCTGAGGTTGCAGAGTATATTCTGGGTGTTATGAATATAAGAGGTCATATAGGGACTGTTGTAAGTTTAAGAAAGATGATGCACTATAAAGAGATGGGTGAAGAGCTTCAAGAGTTTATTGCAAATATTAAGCAAGGACATACCGACTGGGTAAAAGAGTTAGAGGAAGCCGTAAATCAAGATAAAGATTTTACGAAAACACTTGATCCTCATGCTTGTCCTTTAGGGAAATGGCTTGACGATATACTTACTTGTTTAAAATGTGACGATACATTTATGGATAAGATAAAAAGAGAGGTCAATCCACACCATAAGCATCTGCATCAAAAGGGTAGAGTTGTAATAGATACAGCATTAACTGATAAAGATAAAGCGGTTGGTATTATTAGAACGGAGATCCATAATCACTATGACGTTGTTATTAATAATCTTGAAGCACTTAATAAAGATATTGACCTTTGGACAAATTCAATTCAAAGAATAGTTGCTTTTAATACAAGTAAAGGGGAAACGGTTAATATTCTTGTGGATGATGTTATTGATATTATCTCTATAAAAGATGAACAAAAACAGAAGTTAAGTCAAGTAGAAGAGGGTGAGATTGTTCAATTTGACTGTGCAATAGAGCTTGAAGACGGTAAAATCGCTACAATTATAAATGATATACATATATAAAGAGAGTTGATGGCTAAGAAAATACTAATCGTTGATGATTCTGCACTTATAAGAAGAGAACTTGGCAAGCTGCTTGGTTCTGCTTCTTTTGAGGTAGAGTATGCAAAAAACGGTCAAGAAGCAGTTGAAAAAACTTTTGAATCAGATTTTGATGCGATAACCATGGATATAAATATGCCGGTTATGGATGGTTTAAGTGCAGTAAAAATTATAATGAAGAAGAAACCTACGCCGATTGTTATGGTTAGTTCACTTACACAAGGGGATGCGGATATTACCTTTGAGGCATTAGATTACGGAGCGGTTGATTTTGTTGGAAAACCGGGAACTATTACTTTAAAAGTAAAAGAATCCGGTGATGAGATTATAAGAAAAGTCACAGCAGCAACTAAAATATCAAAAAATAGACTTGTTATAAGAAAAGCGGGTAATGTAACGAAAACTGGACTTGGAAAAAAGAAAGTTAAAAAAATTGTTTCATCATCCCAAAAAGCTAAAAAGTTTGTTTTGGTAGGATCTTCAACGGGAGGTCCGGGTTTAATTGAAAAAATCGCTATTACTATGCCTGCTGATTATCCATATCCTATTTGTGTGGTACAGCATATGCCGGAGCTTTTTACTGAGAAATTTGCGGCAAGACTAAATGATATATCAAATTTAAATGTTGTAGAAGCAAAAAATAACGAACCTTTAACTCCCGGAAAGATAATAATAGGCAAGGGTGGATACCATATGGTTTTTTCGAAAAAAGCTTCAGGGCTTGTTAGTGTAAAGCTAGGTGCAAATACTAAAAAACTGTTTTTTACACCTTCTGTTGACGAGATGTTCTTTTCTGCCGTACAAACAATGAAATGTGCTGATATATTGGCAATTGAACTTACAGGGATTGGAGATGACGGTGCATTGGGTATGGTTGAGCTAAAGAAAAAAGGTGCATATACAATTGCAGAATCAAAAGAAACAGCAACAATATACGGCATGCCAAGGGCTGCATATGAAAAAGGCGGAACAGTAAAAGTTCTGCCGTTTCCTGAAATATTAAAAGAGATATTAAAGTTTGGGGGTAAATGATGGCTTTTGTTAAAAGTAATGTAGAAGAATATAAAAGAACATTTAGGACTTTTTTAGATGCAAAAGATGCATTTGAAAATAGTGATGAGCTTGAAGAGGTAAGGTTTGAAGCGTTAAACTATATCTTGGGACATCATGAGATAAGTTATGTTCTTGATATACTGTTAAGTAAGTATGCAGAGCAGGATAATAAAGATCATGCACTTATAGATTATGCATTTTCAAGCTTTACAAGCAAACCTAAAAGGGAAGAGGATTATGATAATATTTTTAAGATGTTACAGGCTTCTAATGCTTATCTTAGAAATAAAGCGATAACTTTTTTACAAGAATACGGAGAAACTGCAAAACCTTTTATCTCAAAGCTTCTTCACAATGATGACAAGGATATTAGAATATTTGCAGTTAATATATTAGGTGATGTTAATTATGAAGACTCACGAGATATGCTTTTGGATCTTATTGAAAATGAAGAAAACATAAATGTTATTATGACAGCTGTTGATTATTTAGGTGAGATAGGTGAGTTAGAGGATATGGAAGAGCTTTTATCATTAAAAGAGAAGTTTTCCAAAGAACCTTATGTGGCATTTGGTATCGACCTGGCATGTGAGAAGATCAAAGGCTAGCTGATGATTAATTATAAAGAGTTTATAAAAATACGGGATTTTATTTATAGAAAGACCGGTATTTTTATAGATGATAAAAAACAGGATTCTTTTATAAAAAAACTGACTCCTTATTTAGATGAACACGGTTATGAAAACTTTAGATCTTTTTTCCACACTATAAGGTTTGGGAAGAGTCAGGCACTAATACAAGATGTTATTAATTTGATCACTGTAAATGAAACATATTTCTATAGGGAAAAACATCACTTTGAATCATTGATGGATATAGTGCTTCCTCAAATTGACAGAAATAAAGCTAAAGATGATATAATTAGAATACTTTGTGCACCCTCATCGACCGGTGAAGAGCCTTATACAATGGTTTTGAATATTTTAGATGAAGCTGAAATTATCAGTAAAAGAGATATTGAGATTGTAGGGATAGATATAGACAGCAGCGTAATTAAAAAAGCTAAAAAGGGTGTTTATAATAAACGAAGTGTTCAATTTATACCTAATCATTTATTGAAAGAATATTTCAATATAACAGAGAAAGGTTTTGAGATTAGCCCTATGGTAAAGGGTGCAGTGAATTTTAAAATAGTTAACATTATGGATAAATCTCAAGTAAGGATGCTTGGGAAGTTTGACATAATATTTTCTAGAAATATGTTAATATATTTTGATGATGAAAGTAGAAGAGAAGTGGGTGTGACCTTTTATGACCTTTTAAATAAAGAGGGTTATATCTTTTTAGGTCATGCAGATAAAATGAGTCGTATAAGTTCACTTTTTAAAACTCAAAGGATGGGTAAATCACTGATTTACCAAAAATATTAAGAAAGGGAGTCGCTTTTGAAAACAATTTTAGTTACTAATAGAAAAGGTGGAGTAGGTAAAACTACTACATCAGTAAATCTTGCTTTTAATATTGCTTCAAAAGGTTATGAAGTTCTTTTAATAGACTTGGATACACAAGGGCATCTTCAAACAGGTCTTGGTGTTACGGAACACTTTGTGCTTGGAATTCATGATATGCTTAAAATGGGTAAGTTCTATAAAAATGCAGTTCAAAATACATCTATACCGACTTTAGATTTTATACCTGCACATGTAAATTTTGATATATCTGAACTTGCCAGTGAGTCGGCTAAGCTTAAAAGGCTTTTTAGAAAGATTAAGCAAAAAAAAGATTATGATTTTTGTATTATTGATACTCCTCCAACCTCTGATATACTTTTAAAAAATGCTTTAAAGGTAAGTGATTATGCACTTATCCCTATGCAATGTGAATATTTAAGTCTTGTTGGTGTGTTGCAGTTTTTAAGGATTTTTTATAAAAATTCTATAAGTGTAAAATCTGATATAGAACTTTTAGGTGTAGTACCAACGATGTATAATAAAAGTATGCAAGAACACACAGAAATACTAGATAAGTTAGAGTTGAGTATAGGTAAAGATAAGATCTTACCATCAATAAGAAGAGATATAAAGCTTGCAAAAGCATTTATAGAGGGTGAGCCTTTATGTAAAAGTGAACCAAAAGCAAGAGGTGCTATTGATTACGATATCTTGTGTGCACATATTTTAAATAAAATAGAAGGAGTTTAATAATGGCGAAGAAAGTTGTTGTTGTAGATGATTCACAAACGGTACATCTCTCTTTAGAGATGGCTATGGAAGATCTTGAAAAAGCAGGAGAGATAGAAAGAATATCATATACAAATCCATTAGAACTTGTTGAAGATGTAAAAAAAGGGTTTGTTTATGATATGTGTATAACAGATATAAATATGCCTGAGATGAATGGATTGGATCTTGCAAAATTTTTAAAATCTGTACCGTCAACAAAGATAAAGCCTATCTTGGCATTAACTACAGAAAATTCACCGGAAATGAAAGCTAAAGGGAAAGAGGTTGGACTTACGGGTTGGATAACTAAACCTTTTACAAGTAATAAAGTTATAACAGCTATTAAAAGAGTACTTAGGATAAGGTAATAAAAAGGATATATTATGAAGCTTGAAGAAAATATACTTATTTTAGATGAAAAGTTAGAATACGAAGATCATGAAGAGTTATTGAAACTATCTGAAGATTGTGAGGAGATAGTAGTTCAGTCAAATGATATACACCCCTCTATAATGCAGCTTCTTTTTTGTTTGTCAGCAGAAAAAAAGGTAATAGTTGAGGATGAATTTAATAAAAAATTCTTTAACAATATTGAGTTAGCAAGTTAGTTTATGCTAAATATTTTACTAGTAGACAGCAATGTTTTACATAATAAGATAGTTCGTAATGATTCTACGGAGTATCTTAAAAAAATCGGTATGGATTATAGTTATTTTGAAGCTGATAATTGCAGTGATGCAATTGAAATTATGGAAAATAATAAAATTGATCTTGCCTATATAAATATAGCTTCAAAGCAGTTAAACGGACTTAGCCTTTTAGAGCAATTAAAATCTTTGAATATTGTATTGCCTCAGATTATAGGTGTTACTAATCTGAATGATACGGAGTTTAGATTTAAAGCGCTGAAACTTGGTGTTTACAAATATATATATCAACCGTATGATAATAAAGAGATAGAGTACTCATTGGAAAACTTTTTAGAAGCTTACAAAGTTAAAAAAGAGGAACAAAAAGAATCCGCAGATTCAGACCTACAACAAGAGGATGAATTTATGGACTTTGATGATGATTCAGAAGAGTTTATGGACTTTGACGATGATTCCGATGAGTTTATGGATTTTGATTCAGAAGAGGATAAAAACGGCATAGAACACAGCAAAGAACTTATGGATGCCTTTAATGATTCACATAAGAAAGTTTCAGCTTCCGAGTTTTTAGAAGAGTATAGTGAAGATGCGTTTGATACGGAAGACCTTTTAGATCTTGAAGAGGAGCTTGATTCACTTATTGCTTATTTACTGTTTGAAAGTAAAATAGAAGAGAAGTTGGATGATATTGTATATCTTCTTGAAAAATATAACAGATTTTTATATAGATTTACCGAGTTTGAAGAGTTAAGTAAGGTTCTTTACGGGCTGGTTGAACTACTAAAAGCTGCAGACTTCAGTAAAGTTCAAAGAAAAGAGATGGTATCTAAGTTTATAGTTGCAATTATAGATGATCTGGTAAATTGGAAAGAACATGTATTTGTACTACAAGATGCAGTTGATGTTTACTATATAAATGCATCTATATTAAATAGTTTTGTTCAGTTAAAAGATCTATTAGAAAACTAAAAAGATCTTTTAAATAAATTATCGCTAACTAAGCAGTTTCTTTACTGTTTCGTTAATTCTTTTACCGTCGGCACTACCGCCTATTTTTTCTTTTGCCGGATTCATTATTTTACCCATATCTTTCATTGATGCTGCACCGACTTCTTCTATAATCTCTTTTAAAATATTTTCTAGTTCCTCATCTGTGAGCTGTTTTGGAAGGTAAAGATTAAAAATATCTATTTGATTTTGCTCATTTTCTACTAGATCATCCCTTCCTGCATCTTTATATTGAGTTATAGCCTCTTCTCTTTGTTTTATACCTTTTTGGATAAGTTTTATAATATCCGCGTCTTGCAGCTCAATCCGTTGATCAACTTCAATTTGTTTTATCATTGTATTGATAGATCTTATTGAATCTCTTTTTATTATCTCTTTTGCTCTCATTGCATCTTTAAGATCTGTTTTTAGTTTTTCTTTTAAATTCATAAATAACCCTTTATTTTTCATTATTTTACCCATTATGTTATAAATTCTTACTTTGTAGTTGTTAAAATTTAAAGGTTGTAAGTGAGATTATAATAGAATTGATAAAAACATTTTGGAATTTTATTTTGGGCATTAAACAAAAGATATATATATTTACCTCTATAATTATATTAATTATATTCTTGGCATCACAGATAATACTACATACCTCTAAAACATTAGATGAGTCTTTCCTTGAATATAAAGAAAAAGCGGTAAAAGGGAAAACATCGGTACTTACAATAGAAAAAGAATTAAACTATATAAGCCGTTGTTCAAGAGATATAATGCTTGGGAATAGTTATGATAAAAATATCGCTAAAATAAAAAACAGTATTAATAAAATAAAAATAAATTTTCAATACCTTGAACAGAGTATAGAGGGTACACTTGAACATAATAAAAAGCTTCAATTGCTCAAAAAATCAGAATTATTAACTGTTGCTTTTCTAAACGATGCTTTAGAGAAGATGAATTCCTTAAAGGCTCGTACAAATACGGAAAAATATAATATGTATTTAAAATACAAGTTAGATGCTACACCTTTGGCGGTTGAGAGTAGAAAATATTTTGAGATGATAAGTAAAATGAAAACTAAAGGATTTGATGAGCTTACTGAAAGATTTCACAGTGATATGAAAACGCAGAAGGATTTTATAGCCGTAACAACAATAATGACCATTTTTGCAATAGTTGGGATAATGGTATTTGCTATAAAGATAATCTTAAATCAGATCAAGACAAAAAATACACTCAAAAATACAGAAAACCTCCTTTATCAATATAAAGATGCCATTGATATTACAAATATTGTTTCAAAAACCGACTTAAAAGGTATTATAACTTATGTAAATGATGAATTTTGTAAAGTTTCCCAATATTCAAGGGAAGAACTTATAGGAAAACCTCACAATATCGTAAGAAGTAAAGATATACCCAAAAAAGTTTTTAAAGAGTTGTGGGATACTATTGAAAATAAAAAAGTATGGAGCGGTCACATAAAAAATACAAAAAAAGACGGCTCATTTTATTATGTAGATACAACTATTCTTCCAATTTTAGATAAACATAATAATATCTCTGAGTATATAGCCATAAGAAAGGATATTACAGATATTTTTCAGTTAAATATAGAACTTAAAAATACCCAAGAGGAGATTCTGAATAAAATGGGTATGATAGCTGAAACAAGAAGTGAGGAGACAGGATATCATGTAAAAAGGGTAGCAGAATATTGTAAGATAATCGCTACACATCTAGGGATGAATAAAGAAGATATAGAACTGTTATACAATGCCAGTGCTTTACATGATATAGGTAAAGTAGGTACCCCTGATGATATTTTACATAAACCGGGAAAACTTACCGATGTTGAGTTTGAGATTATGAAAAGCCATACGACGGTTGGATATCATATGCTTAAAGATACAAAAAATAAAATTATAAAAACAGCTTCATTGATTGCGTATGAACACCATGAAAAATATGACGGTACAGGCTATCCAAAAGGGTTAAAAGGCGAGGAGATACATATATACTCCAGAATAACTGCACTTGCAGATGTATTTGATGCTTTAGGTGAGGATAGAAGTTATAAAAAAGGGTGGGCTCTTCCTGATATAATTGAGTTTATAAATGAACAAAAAGGGAAACATTTTGATCCTGCAATAGTTGATATATTCAATGATAACAGGCAAGAGTTTTTATATATTAGAAAAAAATTTAGAAATAAAGATTTTGACCAATAAAATATTTACCAAATTTTAGGTAAAATAATAAAAAACACAATATAGGAAATAAAATTGTCACAACAACTTTTACAAAAACAAGCGGATACGATTAGATTTTTAGCAGCAGATATGGTTCAGCAGGCAAACAGCGGACACCCAGGTGCTCCAATGGGTTTAGCGGATATAGCAACGGTTTTAAGCAGTCATATTAAACTTGATCCAAAGAACCCACAATGGTTAAACAGAGATAGATTGGTATTTAGCGGTGGTCATGCCAGCAGTTTAGTATACTCACTATTACACCTTTGGGGATTTGATCTAACTATAGATGATCTTAAAAACTTCAGACAAGTTGGAAGTAAAACTCCAGGACACCCTGAATACGGTCATACAAGCGGAGTTGAGATCACTACGGGACCTTTAGGGCAGGGTATAGCAAATGCAGTTGGATTTGCAATGGCTAGTGAATATGCAAAATATTGTGTTAACTCTGAAACGGCAGAAGTTATAGATCATCATGTATATTGTCTTTGCGGGGACGGGGATCTTCAAGAGGGTATCTCATATGAAGCATGTGCTACACTAGGACATCATGGTATATCTAACTTTACACTTATCTATGACAGCAACGATATAACTATCGAGGGCGATATCTCTATTGCATGGAGTGAAGATGTTGCAAAAAGATTTGAAGCTATTAATTTTAATGTAATTACAATTGACGGACATGATTTTAAAGCGATTGATGAGGCGCTTACAGCTTCTAAAAACAGTGATAAACCAACTATTATCATAGCAAAAACAGCTATCGGTAAAGGTGCTGCAACTATGGAAGGATCTCATAAAACTCACGGTGCACCTCTAGGTGAGGAAGAGTTAAAAGCATCTAAGAAAAATGCAGGGTTTGATACTGAATCAACTTTTGTAGTTCCAAGTGACGTAAAAGAGGCATTTGATAAAACACAATCAGGTGAAGTTTTAAGTAAAGCTTGGGAGAAGATGGTTAAAAAAGATCTTCCTTTAAGTGAACAAAATGAAACTTTAACTGCACTTTTAAATCCTGATTATTCAAAAGTTGAATATCCTGACTTTAGTGATATAGATGAGATAGCAACAAGAGATTCAAACCATAAGATCTTAAATGCTATTGCTAAAGCAGTACCAAGCTTTATAGGTGGATCAGCAGATCTTGCACCTTCAAATAAAACTGAACTTTTAGGTCTTGGAGATTTCCCAAAAGGTAGAAACCTTCACTTTGGTATAAAAGAGCACTCTATGGCAGCAATCGCAAATGCTATGAATCTTTACGGGTTATTTAAAGTATACACTGCTACATTCTTTATATTCTCAGATTATTTAAAACCTGCGGCAAGAGTTGCTGCACTTTCAAATATTTCTCAACATTTTATCTGGAGTCACGACTCAATCGGTGTTGGTGAAGATGGTGCTACCCATCAGCCTATTGAACAGTTAAGTCAATTTAGAGCTATGCCTAACTTCTATACATTCAGACCGGCAGATGCAACTGAAAATATTGAGTGTTGGAAAAAAGCTTTAACTATGAATGCTCCTACTGCATTTGTAACATCAAGACAAAAGCTAAAAACTCTTAAGCCGGAAAAGGTAGATGGAGATGTAAGTAACGGTGGATACTTATTGGCAAAAAGAGATAATGCAACAGTAACACTTATGGCTTCAGGAAGTGAAGTTATGCTTGCTCTTCAAACTGCATGTTTCTTAGAATCAGACTTTGGTATAAATGCAAATATTGTATCTGTACCGTGTTTTGATCTTTTATGTGAACAGTCTAAAGAGTATATAGATACAATTATTGATCCCGATACTACTGTTGTAGCAATTGAAGCTGCAACTGCTATGGAATACTACAAGTTTGCAGATCATGTAATAGGTATGGAAACTTTCGGGGAAAGTGGACCTGCAAACAAATTGTTTGAGAAATTTGGATTTACAGTTGATCAGTTAAAAGTAAAGATCAAAGATTTAGTTTCTTAATAGTTTTAATCTTAATATAAAAGGAGAGTGATATGGAGATGACAAAATTTAAAGGTACGGATGTAACACTAGAGGGTAATGATCTTCAAGTTGGTGATATAGCACCTGTTGTTACGATAGTTGGAGCAGATTTAGAAGATATAGAGGTTGGTGGAGCAAATGATAAAGTACAGCTTATCATCTCGGTACCATCTTTAGATACATCTACTTGTGCAGCAGAAACTAGAAGATTTAATCAAGAGGTTGGTAATCTTGATATATGTATGACTACTGTCGTATCAATGGACTTACCTTTTGCTTCATCAAAATTCTGTACAACTGAAGGGATAGATAATCTACAAGTTGGAAGTGACTATGTTGATAAAGAGTTTGGTAAATCTTACGGTGTATTGATGACTGACAATAAATTAAAAGGTTTATTAGCTAGAACTGTATTTGTTATAAATAGAAACGGTGAGATAACTTATAAGCAGGTTGTTCCTGAAATAACGGATGAACCTGATTATGAAGAGGTACTTAACGCTATAAAAGATGCAAGGTAAACTTGTATAATCTATGAAAACCGCTAACAGTTATTATAGTTCAAAAGAGTTATTGGAAAACTTCTTAGATGAGGAGAAGTTTGATAAAAATGATGAACTATTTATACAGGTTTTTACGGGTGTTATTAACAAAGAGTTTATATTATCGGTTGTCGATGATATAAACTCACTAGTTCCAAATGCCGTTATTATCGGTTCTACAACGGACGGTGAAATTTTAAACGACAAGGTATCAACTACCAAAACAGTGATCAGTGTTACTAAATTTGAGCATGTTAAATGTAAATGTGATTATGTTACCGATACAAACCTAAATTCAAAACAACTGGGGAATAAACTTTCAAATAAAATATCCCAAGAGGGTACAAAACTAATAATATCTTTTGCAGATGGATTAAATGTTGACGGTGAACAGTTTTTATTGGGTTTAAAAGAGGGGAATGATAATATTATTTTATCAGGCGGACTCTCCGGAGATAATTCATCTTTTGTGGAAACATTTGTTTTTACAAAAGATAAAATTATAACAAGCGGTGCAGTAGCTGTAAGTTTAAGCGGTGAGCTTAATATATTTACAGATTATAATTTTAATTGGGAACCGATAGGTAAAGAGTTAACTATAACTTCGTCAGAGGATAATATAGTATATAAAATAGATGATAAGTCTGCCTATGATACCTATAAATATTATCTTGGTGATGATGTTGCGGCAAAACTTCCTGCAATCGGTATAGAGTTTCCTTTAATAATTCAAAGAAACGGTGTAAATATAGCAAGGGCTGTTACGGGAGTTTGTACTGACGGTACATTAAGGTTTGCCGGAGATTTTCATGAAGGTGATACTGTAAGGTTTGGATACGGTAACAATGAGTTGATCTTAGATTGTGCAATGGATATTCCAAGTAAGCTTAGAGATATACCTGTGGAGTCAATCTTTATATACTCCTGTATGGCAAGAAGAAGGTTTATGAATCATTTGTCGGAAAATGAGATAGCTCCTTTTAGTAAAATAGCAAACAGTGCCGGATTTTTTACTTACGGAGAGTTTTTTACAGATGGCAAAATGTGTAATACTGAGCTTATGAATCAAACAATGACGGTACTTGCTTTAAGTGAAACTAACCAAATAAAAAAACATGATATAGAAAATGGATCATCTCACATAGATCTACATACTCTTTCTTCAAAAGCACTGTCTCATTTGATAAATGTAACATCAAATGAATTAAGTAGATTAAATGAGGATCTAAAAAACAGTATAAAAAGGGAACAGGCTATACTTAAAAAGCAGGAAGTTATGTTATCCCAGCAAACTAAAATGGCTCAAATGGGTGATATGTTAGGAAATATTGCACACCAATGGAGACAACCATTAAATAGCATAAGTGTCGCCGTAACATCTATACAGGTGCAAAATGAGCTGAATATTTTAACCGATGACTATTTTGAGGAAACAACGCAGAGTGTTTTGACAAATGTTAAATACCTAGGTGATACGATAGATACCTTCAGGGACTTTATAAAAGGGGACAAAGAGTTAAAAAAACATAGTTTAAATAGTATTTTAGACTATACTATAGAGATCACAAAGCCGAGTTTGATTGATAATAAAATAAAAATTATCAGTAAAAACGGGGAAAAAGATATTAAGATAAACGTAATTGCAGATGAGATCTTACAGGTATTTATAAATATTATAAATAATGCCAAAGATGCTATTATAGATAAAAATATAAAGAATGGTTTGATCATTTTGGATAGTTATGTAAAAGATAACAAGGTATATATAACCGTTGAAGATAATGCAGGTGGGATACAAGAAAATATTATTGATAAAATATTTGAACCCTATTTTACGACAAAAGGGAAAAATGGAACAGGCTTGGGTCTTCATATGAGTTACGATATTATAAAAAACCATATGAACGGAGACCTAAATGTTCGCAGTACCAAACAAGGAGCATTATTTAAGATAATGCTTCCTCTTATGGGGTAGTTAAAGTTTATGGAGATATAAGACTCCTTAAAGTAGGTAAGCTTTTAAAAGCCTGCCCATTCGTCAGTGTTATTATTTGCTTTAATTGTATTTAATGAAGCGGTTCTGATATAGCTCTTTTTTGGCTGATTGGTAAACTATGGTCGTTATTAGATACATTTTTGGCTTTAACATCATTTTTGCCTATAAACTCTTTTTCATTTGCATTTGTTACAACCAGTTTTGCAATAGAATCTGTTTCTAAAGCAATCTGTTGTGTATTGTTTGCTATTGAAGCATTTGATTGTGTCTGCTGATCAAGTTCTGAAACAGAATTATTTATCTGCTCAATTCCTGCTAACTGTTCTTTTGAAGCATTTTCAACATCTTTTATAAGATCAATGGTTTTTACGATACTGCTATTTAACTCTTCATATCCATGTATCATCTCATCAGCAATATTTTTACCGTTGTTTGCTTTATTCGTAGCATTTTGAACCAATGCTTTTATCTCATTTGCTGCTTCTGCAGATCTTGATGCTAAGTTTCTAACCTCTTTTGCTACAACTGCAAAACCTTTACTTCATGGTCTCTTTGAATCTTATCATAGTATATATAACTATAAACCTTACTATCTTCAGGAACATCTAAAAATACTTCTATAAAATCTTCAACTGCACTATCCCAATCACTATAAACTTGCACCTCATAAATAGAATTATGGATTATCTATCTAAAGTTTATATGTTGATTTTCAAAGGGATTATTCTTGGGATCTACTATAGACTTTTATTAAAATCCTGAATACATCTCTATATTATTTATCCCTTTATGTTTAGCATTACACAATGCTTCATCCGCAAAACTTATCATCTCTTCAAGATTATCTGCAAGGTTATTGTTTACACCGACGGAAATTGTAAGGTTGTAACTGTTGTTATGATACTCTAAAGGTGTATTTGCTATTATATTTTGTATCTCTTGAAATGTTTGATGTATCTCAGCAGAGGGTCTTTTCTTTAAAAGGATACAAAATTGATCTACACTGAATCTTGCAACAATAGTATCTTTATTTAGGTTTTTTTCTAATATTACGGCAATATGTTTAATAGCTTCATCTGATATTTCGTGACCTTTTGATTCTGTAAAGATATCAAAGTTGTCTATCTCAATACATACGGCAGCTAATAACTCTTTTCTTTTTTTAGCAATAGTATATATCTCATCACCAAGATTTAGAAGGTAGTTTTTATTGAAGACACCTGTTAGGTAATCTTTTTTTGCTTTATCTTGTGTTGTAGTGAAAAGTTCCACCACCTCAAGATTGTTATTTACTCTTGCTAAGAACTCTTCATTTGTAAAGTCTTTATATAAAAAGTCGTTTGCACCGTATTTTAAGAAGCTTGCAACTATCTCTTTTTCACTTGTACCTGATAGTGCAATAAGTGCTATTTCATCTTTTTTATATGTTTTTCTAAGTTCCATAGTAAATTCCAAACCATTCATAGCAGGCATCATATAATCTACAAGTATTAATTTTAAGTTCGGTCTGCTTTTTATTGTTTCCAGTGCATCTTTTGCACTGTATTGTACTATTGTATTTAGATTGTATTTTTTACACAGGGCTTCCATTTTAGCAGCAAATGTTTTAGAATCATCTATAATCATAACTTCTACTTTTTCATTGAGTATGAATCTTCTAACCATAGAAACCGTATACTCAATAGCATAACTGCTTTGTTTAATAATATAATCTATTAAAACCGGATTTTTAAATATATCATTGTTTTTATCAAGTTTTGAACCTGTTAATAATATGGAGGGGATGTTAAATTTATTGATAAAAGTAACTATCTCCCCGTTTTGTGCGTCAGGCAGGTTATAGTCTAGAAGTGAAATATCAAATTTCCCTTTGTGTTCAAGTATAAGATCGGCACACTCTTTCATAGATGCAGCTGTATATATCTTTAGTCCTAGCTCACCCTCTAGTTTGTATCTCATTGTTTTTAGGATAGTTTTACTATCATCAACTATTAGTACTTTCATATATTATTCCTTTTATATATTTCTGTTATATCTGTTCTTAAAGCTATAAATTCACTTATATTTCCATCAAGATCAACTACAGGCATGATATGTGTTTTAACTATATAATCTTCACCCTGTTTATTTTTGTTTGTTATTATACCACTCCAGATCTTTTTGTCGTTTTTTATTGTTTTCCACATCTCTTTAAATATCTCTTTTGAGATCTTTGGGTGTCTAATTATATTATGTGATTCCCCTATAAGCTCATCTTTGTCATACCCTGATATATCACAAAAAGTTTTGTTTACATATGTAATTATCCCTTTTGGGTCAGTTTTTGAGACTATAGTAGAAATATCTACGATTTTTCTATATGAATCTAAAAGAGATTGTTTTTCCATAATATTATATATAAGCTTAAAGTGATCTATAAGCTGGTCAACTTTTAGTATAAACTCTTCTGCAAAAATTGGTTTTCTAAGGCATTCACTAATACCGTGTTTGTATGCTTCTCTAACAATATCATATGTTCTATTTGTTTCAGTTAACATAATAAAAGGGATAGATTTGTCTATATTTGACCTTACATTTGACAAAAACTCGAAACAATTATTATAATTAATATCAAGTATCACAAGGGAGTAGCTTTTTGTTTTTAATATCTCATATGCTTGTTCAAGATCATTTATAACACTTACCTCATAGTTTCTAGGAAGCATAATATCTTTGATCTGTTCACATATCCTTTTTGATTTTTCAATGATCAGAATATTGTTAAATTTTGTGTTTGATTCAATCTTGTATATTGTTTGATAAATTGAATGTGCTAGATATTTTGTATCAGGTATATCTATAATATAGTCAAGAATACCTTTGAAGTATAAATACTCTTTGTAGTGCATATCTGAATTATCCGAGAGTATTATCACTTTTGTCTCTTTAAGGTTGTCAAGCTCCCTTATAAAGTCTATACTCTCCCCGTCAGGAAGATTTAATTCAGAGATTATGTAGTTGAATTTTTCATTTTTTATAAGTTCAGTTGCCTGTGAGATGGTAAAAGCAGTTCACAATCAAATCCAAGTTTTCTTAAATGGTGTTCTAAAAGTTCACTTTGTTTTTTATCACCCTTTAGTATCAATATTTTGGCATCTATTTTAGTATAGTTTGATATCTTTATATTACTATTTAGATCAATATTTTTTTGAAGGTTTATTTTATATCCAAAACCGTTTTTATTTTGAATGATATCATTGTATGTTTTTTTTCTGATTTTTCTTATAACTGTTCTTAGAGTATCGATAGTAGATTCTATAGCTTTACCTATACAGTTTTGAAGTGTTTCGTAAGGGACAAAATTACCTTGAGCTTTTAGAAGCTCTGAGATAAGATCATTTTCTTGAGAGGTAAGATGAATTATTTTTTTATTATATACTATTTTAAAAGTATCATTTTCATATAAATACTCCTTACCTAGATCATATATGATTTTTTCATGATTTTCTTCCCTGTCACTGTGTATTTTTAGATTGTTGATCTCTTGTTGCAGTTCATAGAAATCTTTATCTTTTATAATAAATTTATCTACTTTTAATTTTAAAGCTTCCAGGAGGATATCTTTATGTGTATTTGAAGATAGGATAATAAGCTTTATTTGATTGTCCAGTTTTTTTATCTTTTTTATAAAGTTTAAGGCGTTGCCGTCTTCTAGGTCAATATCTGTTATGATAATATCAGGTTTGTTAAACGAATATTCTATATGAGCTTTTTTGATACTATTGATGTATTTTAGATCATAGTTGTTTTCTATAAAAAAATTTAAAGCATTTTTGGCAAACTCTTTTTGTGAGTCCATGTAAAGTATTTTTATTTTTCCCATAATGAAAAACCTTTAATATATAATAGAATTTATATGGAATGATAACGTAATATAATGAATAAAAAATGAATATTATAAAAAGTAATATGATTTTATAGTTTAGTAAGAATAAGGCCACAAAGTAGATGTGACCTTAATAAAGTCAAGTTATTATTTCTTCTTAGAAGATTTTTTCTTAGACTTTTTTTTGTTTTGTTTTTTAGCTTTTTTAGCTGACTTCTTTTTTGCCGCTTTTTTAGCTGCCTTCTTTTTTGCCGCCTTTTTCTTTTCTGCTTTTTTAGCCGCTTTTTTCTTTTTTTTCTTTAGTTCTTCTTTCTCTTTCTTTGACATCTGTTATCCTTTTTTTTGAGTTTTTACTACCAATGGTAATAAATTATAGTTATTGTATACTATTTAATATGAAAAGTCAAGAACTTATGCTATAATTTTTAAAATTTATTTAAAAGGGTATTGATGACATTTATAGAATTTAAAAAACTTCTATTAGATAGTGAAATAACGTTGCCGAAATTTAGTGCATTAATAAAAGTAAGTGAAAAAAATATTCAAGCATATAAAACAAAAGGTGAGGTCCCGAATAACATTGCCGTAATAGCAAAATGTTTTGCAGTTATGAATCATAAAGATATCGACTATAGAGATGAGATAAACTCTTTGAATCTAACACAAAAAACAAAAAAAGGTGCAGGTTTTGCCAAAAATAAAAAAGAGGTAGGAGTTACCAAAAATAAGGTAGAGAAAGAAAAAGAGAAGTGAAGCTTCTCTTTTTTTATGATAATGTTTTTAAAACTTTGTTGATCTCCTCTTTTGATCCAAAGTATATAGGTGTTTTTTGATCTATTTTAGGTGAAACTATATCTAATATTCTTTTTCCCCCGTCCACTGATTTACCGTTTGCAAGTTCTATGATAAATGAGATAGGAAATGCTTCAAAGATAACATCTATAGTACCGGTAGGATCTGTTTTAGTCGCAGGAGATGAATAGATCCCGCCTTGTTTGAAAAGTATCTGGTGTGTATCAAGAGCTAAAGAGTTACTGAATCTTAGTCTGTATCCTTCATCAAAAAAACCTTGTATAAGATCTTTATGTTTTTTTTCAAACTCATTAACCACTCCCGCTGTTGAGTTTATTTTCCCTTTTTCTTTTAATGTTAAAGAGTCTTGCTGTATAAATTCCCCATGTTCATTTGAGAAGTATTTTACACCCTCATCTTTTGAAGCGAATACCAGTTGAAAAGTAGGTCCGTATGTGATGTATATGGCTGCTTTTAAATTAGAAGCTTCAAGTTGGTTCTCGTATATTCCGAAGATTGTACCTAAAGAGAAGTTATAGTCAAGAAGTTCTATATTGTCTATTGCGCTAAAGCTTACAATATATTGACCGTTATTATTTATTGTGTATATCTCTTTTTTATCTTTTGATACAATTGCTTTTACACTTTTTAAGTAGTTGAACTCTTCCTCTATCACTTTTGAACAAAAAGTATAAACATCTTTATGGATCTCTTGCTCATTTAATTCCGGCTTTGCAAATCTATCATAATCTGCAAAAACATTATTTTCTATTGATGTGGCTATATTTGTAATAGCATTAAAAACTTCGATCATTTTTCACCTTTTTGTTTTCATTAGTTGGATTATATCAAAAGTTCTCTTGGGTTTCAAATACTTATAAAAAGTAGTGAATTCTGAATTATTATTATTAACTATATCTTTCAGGATGCTGTTTGAGTTGATTTGTTATAATCGACCAAAATTTTTTAAGGATATTTATTAGTTATGAAACCAACATTTTTTAAACAAGGTGCGGATATATTCTTTTCATATAAATTGATGCTGATACTGTTTTTTCTTTTAGGTGTAGGAGCTGCTGTTGCTACTTTTATAGAAAATGACTACGGTACCTCTACGGCTAGAGTTCTTGTGTATAGTCATATATGGTATGAAACTGTGATGATACTATCTATAGTTAATCTATCGGGTATCATATATAGAAGAAAAATGTGGAGATCTAAAGCTAAATTTATTTTTCATTTCTCTTTTGTTGTTATGCTTTTAGGAGCAGGACTTACTAGATACAGTGGTTTTGAGGGTATTATACATATAAGAGAAGGTGATACTCAAAATGAGATGATCTCTTTAGAACCGTACTTTCAAGTAGTTGTTGAGCAAAACGGTAAAAAATACTATCAAGAGTTTCAAAAAGAGTTTGGGGCTATTGGTAATAATAGTTTTGAATATAATATCCCCTTTGAAAATAAAATACTAACTCTCTCTATGGATAGCTATAAGTTTGCAAAAAAAGGGAGTGCCACTATGAATCTTATCGGTACAAAAGTATCTATAGGTGAAGAATCACAGCTTGTTAAGTTAGTAGGAGACAGGGGAACTCCCGGAATGAAAAGGGAACTTGAGTTTAAAGATAATATAAAAGTATCCCTTTCTTACGGCTCTAAAGATATGACTCTGCCCTTTTCATTAAAACTAAGAGATTTTCAACTTCAAAGGTATCCTGGAAGTATGTCACCTTCATCTTATGCCAGTGAAGTTACACTTATAGACAAAACAAACAATAAAGAGTTTGATTATAGAATCTTTATGAACAACACCTTAAAGTACGGAAACTATCAGTTTTTCCAAAGCTCATATGACAAAGATGAAAAAGGTACGGTTCTATCGGTAAATAACGACCCTGGAAAATGGCCTACATATCTTGGATACTTTCTTTTAACACTAGGTCTTGTTATGAATATGTTCGATAAGAGCTCCAGATTTGTAAAGCTTACTCGGTATATAAAGCAGTTCAACTCTATAGCAGCAGTGTTAGTTTTAACGGCATTGTTCAATATAGATGCAAATGCAAATGAAAAAAACACTCAAGTAGATTACCTTGATGAGTATAAACAAAAGTCCGCACATATTGCACAAAAATTCGGTAAGCTGGTAACTCAGTCAAATATGGGAAGGATGAAACCGGTGGACTCATTAAGTACGGAGATACTTAATAAACTAAGCAGAAAAAGTACTATGATGGGGATGAATGCTAACCAAGTGGTTCTTGGGATGTTAAGTCGTCCTGATATCTGGAGCAATGTTAAACTCCTAAAGATAAAAACACCAAAACTAAAACAAACACTAGGTATAGAGGCTTCAAGAGATTATGTGGCTTTTTCTGAAGTATTTACACAAGAGGGTTATAAATTAAAAGATCTGGTAGAGCAGGCAAATGCAACCAACCCAAATCAAAGAGGAACTTTTGAAAAAGATATTTTAAAACTTGATGAGAGGATCAACATCGCGTATATGGTATTTTACGGAAGCTTGTTCAATATCTTCCCTATGCCTGATGACGGTGATGGTCACGACACTACAAAATGGTTTAACCCAATGGATGCTATGAAACAGTTTCACGGTCAGACAAAAGAGGTTGTTCAAACTATGATAAAAGGTTTTATAGGCTCAGTGGCGCAAAATAACTTCCAAGAGGCAGAAAAATATCTAAAACTTATAGATACCTACCAACAAAAAGCAGGAGCAAACGTAAGACCTGCACAAGAGATAATAGACGCTGAGATAATGTTCAATAAGCTATCAATATTCCCTAAACTTACTATAGCATATGTAATAGTCGGGTTTGTATTGTTTATAGTATCTTTTCTTACCGTGTTTAATAAAAATTGGTCATCGCCTAAGATCAATACTGCTTTTTTTGTGATACTTGCAGTACTGTTTGTTGTACAGACAATGGGCATGGGTATGAGATGGTATATAAGCGGTCATGCTCCATGGAGTGATACCTATGAGTCGCTTATCTATATAGCCTGGTCTGCTATGTTTGCCGGCTTGTTCTTCTTTAGAAAATCTATTATGGCATTGAGTGCTACGGTTGTTATGGCAGGTGTATTTATGTTTACGGCACATCTAAGCGGAATAGACCCGCAAATAACAAATCTTGTACCTGTACTTAAATCATATTGGCTTACAATACATGTATCTATTATCACAGGTTCATATGGATTCTTGGCAATTGGGGCTATGCTTGGATTTATGGCTATGTTACTGTTTATTGTAAGAGATCCAAAGAAACCGCATATAGATGATACGATTAGACAAATAACCGCTATAAACGAAGCAGCACTGATTATAGGTCTGGCAGCCCTAATAGTAGGTAACTTCTTAGGGGGTGTTTGGGCAAATGAGTCTTGGGGTAGATACTGGGGCTGGGATCCAAAAGAGACTTGGGCTTGGGTATCTATTATAGTATATGCTTTTGTGATACATTTAAGATTTGTACCAAAACTGAATAGTCCATATATATTCAGTGTTGTGTCTACTTTGGCATTTGCTTCTATACTTATGACATACTTTGGAGTAAACTTTTACCTAAGCGGTATGCACTCATACGCTACGGGAGATCCTGTGCCTATTCCTATGTGGGTTTATGTTCTAACAGCTTTAGTATTTGTTGTTATTGGAATCTCAAGCAGAAAAAGGGATCTGTTAAAACTAAAAGTATAAGTTTGTAGAAAAAGAGGTTTAGATTTATTCTAAACCTCTTTTTTATTATAAGGCAGATATATAGTGAAGATTGTTGACCCGGGTTCACTTTGAACGGCAATATTGCCTTTTAGATGTTTTGTAACTATCTGGTTTGTCATATATAGTCCGATACCCGTACCTTGTGACTGGTGTTTTGTAGTAAAGTAGGGTTCAAATATCTTATCAATAATATCTTTTTTTATCCCAACACCGTTATCTTCAATTGTTATGATTATTTGTTTATCTATCAAAGTGCATCCAACTTTAATAATAGCATTTTCCATATCTTCTGTTGCATCTTTTGCATTGTTAAAAAGATTTAACAGTGCTTGTATGAGTATATTTTCATTACCGTAAAATATTATATCTTCCACCTGACAATGAAAAACTACTGTTGAGTTCTTGAAAATATCAGATAAAATAGATGAAAGTCCATGAATTGTTTCACCAATATTAAACTCTTTTTTCTTATCATTATCGGGGTTGAAAAAATTTCTGAAATCATCAAGTGTTTTAGAGAGATCTTGAACAGATTCTATTATGTTGTTATATAGTTCATAAGTTTTCTCTTCACTAAGCTCAATACCGCACTCTTTATTTACCTGAAGGGTAGTTAGTGTAGTAGTTATAAAACTTAAAGGCTGTCTCCATTGGTGGGAGATATTTCCTATCATCTCCCCTAATGAAGCGATCTTATTTTGTGTTAAGAGCATCTGTTTGTGGTATTCGTTCTCTTTACTAATTTGAACTTTGTAAGCAACCTCTTCTAAAATAGCAAAAAGCTTAGCTATATCTTCAATAGGTTTGTTTATATATTTATCTATACCTATATCTATACTTTTTATTAAAAGCTCCATATCATTAAATGCGGTAAGGAGAATTATCGGGATATCACTATTACTATCTTTGATCTGTTTTGCCATATCAAGACCGTTCATAAGAGGCATCTTTACATCTGTAAGTATCATATCAGGATTATGTTTTTTATAAAGCTCCAGCCCCTCTTGACCGTTTCTTGCAATATAAAGATCTTTTACGCTCTCTTTTAATATATCTTCCATCTCTTCGATGATGATCTCCTCATCCTCTACATATAAAAGTGTCATATTGCTAAGCATCTTGTTTTTCCTTTAAAAGTGTAATTGTGAAACATGCACCATCTTTTTTATTTTGAACCTCTATAGTTCCTCCCATATTGTTTTCTATGATCATTTTTGACATATACAGACCTATACCCGTACCGCTTCCTTGATCTTTAGTAGTAAAATAAGGTTCAAATATCTTATTTATAATATCAGAGGGTACACCACCTGCATTATCTGCAATCTCAACAAAGATATGTTGATCTTTTTCATAGCAGGTCACTTCAATAACCGGATCTGATATATTGTTTTGTGTAAGTGAATCTTTTGCGTTGTTTATTATGTTTAAAATTACTTGTTCAAATTCATTTTTAAAACCTATATATTCAGAAGTATCTTTTAGGGTTGATATATCAACTTTGATATTATTGTTTTTCAAGCTTGCATCCAACAGCTCTATAGTCTCTTCTATTGCTTGTTTTATATTAAATGGTGCTTTTTGTTTATCAACTCTAAAAAAATCCCTAAAGTCATCAATAGTAGATGACATTTTTTTGATAAGGGTTTTACTTTTTGTTATAGATTTTTCCATCATCTCATCATCAAGTTTTCCATTGTCATGGTACATCTTTATTTTTTGTACTGTAAGGCTTAGTGCGTTTAAAGGTTGTCTCCATTGGTGCGCAATATTACCTATCATCTCACCCATTGCTGCCATTTTTGATTGTTGAATTAGTATACTGTCTTTTTGTTTGGACTCTTTTTCAAGTGTTTTTTTCTCGCTAATATCTTTTAGAAGAACATGGACATAATCAGTATTGTCAATATTGATTTTGGTAAGTGTAATATCGGCTTCAAACAATTCTCCGTTGAGCCTTTTATGTATCCATTCATAATGTACCGAGCCCTCTATTAAAGTTTTGTTGATATATTGGATAGCTTTTGTTTTTGATTCTTTTTGGTCACTTTGAAGGTGCGGTGAAAGTTCCCAGGGTGTGGAGTTTATGATATCATTTTTTGATGAAGCTTTAAATATATTTAATATGGCTTGATTACAATCACTAAACTCTCCGTGTTTTATAAGGATAATACCGTCGGATGAGTTCTCAAATAGTGCTTTAAATGTGGACCTTTGTTTCTCAATCCTATCAAGGAACAGTTTAATTTGACTGACTATATTATTTGCAAATAAGTATGAGATACTAAAGGCAATAATAATATAAGCAAGTGTAAAGATTATAGTGTTTTTATGTCGTTCTTCTATCTCTTTTGCTATTGTTTCCTCTTTATGTGAGATTATTCTTTCTAAATCCTCAAAATAAAAACCGCTTCCTATAATCCACCCCCAAGGTTTATATAGGTAAAAGTATGTAAGTTTTTTCCCCTCTTCACTGCTATTTGGTTTTTTATAATAATACTCTATAAAGGTTTCCCCGTATAGTTTTAACTCTTTAAGATATTGTTTTCTATGGTATTTCCCTTTTGTATCTTTTTTATCATCAGATATTTTTTGATTTATAAGTTTCTTATTATTTGGCATTACCAGCATGGTGGCAAACTCTTTTCCTCCGTTTATATTATGAAGATCTGAGATAAAAATATATTTTGATAAGTCATTTTGTATAGAGTTATACTTTTTAATTAACCTTTTTTGCATTTTAATCTCTTGGTCCATTAGATACCTTCCCGTACCTATTATCCAATCGAACTCTTTGAATTTTTTAAAATATACTATTTTTTTATATTGTTTATTCGGGTCGCTCGGTTTTTCAAAATACAACTCTTGAAATGAGCTATGTTTATTTTTTAGTAACTCTACTTTTGATTGAAAAGTGTAGGTTCCTTTTAGATCTTTTTTATCTTTTAGTATCTTCCCTTCAAGGCTTTTTATATTGTGTGCCAAAGCTTTTCCTGTTTTTATATCAAGTACGAAAAAGTAGTTATTGCTGTTTTTTATATTTTGACTTTTTACTATATTTAAAAGTTCCTCTTTTAGAGCATCTTTTGATTTTATATTTTTATTGAATTGATAATCGTTGTTAAGGATATGAAGAATATTATCAACTTTAAATTTTATATCTTTTTTTAATTCATATAAATTCTGCTTTTTTGCAAAATCCAGTTCAGCTATAACTTGGTGTACATTTTTATATATCTCTTTTGTATTTGTTTCTATAAAGTCTTCAGTAGCTTTTTTAATAGCGTTTTTTTTATGATTTTGAAGTTCATATATATTATAAAGTTCTATGGAGAAAGCGGTAATAAGAACAAAAGCTATAGGTACTGCGATGATCTTTAGATATATTGTTTTATCCATTTAGTACCTCTATTTTGAACAAGTTTGACAAAGAGAATGCTTAAAGCATGATGCTAGTTCATTATCTATTTTATTGGTTTCAAAAAAAGATATAAGATATAGATGTGTACCTTCAAAATAGTCTACTTTTACCATATACTCTATCTCTTTGTTATTTTTGTGTTTTAAACATATCATCTCACTTGTAATATTTGTGTGTTTAAGTGATGTTATTTTATGAATAAGTTCATCGATACCTTGGTACTTTTCACATTTATCCCCTTTGGTATTGTAATGATAGTAAAAATCCTCTTCATTTTCATAGCCTAAGAATCTTAACATATCAAAATTGAGTTTTTCTATGTTGTTTTCATCCACAACAAGTGAATAGAAAGGGTGTCTGTCTAATATTGCTTTTATAAGCCTGTCTCTTTGCTCTATCTCTTTTTGTTGGTACACTACTGTGGCGGTTCTGTCAAGTACATTTAGAAGCTGTTCCATATCTATAGGTTTTGTGATATATTTGTCAACATGCAGATCTATAGCTTGATTTAGATATGATACTTCATTAAAAGCGGAGGTTATAATAACGGGTATATTTTTATTTGATTCTCTTATTTTTTCAACCATACTCAAACCGTCCATTTTTGGCATCTGAATATCTGTAATAATTATATCTATATTTTCTTTTTCAAACAGTTCAATTGCTTCAAGACCGTTAGTTGCAGTAAAAAGTTCACCCACATGAAGTTCTAGAATATCTACTATCTCTTCTAGTACGTCTAGTTCATCCTCCACATATAAAACTTTTAGTTGTTTCAATCTTAGTTGTTCCGTCACGTTTGCACCTCTTATTGATCTTATTTATAATAACATTATATTCCAAATTAATAAATAAAAAATGAATAAATTTATCAATATAATTAATTATTCTATTACAATATGATTATAACAAACTAAATAATACTCTATTGTATTTTGACACTTTAAAACAGATTAGGGTTCATTCCACAATCAATACACAATTAATTTATATACTTCTTTTATAAAAACAAAAAGGGATCAAAAATGAAAAAGACAACAAAAATAATACTAGGGTTAAGTGTTGCGGCAGTTACAAGCTTAAGTGCATCGCAGGGTGAGAATTTATATAATAAGTGTCAAGGTTGTCACGGTGTGAACGGTGAGAGAGCAGCCTTGGGAAAATCACAAATAATCTCAACATGGGATGAAAAGAAAATAACAGATGCTCTAAAAGGGTACAAAGCAGGAACATACGGTAAAGCTATGAAAGGTATTATGAAAGGGCAGGTTGCCAACTTAGATGATACACAGATTGAGCAAATAGCAAAATATATAGTAAGTATAAATAGATAAAAAGGAAAAAGTTATGAACAGATTATTAAAAACAGTTTTAAGTACGGCAATTGTAGCAGGGTTGGCAGCAACAGCTGTGCAGGCAGATGTGAAGAAAGGTCAGAAACTTTACTCTAAAAAACTAAAAAAAGCGTGTGGTGTTACAGGAGCTAAGATGGCTGGGAAACATACTCAGGATGAGTGGAAGAGTATCCTGGAGTCTGGAAAACTTGCTGATGAGATAAAGAGTATTTGTCCAGGTGTAAAGGATAAGTCTTTAAAAGATAAGTATATGGAACACTATTATGACTTTTTTCATGAGTATGGAAGTGATTCTGGGAATGTGCCTTCTTGTTAGGGTTTGAAGAGGTTAGTTGAGTTAGTCATAATTCAATGTAAATATAAAGGAGAGATGGGCTGTCATGGTTCAACTTTCCTTTTTTTTATAAAAAAATGAAACGAAAAAAAATCGGTTGCAAGGTGATAAAGCCCTCCGGGTTCCTAAAATATTTCTACTTTTTAATGCACGTCACAAACTCACTAAAAAGTGACATTTAGTCACTTTTCTTCACGTTCAGACAGTGTTCCGCTGTTTCATTAAAAAGTAGAAATATTTTAGCTTTATCAATGCAACCACGCTAAGTCCGCAACTATTACTTTTCTATTCAAATAATATATAAAACTCAATCACCTTTTTTATTTGCTAATTTTGTTTTTTAATTTAAATTCAAAAAGTATATTAGCCGTTAAAGGTAAAAATATTAAAGTTGAAAGTTCTATGCAAGCTAATTAACACCATAATATATAGTATAAATACAAACTATTGTCAGGATAGAATAGATCGATGCTAATTATGTGTTAACTAGCTAGAAGAAATGATACTCTGGATTTCTTCTCTTTCTTCATATATTTTGCATATACTTGAAGTGTGATATTTGAGTCTTTGTGACCAAACATAGAACTAATGCATTATAATAGTTAATAATAATTTGAGTGTCGTAAAAATGTCACTAAATATTAAAACTAGCTTAAATTATTTTTTATAATTTTTAGATAAGATTACATAATTTAATATAAAAACCAACACACGACGAAGTCTTGATTTTAAAATGAAATCAAGTTTGTACAATATGCTATTATTTAATTTTTTTTCATTAAACTATTTTAAAAGTAGTTTGTTTAAAGGCTTTGTAAAGTATAAATAAAACAACATTCTTTATCTATATTTATTTTTATATGTAGAGGTGTTTTATATAAAATGTTATGCTATAAGTAGTTATCCATTGTGATGACATAAATAAAATTTTTAGTAAGGATAATAACTAATGACTAAATATGATGCTTTTTTAAGTTATAGTAATAAAGATATTGATGATGTTAAAGAAATATATAAATATTTAATAGACCATAATCTATGTATTTGGTTTGATAAAGCATCACTAGAGTTTGGTGATGAATGGATTGATGAAATAGATACAGGTATAAAAAAATCTAACACTTGTTTAGTTTTCTTTAAAAATGATACAGGAGCATGGCAAAATGATGAAATTAAAGAAGCTAAATTAAAAAGCAAAAAAGATTCAAACTTTAGAATTATCCCCGTTTTACTTCCTGGAGGAGATCGTAATAAATTAGATTTACCTGCCTTTCTTGAACAAAAATCATGGGTTGATTTAAGAGATGGGTTAATGAATATGGAAGTATTAGGTAAATTAAAAAATACTATTACAAAAACGAAGCAAATTGCAGTATATGATGATAGTATAACTAATACTCAATTTAATCTTCCAATAGGATATACCGCAAGTGTAGAAAATATCATTACCTTATTAATTGGAGAATCATTATATTCTAATAAAAATATTTGTATACGAGAAATAATACAAAATTCGATTGATGCTTGTGAAAGAAGAAAAAATACTTTCTTTAATGTTATGCCTGAAATTATTGTAAGAATCAATTTAAATAAAGGATATTTTGAGGTAGAAGATAATGGTGATGGTATGAATGAAAATAGTTTTTCAAATTCATTTGCTATAATTGGTAAAAGTATTCAGCATGAAAAAAACATCATGAATAGAACTATTGAAAATTCAAATGATAGATTATACTTAATTGGTAAATTTGGGATAGGCTTTATAAGTACTTATATAATATCAGAAAAAATTATTTTATCCACAACATATGACACATGTGAACAAATTAACTTAGAAATCAATGGTATTTCTGAACAATTCAAATACTCAAAAGAATCAAAAGTTAATAGACATCCTGATAAAGTTGGTACAACAGTAAGAGTCTATTTAAAAGAAGTTTTTCTAAAAGGAAGTAGTCAAATAGATATTGAAAAAGCCATTAAGTATTATTGTAGACACATACATAACTTAAAAATAATAAAAGATGATAAAGAACTTGAAGTAACACAATCATGGAATGCAGATAATGCACTTGTAAAACATCTAGAAACTTCAGCTGGTGAATTTAATCTATACATTTGTATAGTTAAAGATGAAAGAAATTTAATATATACAAATGGTGGGATTATAATAAATAGTGATATTGAAAATGTAATGCCTAAACATATTCCTAAATGTATTGGTGGAGAAATAAACTTTTTTCCGGGAGTAATAGATTTAAATATAGCTAGAGATGATATTATAGATAATGAAAAATCAGTAAAGTTTAAATATCATATCACTGATGCAATTAAAGCTTTAATCATAAAAGCAACTAAGAATCAAAGCGACGATAATTATGATAATATTTTGAAAACTTTAAAATACTATCTTAGTCTTTCCTTAAAAACAAATAAAGATTATTTAAATACCTTACCTTTTAATTTTATTGAAGCATCAGAATTATTAATAAGTTTTTGGAAACTAAACCACTATGGACTGAAAGTCCATAGGTTTCTCTAAGACTGAAAGTCTTTACTTCCCCTCTCTATTCAAGTATTATTGAATTATTATCTTGATTTGATGAATCTCTATGAT
>JAYEMD010000135.1:0-11558 GCA_034717895.1 Campylobacterota bacterium | reverse complement strand
AACCTTTTGTGAATGAATTATTCTTTGTATTTATATATTGTTATAGCTAAAAAGTGTTTTTAAAGGCTTTAAACAAGGGGTTTTATAGGATTTATTTTGGAGTGTTACTGTGCAGTGGTCTCATAAACCCGTAAGCGGCTTTTTTACATACGGTGAGTTTTTTACCAATAACGGTTGTGAATTGTTAAATCAAACCATGACAGTTGTAGCTTTAACAGAAGAGAATAGTTGTTCACTAGAAAACAATATTAAAGATTCCGCTAATTTTGATGACTTAGGTGTTGAAAATGAGACAATGATGGCATTATCCCATTTAACAGATATTACTTCAAAAGAGCTTGAAAATATAAATAAAAATCTTCAAAAAAAGATAAATGAACAAACACAAGAACTTCAAGACAAGGTACTGGAACTTGAAAAAGCCACAAGAGCAAAAGCAGACTTTTTGGCCAATATGTCCCATGAGATAAGAACACCTCTAAATGCAATAATCGGATTTATAGATATAGTACAACAAAATATAAACGATCAAGAGAGTCAAGAGTATCTTGAAATAGTAAAAAGCTCAGGGGACTCGCTTCTTACAATTATAAATGATATATTGGATTTCAGCAAGATTGAAAGCGGAAATATGAGTGTTGAAAATATTGATTTTAATCTTAAAAAACTTTTAAGAGATATAGGTCTTCTTTTCTACGAAAAAACAAAATCAAAAAGTATATCATTAAAGATACACTTTGATCCCTCTACACCGCAAGTTATCAACTCCGATCCTACTAGATTTAAGCAGGTTGCCATGAACTTAATAGGCAATGCTATAAAATTTACCGGTCGCAACGGAAAAGTTGAGATGTTTGTAAAGTATAACAGCAGTGTAGAAAGTTTGACATTTGCCGTTCAAGACAGCGGTATAGGGATAGCCAAAGAAAATATAGATAAGATATTCAACCCTTTTTCACAAGAGGATAATACAACCACAAGAAAATTCGGCGGTACCGGTCTTGGTCTTACCATATCAAAAGATCTGGTAAAACTTTTAGGTGGAAAACTAAAAGTTGAAAGTGAACAAGATGTAGGAAGCAGATTTTATTTTACTATCCCTGTAAAGAGAGTAGATAAAAGCATTGAGATTAAAAAAGTAGATAAAAATAAACAGTTAAAGAGATTTAAGGGTAAAATTCTTCTTGTAGAGGATAACCATACAAATCAGATCTTTATGAAAGTTATACTGAAAAAGCTCGGTTTAGATTTTGATATAGCAAACGACGGTCTTGAAGCGCTTGAACTGTTTACTTTAAATAAATATGATGCAATATTAATGGATGAGAATATGCCGAATATGAATGGTATTGAAGCTACTAAAAAGATATTAGATATTGAAAATGAAGTAAATGTGGAACATACGCCTATCATTGCATTAACGGCAAACGCCTTAAAATCAGACAGAAAGAGGTTTTTGGATGTGGGTATGGATGAATACTTACCAAAGCCATTAAAAATAGATAATCTAATTGCAGTATTTAACAAGTTTTTAGAAGAGAAAGTTGATGATAATTTAATAAACTAAATCATAAGAGCTATTATTGAGATATGTATGATATTTTTAAACATTTTTAGTGTAAAATACGCAAATAATTAGAAATAAATTTACGGAGTATGGATTTGAGTAAAAAAGAGGTAAAAAAAGTTGTATTAGCTTACAGCGGGGGACTTGATACAAGTATTATTTTAAAGTGGCTTCAAGATGAATATAATGCGGAGGTTATAACATTTACGGCTGACTTAGGTCAGGGTGAAGAGGTGGAACCTGCACGTGAAAAAGCACTTGCATGTGGAATTAAACCTGAAAATATTTTTATTTTAGATATAAGAGAAGAGTTCGTAAAAGATTATGTTTTCCCGATGTTTAGAGCAAATGCAATTTATGAGGGTGAGTATCTTTTAGGTACATCTATTGCTAGACCTTTAATTGCAAAAAAACAAATTGAGATCGCAAATCAGATGGGTGCAGATGCAGTTTCTCACGGTGCTACGGGAAAAGGTAATGACCAAGTAAGATTTGAGCTTGGATATTTAGGGCTAAATCCTGATATTACAGTTATAGCACCTTGGAGAGAGTGGGATCTTAACTCAAGAGAAAAACTGCTTGCATATGCAAAAGAGCACGGTATAGAGATAGCTCAAAAGCATCTTGATGAAGAGGGTAATCCAGCTGTAAGTCCTTACTCTATGGATGCAAACCTTTTACATATCTCATACGAAGGACTTCATTTAGAAGATCCAAATGCTGAACCGGAAGAGTCTATGTGGTTATGGACAAACTCTCCTGAAGAAGCACCTAATACAGCGGAATATATAACTATAGGATACAAAAACGGTGATCCTGTCTCTATAAACGGTGAGGAGATGTCACCGGCTACTATTTTAAAAACTTTAAACGACTACGGTAACAAGCACGGTATCGGTAGAATTGATATAGTTGAGAACAGATATGTGGGTATGAAAGCCAGAGGCTGTTATGAGACTCCGGGTGGAACTATCATGCTTAAAGCTCACAGAGCCATTGAATCTATCTGTTTAGATAGAGAGGAAGCGCACTTAAAAGACAGCTTTATAGCTAAATATGCTGAACTTATCTATAACGGTTACTGGTTTAGCCCAGAGAGAAAGATGATGCAAGCAGCTATTGATGAAACTCAAAAAAATGTAGAGGGTGACGTAAAGCTAAAACTTTACAAAGGAAACGTTATGGTTGTAGGTAGAACATCTCCTAAGTCACTGTTTAGTGAAGCACACTCTACTTTTGAAGCAGATGAAGTTTATAATCAAAAAGATGCGGAAGGGTTTATCAGACTTAATGCACTTAGATTTATCATAGAAGGTCACACTAGGGGTGGACAGTGCTAAAAAGTATAAACTTTTTAGCACTTTTAAGAACTTCTTTAACTGAAGTGACAAACTGTATTTCACAGTCACTGTAAAAATAATTAAAGCTAAGGTTTATACCTTGGCTTTTTTTATACCCAAATTATAAAAATAATTAAAAAGGTTTTTTATGGACTATTTGCAAGATTTAGAAAAAATATGTAAGATAAATTCATTTACCCAAAATAAAAAAGGTGTTGATGATGTAGCCTTTACGATGCAGACGTGGATGGAGGAGCTTAATTTTGAAACAAAAACATTCAAAAGAGAGCATATAGGTGATCATCAGCTTTTTATTTCACCAAAAACACAAGGTGATAAAATACTTTTGTTGGGTCACAACGATACAGTATTTCCAGAGGGTCAGTTTGACCATTTTCATCAAGATGACACCTGGGTATACGGTCCCGGTGTTTGTGATATGAAAGGTGGAAATATAGTTGCTCTTGAGTCTTTAAGGGAAGTATATAAAAAGAACGGGAAAATAGAAAATATTGATTTTTTACTTGTATCGGATGAAGAGACAGGAAGTGATGACAGCAAGTTTATCACCCTTGATATTGCTAAAAACTATGATTATTGTTTTGTTTTTGAAGCAGCCGGTGAAAATCTTGAAATGGTAAACGGTAGAAAAGGTGTAGGTACATATACTATTAGTATTGAAGGTAAGGCTGCCCATGCGGGAGTTAGGTACAGTGAAGGGATAAATGCAAATCTTGAAGCGGCTTACAAACTTCAAAAGCTAACCGAACTTACAAACTTAGCTCTTGGCACGACCGTTAATGTGGGAAGAATAACCGGCGGTATCGGTGCAAATACCATAAGTCCCGGGTGTGAGCTTTTATTGGAACTAAGATATACTAAAGAATCTCAAAGAGACAGACTATTGAAGGCTTTAGATAATATAACGGCAACTAGTTATGTGGATGGTACAACTTCAACTTTAAGCGGACTTATCCAGCGTGATGTTATGGAGCCAAATAAAGATCAGGATATCTTAATAAAAAAGCTTGAAAAGATCTCTGGCTGCAATATCTCTTGCGAACAAAGGGGAGGGGTGAGTGATGCAAATCATGTTGCATCTTGCGGTGTAGTGACTTTAGACGGTTTTGGACCTTTTGGTGACGGTGACCATACAATTCACGAGAGAGCTTTAAAATCTAGTTTTATCCAAAGAATAGATATGGTAACAAAAATATTAAGTTCACATCAGTTGAATAATTGTAAACTTTAAAACTAAGGAGAGTATGTATGGCAAAAAATAGAACTATAGGTATGTGGCTGTATCAAAACGGCGGCGGTGATATTATTCAAGATAAGATGATAAAAAAGTTAAAAGATAGGGATATAGATACAATACCATATTTAAATCTTAGAAATGCTATTGCAAAAAACGGTGATATAATATGTCAAAGTGAAGGTTGTGAAAAAAATCACAAACTAAATAAACTTGACCTTTTCTTCTCTTATAATGCAGGGGAACAAACTCAATACCAGATGTATTTGTATCAGGCTCTTAACAGAGTTATCCCTATAGTAAACTCATATGACTCTTTTGCTTTAACTGAAGATAAGTTTCATACATCATTTATATTAAGACAGCATGATATAGCAACCGCCGATTATAAACTTTGTCACAGAGACGATACCTATCAGCTAAAAAAGATCATTAAAAAATGGGATAAAATGGTATATAAACCTACTGACGGCTGGGGTGGTGTAGGGCTTACAAAAATTGAGTCTGAAGCAAATCTTGATATGCTAATGCCTTTTTTGAACCAGATGGATCTAAGATACTTCTATGTGGAGAAGTTTATAAAATATGATAATACAGACTTTAGGGTTGATATAGTAGACGGTCAGTTTGTAAGCTGTTACGGCAGACGTGCAAGCGGAACCGATTGGCGTACAAATGTTACAAGCGGCGGCAGTGTGTTTATAAGAGAAGCAAATGATGAGATCATTGATGTTGCCGTAAGAGCCTGTAAAGCTTGTGGTGTTGATATAGGCGGAGTTGATATTATCTATGATCAGGAGAAAGAGGAGTATGTGGTGCTGGAAGTAAACGGAATACCTGCATTTGCTACACCTGAGCAAGAAAAAATGGGACTAAATTTTAATGATAAGAAAATTGATCTTATTGTTGATCTAATTGACAGAAAAACATCAAAAAAGAAGGGAAAAAAATAGATGGGACTAAACAACAAACAACTGCCGAAGCTGGGATTTTTATATCTTGATCATGTACTAAGATTCTTTGATCACTCAAATTTTAAAGGGTGGCCTAATAAAATAGAAACAGTAACATATCACTGGGGGGATGATAAAGACAGATTTGTAAAAGAGGTAAAAAGAAAAAAGATCGACGTACTTATAGGAAATATCCCTGCAACTGCATATGAAACTTTTAGAGAAATTGCAAGAGAGTTGCCAAATGTAAGATTTATCCCCTCTATGGATACACAGTTTTCAAACAAATCAAAAGAGAATGTTACCAGATTTGCCTGGAAGTATGATCTTCCCATACCAAAAACATATATCTACTATAATAGGGAAAACGGGGATAAATTCCTAAAAAAATGTGAATACCCGAAAATCGTAAAAAAATCTTACGGACCCTCTAACTACGGTGGATACTTTGTACATAAAGTTGATAACTACAAAGAAGCCAGAGAACTATATGATCAAAAGAAATACCACCCAATGTATTTTCAGGATTTTGTACCTATGGAAGCTGATATAAGAGTTATGCTAATAGGACACAAGCCCGTATGTGCCTTTTGGAGAAGAGCTCCCGAGGGTGAATGGCTTACAAATACCTCTCAAGGTGGGTCTATGGACTATATGGATGTACCGAAAAATGTACTTGATCTTGCTGTTAGAGTATCTAAAGCTGCTAAAGCAGAGTATTGGGCTTGTGATGTTGCATACGGAAAAGACGGAAAAGTAAGAATTTTGGAGTGTGCTACTGCATTTGCCGCATTCCCTTATATTAGAGACTGGATAGGGCAGTATATAATGTGGTCTTTGAGTGAAGGAAGATTTAGAAAACCACATTGTCCAATGTTCAACTGGGAAGAGTTGGGTAAAATTGATAGCAGTTTATTAAGAACCATGAGACATATAACTTTTGGTCAATATACACCATCTTATGACGGTGCATACTTTGGTAAAAAGAAAAAGGTATACGGAAACAGTGAAGTTTATCTACATGATCTTGATAAAAAATACAAAATCTATGATGTTAAAAGAAGATGGGATGAAGAGTGGCCAAGTGAGAAGTGGAACTATCAAGACAGATTTGCACTTAAAAGCTTAAAATCAATGAAAACTATTAATAAAAAAGAGATTGAACCTGATCCTTCCGGTGAGGATATGGAATCTTGCGTAACAACTCCAAAAGTTACAAAAAAGGAACTAAAAAAAGTACTTACTTCCGTTAAAGGTATAGGGAATAAGAAATTCGATAGAATTCTGGAAGAGTTAGGTTCAGAAGATGAAGTGGCAGGTGTTTTAGAACAAAGCCCTTCTATTTTATTGAACATCAAAGGTATTACAGAAAAATTGGTAAAGAAGATCTCAAAAGCTTGGAGTGACTTTACTTCAAAATAGCATAAAGGCGGAATATATAAATATATGAAACAACAATATAAATCATATAAACAAACTTGTGAGTTTTTAGAGCAGTGTGTTTTAAAGTACCCTGATATAATATCAATACAATCTATAGGTAAAACTTGGGAAGATAGAGATATCTTATTGGCAACAATCTCTTTAAATGTTGAAAATGCACATCTAAAACCTGCTTTATTATATACGGGAACCGTTCATGCAAGGGAGTGGATAGGAAATGAACTAGCAGTTGGGTTTATAGATTTTTTATTGAGTAATTACAGTACCAATCCAAAAGTATTAAAAACACTTACAAAAAACACTTTGTATATAGTGCCTTGCTTGAATCCTGACGGTTTTGAACACAGTAGAACACACTTTTCCTTTTGGAGAAAAAACAGAAGAGATAACGGGGACGGTACCTTTGGTGTAGACCTAAATAGAAACTTCAGTATAGGTTATCAAAAAAACAAAGATACCGCTTCAAATGTTTACAGCGGTCCAAAACCGTTTAGTGAACCTGAAACACAAGCTATGAAAAACTTTGTAGATAAACATACAAATATTACCATTGCACTTGACTATCACTCGCAGGGAAATGTATTCTTCCCTGCACACAAGTTTAATCACGAATCTGAGATAGAAGGGGCAGATCTAAACACAATTTGTGCAAATATGAACTATGAGATAGGTAAAGTAACGGGAAGAAAGTACGGTATCCATAGAGGTAAACCGCCTACTAAACTTATAAGCGGAAGCGGCAGGGAGTATTATTACAGCCTAGGGATCATAGCGATAGTTGTTGAAGTGGGTACTAGAAATATACCTGATTTTATGCAGAATATGAAAGAGAGTATCGATGAGAATATACCGGCACTTTTAAAAACACTTGGGGAAGCACAAAACTACTCAAAATATGCACCAAAAAGAGTTTCTAATTTTCATATAGAGAAGTTCTCTTCAAGTGAGGTGACCTTAACTTGGGATTATGAAGATAATAAAGATATATATTTTCAGATATTTAGAAATCGGGAGAATAAAGAAGCTTGTAATGAATCAAACTTGATTTGTGAGACTTTTAACAAAACTTTTACTGATATACAACTTCAAAGCGGCAGCGCATATTACTATTATATAAGAGCCGTAAATAATCTAACAAGGGTAAAATCAGCTTTTGCCCCAAAAACAAAGATAAAAACACTTTTAGAGGCAGATGAGTTTAGTAAAACTATTTTCCCAAACCCAAATGATATTGGATATGTTTCACAAAAAACACCGGAAAGAAACCGTAAACATTTCGGCCGTAATTCATTATTTATCGGTATAAATGAAACTAAAGGGATAAGTTACGGCTCTATGCAGTTTGATCTAAGCTCTATACCAAACAATGCTATTATAAAAGATGTGCAGATATCGCTCTATCCATTGAATAGAGTAAATGCAAAAATTGAAAAATACGGTGAATGGTCTATCTCTTTTGTGGATCATCAAAGTGTATCAGATATAACAGACTTTGATCAGATACATAATGCAAAACTTCTACAGACTATAGGTCAGACAATACCTTCAGAAAAACTGACACAGGGTATATGGAGTCACTGGTTATTTAATGAATCTGAAAGATACATACTGCAAAAGCATTTAAAAGATGATAAGGTATTGTTTAAACTGTGCGGACCTACACAGCTTCCTGTAGGGAGAGATTCTCAAATGATGATGTTTGATCTAGGATACGGTAATTTTGGAGGTGGTATTCACTATCGTCCAAATATAGATATTAAGTATACAATACCAAGTAAAGAGATAGTATTGGAGGCTGAGCATATCTCATCTATAAAAATTGATGAAACCGTAAATGATCAATTGTCATGTGGTTTTGACAGTAATAACAACAAAATATACGGTCTTATGAAATTTGATCTGGATTCTCTTCCTAGTCCCGAAGAGACAGTTATAACAGACTGTTATATACAAATAAAAAATAAAAGTGCTACAAAAACAAAACAGGATATAAGATATAATGTGGAATTTGTAGATATTGAAAATGTTGATTACGAAAGTATTCAAAATAGAGACAGAATTGAATTTATCGGTTATGAGGTGAGCCGTGCAGATCTTCAAAAGAATAAGACACATAAATTTATTTTTGATCACTTCTCAAAACTTGCTTTGGAGGATGTACATAAAAATAGTAAAAGTGCAACTTTTCTCATAAAGCCCACATCATCCGATATAAAAGATCATATTGTAAATTGGCACGGTATCAATAGTAAAAACAGTGTTAAGCTTTTTGTAAACTATATTAAAAAGCGAAAAGGACCAGTCTCTAAGGTTGGTGAGTTAAATATTAGTATTGATAAAAACAAAGTGAAATTAACATGGAACAATCCTGAAGATAATGATTTTGTTGGTGTATATGTTGTAAGGAACAGATTTCATCCCCCTAAAAATCATCTTGACGGAGACAAGATATATGCAGGACGTGACAGTTACACCTTTGATGATTTTGGAAATACAAATATAGATAAGTATTACGGAGTATTTACATACGATGATGTACCAAATTACAGTGAACCTACAATAGTAGAATACAAAAGTAAAAACCCCTAAAGAGCAGGGGGTTTATTATTTAAAACATTTTTTATAGTGTTACAGAATTTATTTTTATCATAAGGTTTTTTTATCCAAGCCGAAGCACCTATAATCTCCCCTACTGTTTTTAAATCTTTTTTAACTTTATCTATAGATATAATAATAGGCAGGTCTTTATATTTTATTTGGGATTTGATCTCTTTTATAAGATTCATTGAGAGATATCTTGAATTTTGAATATCACAGATAAACAGATTGATATTTTCTTTTTTAAGTACTTCTAATACATCATCCGTACTAACCTTTGTTAAAATCTTATAGTTTGACTCTTTGGCGAAGTTATTAATATAATTTAACATTTTACTGTTCATATCAAGAACTAAAATAGTTTTAGGCATATGTTTGTTCAGTTCAAGAAGAAATGAGTCGTATACCAAACTTCTCTCATCATCCATCTCTATACCGTTTAGTGCATCATCTACAAGTTCAGATATGAATCTCTTCAATTCAAAGAAAATGTAATATATATCATGGGTAAAAGATACCTTTCCCTCTCTTATTTCGTCTAAAAGATCTTCCGCTTTATGGGTTAGTTTTACTATATCGAAAAAACCAAGTAGATCTGCAACCCCTTTTACCGTATGAATAGCTCTAAAGATCTCATTAATGATCTCTTTGTCTTCTGTGCCGTGTTTTGCCTGTTCCAGTGCGTCCTCAAGGCAGTTAAGCTTATTCATAACTTCGTCATAAAATATGTTTTGTTCAATACCGAAATCCATCATTTATACCATTAAAAGTTATTTTTTTCATTATATCTTTTTTTGATTAAATAAATATAAATTTTTATTATGAAGTTTGCTACGTTAATGCTATAATATGAGAATAAAATATTTAAAATCAATTAGGTATAAAAATGAGTTTATTAGAAGTGAAATCTTTTTTAAAGAATATAAAACCCTTTAATGGTCTTGGTGAGGATGAATTATTATCCATATCATCAAATTTAGATATTGTATATTTTAAAGAGAATGAAACGGTTTTTGAGAAAAATGGCTCCGCTTTGTTTTTGTATTTTATTATTAAAGGTGTTGTTGAACAAAGAGATGAGGATGAGCTTATATCAGTTTATGAAAATTCAGAGTTTTTTGACCCTGTATCACTAATAGAAAATAAGTTAAAATATAATTTTGTAACCCTACAAGAAACAATATGTTATGCCCTAAGCAGAGAACTGTTTTTAGATACAATATATCAAAATGAAAAGCTAGAAAGATATTTCTTTTTATCAATATCTCAAAAGTTAAATGCAAATATACAAAATGAACAAAATAAAAAGCTGCCGGATTTTGCAGTTGCGAAAGTTGAGGATGCATATTTGCAAAAGCCTGTTTATGTTAATCATAATGATTCTATACACGGTACTGTTGTAAAGATAAATCAAAACAATGCTCATTGTGCACTTGTAAAAAAAGAAAACGGTGAAGTTGGGATTGTTACGGATTCCGACTTTGTAAATAAAGCACTGTTAGATAAAATAGATATAAACAGTCCTGTCTCAACTATAAGCAGTTTTGGACTTGTGTATATTGATGCTTTGGATTTTTTATTTAATGCACAGCTATTATTGGCTAAACACGGCTTAAAAAGGTTAATAGTTAAAAAAGAGAATGAGATAGTAGGTATACTTGATATTTTGGCACTTAACAGCTTTTTTGCTTCCCATTCAAGCTCCACAAGCAGACTTATAGATAGTGCCGTCTCGATAGAAGAGTTAAAAAAAGCAAGTGAGCAGTTTATAAAAACAATTAGGACTTTATATGAAAAAGGTGTTAAGGTTCGGTATATCTCAAAGCTTATCTCAACTTTAAATGAAAAGTTGTTTACAAAACTCTTTGAACTTACGGCACCTGAAGATTTAAAGGGATCTTCATGTTTGATTATTATGGGAAGTGAGGGGAGAGGGGAACAGATACTTAGAACCGATCAAGATAACGGATTGATAATAAGTGACAGTTGTACTTTGTCTAAAGATCAGATCAAAGAGTTTACGGACTTATTTACAAAACATCTAATATCATTGGGCTATCCAAAGTGTGACGGAGATATTATGATAAGCAATCCTTTCTGGACAAAAACCCAAAAAGAGTATAAAGATACTATTTTTAACTGGATACATGATCCAAAGGGTGACAACTTTATGAATCTTGCAATATTTTATGATGCTGTTGCAGTTTGCGGGAAAAAAGAACTTTTAGCTGAGTTAAAAGAGTATCTTTTTAATATAAGTGAACATACACCCGCTTTTTATTCTTTCTTTGCTCAACCCACTCTTAGTTTTGAGACCCCCCTTGGCTTTTTTAGTGACTTTATACTTGATAAAGATAAACATAAAGATGAGTTTGATATTAAAAAAGGGGGTATATTTCCAA
>JAYEMD010000134.1:0-2326 GCA_034717895.1 Campylobacterota bacterium | reverse complement strand
CATAATAAAATCCTGTTGAAAAGTTGCACCCGTTTGGTGATAGATTTGAGTGTAACTTTTTGCTTTTCTTTGTAGTATTTTACTATATTCTTAATGATTTTCTTATGAAGCTATTTCAGGATTTGGGTATATAAGATCATTTGCAAAAAAGTCTGCTTTTTTTAGCTCTTTTCCTGTAGCATCAAGAAAAAGTGTATATTTACTTTTATTGTCATTTGGATAGGCTATATATACACTATCTTCTAAGTCGCTATATTTAAGTACTATATTTTTAAAACTTTCATCATCTCTATCAATTTTATATATACTGTCTATGCCATTTCTTATTTTAGATTTTATATTTATATCTAAATCTATAAGTTTATTTTCTAATATCAATTTTTTCCTTTCCATAAAACTTTTTATACCACTTGATAAACTCACCTATGCCATCAGCTAACTTTGTATCTACGTTAGTTCTCAGTGTTAAGTTTGCAGTGTTAAGAGCACTTAGTAAGTAGTGGGTAGTGGATAGTTGCCCAATATTGAATTAAACATTTTGTGGCTCACTTTTATCAAAAATATTCAATGTATTAATATTTATACTATTAAAGTCTTTTACATTTCTTGTAACTAATATTAGTTCATTTATTTGAGCAGTAGAAGCTATAATATTAGAATCTACTAAATATCTATATTTCTCTGTCACTTCTAATATCCTCTTGCCATTTTAGAGGGTCCACATTTTTTGATTTTAAAATCCCTGCTGTTTTTTTAAAAATATCTTTATCTTCTAGTTGTATTTCTTTAGCCTCTTTACTATAAGAAAAAGGCAATACAAGGATCTCAACTTCATGATTTAGATATTCTTTTGGTATATGTAAGTCATAATGTTCCTCTGTTGGTAGTATAATTTGTCTTAACATATTAGAGTCCTTTTCTTTTAATTATATCATACTTATCATTATGCATACTTCTGTTTAATACTTGCTATTATCTTTTCATGAGATTGATCACTAATGCCCGAAGCTATTCCTTTATCGATTTCAGATTCTAAATGAGACCAATCTTCACAAACTTTATCTTCCACTATCTCTAAAACTTTACTATTAATATTATTTAGCAAAAACATAATATGATTGTAGATATTATCTTGAACATTTAATTTTAATGTATGCATAGAACACTCCTAATATTATTTTTATTGTAGCTAAAAAACTCTAAATACTAATCTATAAACTTATTGATTCCCTCTTGTAGTGGAGTATCTAGTTTATATGCAAAATCATCTATTAGTTCACTTACATCTGCATAAGTAGACACTACATCTCCATCCATTGGTAATGTTTAATTTTGAATTACTCATTTCTTTTCCATGCTTGATTTGACTATTGAAGTTAAAAGCTTTATGATCTTTTCTATATCTTTAATTAGAGATTGTACATAATTCTCGTTTAAATCTAAATAATCTGTTTTGATAAGTAAAGCTATCAAATACTTGGTCTCTCTTGCTTCTTTACTTGCACAGCCTACGATTATACTTTGCATAAAATCTCCGGTTCCAACTCTACTAAAGTGAAGCAGTTCACTTTAACTTTACGAGTTAAGTGTTCAGGCTTTAGATAATTGAACTTGTAGCGAATAGACTGTAGTGAGTAGTTTTTTATCACAGAAAGTAAAGGATAGAATAATTTTGAATTAAGCATCTTTTAGTTCCAATTCAGTTATAAATTTAAAGTCTTTAATATTATATGTCCATAGTGGCAAGTCATATACAAGACAAGTAGCAGCTATGATTGCATCATATATTTTCATTCCATGTGATAAAGAATATTTTTCTACTAATAAATCAGCCAAATCCAAAATAGACTGATCTATATCTACAAGTTTTACTTTTGATAAAATTCTATTGATTTTTTTCAGTTCTCTCTTATTTAGAGCACCTACTTTAAATTCAAGCATTACAATCGAACTAATACAATAGTTCTGTGATAAATCAATATCTATTTTTTCTTTAGAGTAATCAATAAGTAAACAAGTATCTAAAAATATCATTTATCTCTTACTCTTCGTAAATTATGTACATATTTAGCCACATCATCTACATGACTGTAAAGCTTCACATCACTTAAGTCTTCACCGTCATCTTCATAATCATATTCTATTTTATGAAGATGCCTTAAGGGATCTTTTTTGGTATATACTAGTTCTTCATCTTTTTTTTTCATATCTAAAAACATCTTCAAAGCATCACTTACTAGATCATCTACTGCTTTTTTATTTTGTGCAGCATATTGTTTAAATCTATTTTCTATTTCTGGATTATCTATTTTTATTGCTAACATTT
>JAYEMD010000133.1:0-11762 GCA_034717895.1 Campylobacterota bacterium | reverse complement strand
ATAAAAAATAAAAAGGGGTCTGCTATTATATTAAATAAAGAAACATTATTAGAGCAATTTAGAATATTTTGTAAAAAAAACAATCCAAAAGACTTTGAGCAAGCGGTGAATTATTTTGCTGTATTTGGAGGGCTGGATATCTATATTGATATGAGTTTACCTATTGAAGTTCTTATTGAAAAGCATATATTAAATAAGTATAAGTTTTTACGAAATGATATAAATATACTAACTAAGGGTGAGCCTGAATATAGTACGATACTAACGGGACTAGCTAGCGGTGACAGACGAACCAATTCAGCTTTTAAAAGAGCAAATATCTCTTTTGACAATGGTATAGAGATAGTTGATGAGTTGTGTGATCTAAAAGTTTTAAGACTTGAAAAGTCACAACAAAGCTTGTCTAATTTGCAAGACCAGTATACCGTATCGGAAAAACTTCTTTTTACGACACCTTTTCTTAGATTTTGGTTTGCTTTTATCTCTCCGATTTTTAAGGGGATCAGAGATAGAAATTATGATGAGTTTAATAAACTATATGAAAACAAAAAAACAGAATTTGCAAACTTGGTTTTTGAACAACTATGCCATGAACTTATTAGATTAAATCTTGATGGTGATCCAATAAGAAAAATAGGAAGATATTGGGATGACGATATTGATATAGATCTATTAGTAAGAACAAAATCGGGTAAAACAATAGCAGGTGTATGTAAGTATACAAATTCCAAAGTTAAAAAAAGTGAATTGAACCTGTTGAAAGAGAAGTGTGAAAAAGTAAAAATTGACGTAGATATGTATGTAATGTTCTCTAAAAATGGATATTCTTCAGAACTAAAGTCTTTAAAAGGTGATAAGCTAAGACTTTTTACCGTAAAAAGTTTGAAGCAGCTGGTGATTTAATTCACCGGTTATTATTGAAAAATAAGCGCTTACTTATTTAATTGTCATTTTTGTATTTCTTAAAATTTCATCATTTAATTTTATACCGATTGTTTTTGCAGTTACTTCATTGATGACTAAGTAAGAGTTACCGAATTTTACAGGTAGATCTGATGGATTAACACCTCTTAAAATTCTATCCGCCATTCGTGCCGCCTGAGTTCCAAGCTCTTTATGAATAAATCCATAAGTAAATAAAGCACCTTTTTGAACCTGCTGATAACTTGGTACGCATAAAGGTAGTTTTTTATCATTTGTAGATGTTACAAAATAATCGATATTTGCCTCTACTTTTGAGTCTCTAGGTAAAAAAACAGCATCTATATCTTTTAGATAATCACTAAATTGATCTTTAGATTTTATTTCTTCATCAAAAGGTTTTTCTATAATATTTATATTTAGTTTTTTAGCTATCTCTCTTACGTTATCTCTAGAGGCTTGAGAGCTTCCGTCATTTGGAGTATATGGGATAAGTACATTCTTTAAATCAGGAACTATTTTATAAAGCCATTCAAACCTTTTTGAATCACCAATAGGAAGTCTTATCCCCGTAATATTACCGGAAGGTGCATTTGGATTATCTACTATTTTTGATGATACGGGATCATTTACCGGGCAAAAAACCACAGCTATATCTGTACCTGCAGTAGCTTCTTTTACCGCTTGCGTTGCAGGTGTACTTGATACTAATATAAGATCCGGTGTATTAGACACAACTTTTGATACTATTAAAGGTAGATTGTCTATACTTTGTGCCGGACCCGGTAGTATATAATTGATATTTCGGTTCTCTATCCAGCCGTATTTTTCCATTTTTTCTTTAAAGCCGTCAAAGGTGTTATCATCTACGTTAGACAAAGATACAAAAGCTACATTATATATTTTTTGTCCCTTTTTGGTTTCTTTATTACTAAATTGAAATAAAATCAAAGTTGTTGCAATTAATAGTATGATATAAACATAGTTTTTATTTTTCATAAAAATTCCCTTAATTATAATAAAACAGTTTATATTGTACAATAAGTATTATAAATTTAAAAAAAGGTTTGTTTATGAAATTGCCCTTAAAAGTTAGTTTGAGTGTTACTTTGGCAGGAGCCATGTTTATGCTTTTCCTATTTGACAATATTCACCAACAACTTAGCCAGTCACAACAAGACTATATAGTTCAAAATTCTATTAAAGAACTTGAACAGTTAGAAAACAGTCTAAATCTTATCTTAAATAAATCAGTAGGTACTATTACTACTATGGCAATAACAAATAAAAATGTAAAAAATACTATTTTAAAACAAAAAATAAGATTCAATTATTATATGAAAGACAATAATGAATTGCAGCATTTAAAATATATCTCATTAGAGGGGAAAGAGCTTTTAAGTATCTCAAGAGATACTATGCTAGATAAAAAAAGCAAAAAAAACCACAAAGAGTCTATACTATTTACAAAGGCATTAGAGCAAGCTTTTTATATAGGTGATCTATATTTTGACAAGAAAACTCATAAGATCATGATAGATATTGCAAAAGCCGTAAATGATATTAGTGATAATAAAATAGACGGTGTAATAATAGCAACCATATCCGTAAGTGAAATTCAAGAGCTTATCAGTGATAAATTGATCTCGTTTGATGCAATAGCACTTTTAGATAAAAACAACAATAGGTTTTTATATAAGAGTAGTTATGCCAAAATATTCGAAGAAAAAGATCTGGTTGATCTTAACGGGGTACAAACCTCTTTTAGTTATAAAGATAAATTACACTTAATAGTTACGGATAATTATAAAAAGAATAATTTAAATTTAAAGTTTTATTTAATCACCAAAGAGGAAACTCTTTACAAACAGATTCAAAGTACAATAGAATCTAATCTTAAACTTTTTACTTTGATCTTATTTATATTTGCTATTGTTGTATATATTATAATTTTAAATATATTAACTCCTTTGGAAAAACTGGCAATTGAGATTAAAAAACAATCATTAAAATATGATAAGAATATAAAAGATGAGGAGATAAAAGATTTTAACGAAGTGGAATCTTTACATTTCTATTTTAGAACATTTATCAATCTTATTAAAAAAGATCGAAGTAAATTAAGTGAATTTAATAAAAATCTACAAAAAAAGATAGACGATGAGGTTGAAAAAAATAAACTATCACAAGAGCTTTTAATGCAACAGACTAAAATGGCATCAATGGGTGAGATGCTTGAGTCTATTGCACATCAATGGAGACAGCCTTTATCTGTTATCACAACAAGTGCAACAGGTATAAAAGTGCAAAAAGATTACGGGCTTTTAACTGATGAACTTTTATTTACTTCATGTGATAATATTACACAAAATGCGGAGCACCTTTCTCAAACTATAGATGATTTTAGAGATTTTTACAAGGAAGATAAAATAAAAAAATTATTTAATATAAAAGAAACAGTTAATGCAACCTTGGCACTTCTTGTAACAAAATTTAAACACAAAGAGATAGAGGTTATAAAAAACATTGAGAATCTAGAATATACAGGTTTAAAAAATGAGCTTATCCAAGTTTTAATGAACATTATAAGTAATTCAAAAGATGAACTTGAATTAAAAGATCAAAAAAGGTATATATTTATTGAGATACAAAAGGTAGATCAAAACATTATAATCAATATAAAAGACAATGCAGGGGGTATCCCCGAAAATGTACTTCCTAAAATATTTAATGCCCGTTTTACAACAAAAAGTGATAGAGACGGTACGGGTATCGGTCTTTTTATGTCTAAGAAAATAATAGAAAGTAGTTTTAAAGGAACATTAGAAGCTTCTAATGTTGAGTATACATATAATGGTGAAAAATATAAAGGAGCTTCATTTATCATCACGATACCTGCTGATCAGTAGAGTGAGTATATGAACTTATCTCAATATAAAATAGCTTCTTTATAAGTGTTTTTATTGTTTGTAAAAGTTTTACCTTATAATATTTTCATACATACCGTTAATAAATAATACTATAATTTTTAGGTATAATGTACTTATATTAAAACTATGCAATAAAAAGGCAATTTATAAATTATGACAGATTCTATCAAAGTATTTAAAGCAAATGAAAATAACTTAAAAAATGTAGATTTAGAGATACCGAAAAATAAACTTATCGTATTTACGGGATTATCGGGAAGCGGTAAGTCAACCTTAGCTTTTGATACTCTGTATGCAGAAGGTCAAAGAAGATATATCGAGTCATTGTCTGCTTATGCCAGACAATTTCTTGGAAAAATCGGTAAGCCTGATGTGGAAAGAATAGAGGGGCTTACCCCTGCAATTGCCATAGATCAAAAAACAACCTCTAAAAACCCAAGATCAACCGTAGGTACTATTACGGAGATATATGATTATTTAAGACTTTTATATGCAAGAGTTGGTAAACAGCATTGTCATAAGTGTGGAAAGCCCATATCTCAGATGAGCAGTTCTGATGTAATAGATCAGGTTCTTAAACTTCCTGAAAACTCAAAGATAGTTATCTTGGCACCATTGATAAATAGAAAAAAAGGTACCTTTGCCGATTTATTTGATTCTTTAAGAGGTAAGGGGTATGTAAGAGCTATGGTTGACGGTGTTATGGTAAGACTCGATGATGAGATTGAGCTTGCTAAAACACAGATGCATACCATAAAAGTTGTTATAGACAGGGTTGTAGTGAAGCCTGACAATAAAGAGAGAATAGCACAAGATGTGGAAAAAGGTCTAAAAGAGGCATTCGGTGAGCTTGAAATTGAGGTTATGAACCATGAGGAGGTTGGAGTTGAGAAACATATACACTACTCTGAGCATATGGCATGTTTTGACTGTAAAATATCTTTTGAGCCTTTAGAGCCTTTAAGTTTCTCATTTAACTCACCTAAAGGTGCTTGTCCAACTTGTGACGGTTTGGGTATAAGATACACGCTTGATATGAAAAAAGTAGTTAACAGTGATATTAGTATTGATGATGGTGCTATAAAAATAATCTACGGTTTTAACAAAGGGTATTATTTTAAGATGTTAAAAGCCTACTGTGAAGCAGCCGGGATAGATACATCTATACCTTTTAATGAGCTTGAATCCCATGAGAGAGGCAAGATCATGAACGGCGGTATTGAAGAGGCCAAGTTTACATGGAAGAGACATAAGCTTACTAGAAAATGGGACGGTATCATCAAAATAGCCTACGATATGGTAAAAGATGAAAAAGATATGGAATCTTATATGACGGAAAAAGTGTGTGACAGCTGTGAGGGTCATAGACTAAAAGCATCAAGTTTGGCTGTAAAAGTTGCCAATACGGGAATAGCAAATATCTTAGATATGCCAATAGAGCAGTCTCATGCTTTTTTCCAAGATGAGAAAAATTTTGAGTATTTTAACGATCAGGAGAGAATGATCTCAGCTCCTATTTTAAAAGAGGTAAGAGACAGAATATATTTTCTTTATGATGTGGGGCTTGGATATATTACACTTGGTCGTGACGCCAGAACCATAAGTGGTGGAGAAGCTCAAAGGATCAGGGTTGCTTCCCAAATAGGTTCAGGACTTACGGGGGTTATGTATGTGCTTGATGAACCCTCTATTGGATTACATGAAAGAGATACTGCAAAACTTATCAAGACCCTAAAGGCGTTACAGGAAAAAGGGAATACTGTTATAGTTGTTGAACACGATAAGGAGACTATGGAAGCTGCTGATTATATTGTGGATATTGGACCAAATGCAGGTAAATTCGGCGGAGAGGTTGTATTTGCAGGTACTATGAAACAGCTTTTAAAGAAGAAAACACTTACGGCACAATATCTAAACGGAACAAAACAGATAAAATACTATCACAGGCGACCGCAGGAAGATTTTATAGAGATACAAAATGTAAACTTAAATAATATAGAGGATTTAAGTGTAGAGATACCTCTTAAAAACCTATGTGCTATTACAGGGGTAAGCGGAAGCGGTAAATCTTCACTTATTTTACATACTCTTTTACCTACCGCAAAAGAGCTTTTAAACCATGCTAGAAAAGTACATAAAGTAGACGGTGTATCTATAGACGGTCTGGACAAGCTCGATAAGGTTATATACCTAGATCAGTCACCCATAGGTAGAACTCCAAGATCAAACCCTGCAACATATACGGGACTTATGGATGATATTAGAAAACTTTTTGCAGAAACAAAAGAGGCTAAGCTTAGGGGTTATGCAATTGGTAGATTTAGTTTCAACGTAAAAGGCGGGCGTTGTGAGAAGTGTCAAGGGGAGGGTGAGATCAAAATTGAGATGCACTTCTTACCGGATATCATGGTAAAATGTGAAGATTGTAACGGTGCTAGATACAATGCACAAACTTTAGAGATACTATATAAAGGTAAATCGATCTCAGATGTTTTAAATATGTCTGTAGAGGAAGCTTATGAGTTCTTTGTAAAGGTGCCTAAACTTCATGCAAAACTAAAAACACTTCTTGATGTGGGACTTGGTTATATAACACTAGGACAGAATGCTATTACGTTAAGCGGCGGTGAGGCTCAGCGTATCAAGCTAAGTAAAGAGTTATCTAAAAAAGATACGGGTAACACTCTTTATGTACTTGATGAGCCTACTACGGGACTTCACTTTGCAGATGTTGACAGACTTACAAAAGTACTTCACCATCTTGTAGATCTTGGAAACTCCGTAATAGTAATTGAGCATAATCTTGATGTGGTTAGAAATGCCGACTATGTTATAGATATGGGTCCAGAGGGTGGAAGCAAAGGTGGTAATATTATAGCCCGGGGAACTCCTGAACAGCTGGCTTCTACGCACAAAGAGACAGGAAGCTATACGGGATACTATTTAGAAAAAGAGCTTTAAAATGAAAAAAGATAAACAAACATACAGACTTTTTATAGCAGTATTTGCACAAGTAGAAGATTATAAAGGTTTAAAACAAAAGCTTGGGTCTTCTTTTTGCGGAAAATGGGTGAAGCCTGAAAATCTACATATGACCTTTAAGTTCTTGGGAGATGTGAGTGATCCAAAGCTAGTAATAGATAAGTTAAAAAAGCTAAACTATAATAAAAAGCAGATAGTAAAGTTTCAAAAGCTAAAGGTGTTTAATAAAAGGATATTAAGCCTTAGAAGTTCCAATAAAACACTTTACAAGATACATGACCAGCTTGAAGATCTTCTTGGAGATGATTTTCAAAGTGAAGATAACTTTAAGCCACATATCACTTTGATGAGGATAAAAAATATAAAAAACAAAGAGTATAAAGAGTTCTTTAAAACATTTGAGGTTCATGGAACAGTTGATCTAAAAATGGCTCTTGTACAAAGCATATTAAACCCAGAAGGGGTTAAGTATAAAGTTCTAAGAGAATTTTAGCACAATAATTAATCTTCTTATAAGTTTAGTTCGAATATCATAAAATATTACCAATTACAATAAAGGATCTAAAATGTTAGATAAAAAACAAGTAAACAAGTATGTTCAAAAACAGCTAAAGAATATGTTGAAAAAAGAGTTAAGACAAGAGGTTAAAAAAGCGATTAAGCTTTATAAGAAAAAAGAGAAATCTGAAAAAAAGAAGATCTCAAAAAAGAGTAAATCAACTAATATCTAAAAAAGTAAATATACATGTAATAAAGGAAAATATGATTATATAACAAAATAATATAAATCATATATGCATAGGAACACTACAATCTTTATCTCAATATATCAAAACTAGAAATATTTAGTAAATCTAATCTAAGATAATAGGGGGAGGGGTACTTCCCCAAGGGGTATGAATAAAATACCACTATGCGATAATTGCTCTTTAAATTTCACTATTAAGTAAAGTCACTTTTTACTACACAGACATACCCTGTCATCCAACTATCATATAATTGTTTTCATAAAATTGTAATGAAAATGTAGCAAAATATTAAGTAATATTTCAGTTTTATCTAACACTATTTTAGTAAAATAATTATCTTTTAAAGGGGTAAAATGTACTTATCAAAATCACTTTATACAAGAGGATTACAATGTGTAAAATCTCTTTGGATTAAAAGGTATAAAAAAGATGTTTTAACATCTCCTAATAGTTCTGCACAAGCTATATTTGATACTGGAAATGAGGTGGGAGAGTTAGCTTGTGAGTTATTTCCAAATGGTGTGGAGATAGAGTTTGACCCAAATGATTATGATGGTATGATAGATACTACAAAGCAACTTATTAAAAATGGAGTTCAAAATATCTATGAAGCTTCATTTAACTACTGTGGTATTTTTGTAGCTGTAGATATTCTGCATACAAACGATGATAATAGTGTAGAGATATATGAAGTGAAAAGCTCCACTTCTATAAAAGATATATACAAACACGATGCAAGTATCCAATACTATGTACTAAAATCTTTAGGGTACAATGTAAAAAAAGTATCTATAGTACATATAAACAATAACTATGTAAGAGATGAAGAGCTTGAGATAAATAAGCTTTTTACTATAGTAGATGTGACAGATGAAGTACTACAGTTACAAGATGAGATACCAACTCATATCAAAAAGTTTTACAAGGCATTAAGCTATATAGACCGTGAACCAAAACAAGATATAGGGATACACTGCTCTAAGCCTTATGATTGTGATGCTTTTTCTTATTGTTGGAAGCATATTCCTAAGTATAGTATCTTTGATATATCAAGACTAAGAGATAAAAAGAAGTTTGAGTTATATAATCAAGGTATCATAAACTTTACAGATATAGAAGATATATCAACTTTCTCAACAGCCCAACAGATACAAATAGAATCTGAACTATCTCAAAAAGAGATTATAAATAAAGATGCTATAAAAGAGTTTGTGGATAGTCTATCTTATCCTATTTATCATCTTGATTTTGAGACATTTCAACAAGCAGTCCCCCAATGGAAAGGTATAAGTCCTTTTATGCAGATACCTTTTCAGTACTCTATCCATAAACAAGAAAAAGATGGTAGCCTAAAGCACTTTGAGTTTTTAGCAGATGAAAACAGTGACCCACGATATGAGTTAGCAAAAAAACTAGTAGAAGATATACCCAAAGATGTAACAGTACTAGCATACAATATGGGCTTTGAAAAAGGTGTGATAAGAAAACTAGCCAGTGAGTTTGAAGAGTTTAGTGATCATCTTATGGCAATACATGAAAACATACAAGACCTCATGATACCATTTGCTAAAAAACACTACTACACCCCAGCGATGAGTGGAAGCTACTCTATAAAGTATGTACTCCCTGCACTTGTGCCAGATATGGCAAAGGCTTATAAAGATTTGGACTTGGTACAAAATGGTGGGGATGCTATGCAGACTTTTGGGAAGTTATCAAAGATGGAAGATAAAGATAGAGAAGCTTATAGAGAAGCGTTGCTTGAGTATTGTAAGTTGGATACTTTGGCTATGGTTAGGGTTTTGGATAAATTAAAAGAAAAGACAAATAAAGGGTATGTTTATTTTTGTAATAATTGTGAGCATGAATTTGTATTTCATGAAAAATTAAACGAACTACAATGTGACAATTATAGTGATATGATATTAAAAATTTGAAGGAGAGTTGAAGATGAGTGAGTTTTTTACAAAAGAACATTTTACTTTATTAAAAGAGAATAAAGATAAAAATGGAAATAAAGAGGAAGATAGTTATAAAATAATCGCAATTGCAGAAGAAATTACAGAGAATTGGGCAAAAAATATTTTAAATAATATTTTTTCAGCAGGAAAAATGAAAATAGTTAAAAAACCAACTAACCAAGCCCAAAAATATAAAGGATATACTTGGGCAAGATTATATCCAAATAAAAATGACAATGAATCATTGGCATTTACAGTAGGTATAGAAGGTAATGATGGGTTTATTGTCAAAATAGATACTGTTAATGCTTCTAAAAGTTTACGAGAAGCTTATGAGAAGCTGAGAGGTGATTTTCATAGATCAGAAATAGTTAAAATAAAATCTCCAGAAGATGGATTAAAATTAGGATATGATGGTATTGTAAACTGGTCAAAAAATGAAATTGAAAGCTTACAAGAAAAATTTATAAATATGCAAAAAGAATTGGAAAAATTCATGATATCAAAAGATAATAAAGTTATTGAAAGTTTTAAAAGTTGGTGGAAAAATTCCGATGTAAAACAAGAAACTAAATATATCCTTCAGGTTTTAGTAACTAATCAAGAAGGTGACAACTTCGTAGATACAGAGATATTAAAAGAAACCTATGGAAAAAAATATCCTAATAAAAACAAATCAAATGACATATCCAGCGTTTTTTCTCAAAACACGACAAAAAATTCAAATAAAAAAACACATAAACCATTACAAGATATAATTGAATATGAAAATGGTGAAAAGGCTTCTGGGTTAGAAAAAAAATCGTTTAAAGTAAAATATGAATATTTAACGGCTGTGAAAGAAATAATTAATGAAAACTCTATTATTCTACTACAAGATATACAAGGAGATATACAAGTTCAACCACTAAACCAAATCCTATATGGACCTCCAGGGACAGGAAAAACTTACAATACTATCAATAAAGCTTTGGAGATTGTTTATAACTGTAGTAAAAATGATATTTTCCAGCAGATTACAGATGATACAAATATATCTCAATCTATAAAAGATATTGTAAATAAGAGAGATAAAGTAAAAAAAGTTTTTGAATATTACAAAGAGCAAGGACAAATTGAGTTTGTAACCTTTCATCAAAGTTATGGATATGAAGAGTTTGTTGAGGGGATAAAGGCTAAAACAAATGAGGAAAGTAAACAAATAGAGTACGAAATTGAACCCGGCGTATTTAAAAGACTTTGTAAAAAAGCTACTAATAACACTATCTTTTTTTTAGGGCAGCAAGTCAGTAAATATAAAATTGTAAGTTTAACGCATGAGTTAATGAAATTGAAAAGAGAAAATGGTAGTTTAATACCAATTCCAATGTATCTTTTAAATGAAGTATTAAGCTTAATTGAGAAAAATGTTATTACAATTGAAGATATAAATAATAAAATTGCAATTGAAAAAATGAGTTTAGAAGCTGAAAAATTCATTATAAATGGCTATCCTAATATCTTTAGAGATTTAGCACAGTATTATCTGGATAATAAGCCAAAAGAAAATTCAAAAAACCACATCCTAATAATAGATGAAATAAACAGAGGAAATATCTCTAAAATATTTGGTGAACTTATCACTCTTATAGAAGATAGTAAAAGAGCTGGTAATAATGAATCTGTGGTGATAACTTTGCCGTATAGTGGTGAAAAATTTAGTGTACCAAATAATCTTTATATCATAGGTACTATGAATACAGCAGATAGAAGTATAGCTTTGATGGATACAGCACTTAGAAGAAGATTTGAATTTACAGAGATGATGCCTAACTTAGAAGTATTGGAAGAAATAGATGATATAGGTGGTATAAATATAAAATCACTTCTTGAAACTATAAATAAAAGGATAGAATACTTATACGATAGAGACCATACTATAGGTCATGCTTATTTTATGAGTTTAAAAAGTGATAAAATAAAAGACAAAAAAGCAGAATTAGATAATATCTTTAGAAATAAAATCATACCACTACTTCAAGAGTATTTTTATGATGATTGGGAAAAGATACAGATGGTATTGGGTGACCATTATGCACAAATAAAAAATATGGAGAACTATAATGGGGAAGACTGTAAAAAATTTGATGATGAAGATAATAAGAATAGATTTATTCAGAGTCAAAAAATTACAGAAAAAAATGTAATAGGGTTTAACCATGATGATATTGAAGATGAAA
>JAYEMD010000132.1:0-11793 GCA_034717895.1 Campylobacterota bacterium | reverse complement strand
AATATTCTTATAACTCATAAATACTCTTTTTAATTAGTTTTTGTGGTAAAGAATTATACCTAAAAGTCAGTATTTATGGGGTTAAATAGCTACTTTTTTACTTGAAAAACGTCCGAAAGTTGAGTTAATAATAGAAAGATCCAAGTATCTTTCAAATGTACTTGAGAGCTTTAATAATTTCATGGAAGATGATAATGAAACTAAAAAGATAAATACACAACTTTTATCTAGCATGATATTTAAAGCAATGAAGAGTGAAGATATAAATCTTATAGTTGAGATTGATCAAGATGTAAATATTGATGAATATACAAGTCATTTGATGCAGATAATTTATAATATATTTCAAAACTCTATTGATGCTTTTTATGAGAAAAGTATAGATAATAAATATATTTTTGTAAATACATATAAAAACGGTAATATCTTAACTATTAGTATAAAAGATAATGCAGGGGGAATAGAGGAAGAAAATATATCAAGAATATTCGAGCCTTATTTTACAACAAAGCACCAGTCTCAGGGAAAAGGACTTGGATTGGATCTAGTGTATAGATTTATTAAATATATGGGCGGTGCAATAGAAGCTAAAAATATTCAGTATGAATACAATGATAAGGAATACAAAGGGTTGGAGCTGATTATCACCTTAGTAATGGATGATTGAGCAAATGGTTGATTATTCATATCCGTTATACAGAGCTCCCTCAGAAGTCCCCCCTGCGAACTTAAAAGATTGTATGAGCACAATTTAAATCTGTAGATCTTTTAAATTATTTAAGTTGTATTATTACAAATTAAGTTATAATTTTTGCAGATATCTTTATTAAAAATAGAAGTAAAGGGTTGCAATGATAAAACCGGTAGATTACACAAATCTTTATAATATATGTGACGTTTCAAAACTTTCATTTAGTTCAACTGATGAGCTTGAATATTCAGAAGAACCAATATGTCAAAAGAGTGTTATTGCTGAGGTGGACTTTGGCGTAAGTATCCAGCAAGAGGGTTATAATATATTTGCTATGGGACCTTCAGGAATCGGGAAACATTCTACTATTATGCGTTATTTGGAAGATAAAGCAAAAAATGAAACGGCACCTAAAGACTGGTGTTATGTAAATAACTTTAAAAATCATCAAAAACCAATAGCTATAGATTTTCCTTCAGGTAAAGCAGAAGAGTTCAAGGAGGATATAGCCGAACTAATAGAACTTTTTAAAACTATACTTCCTACCGTATTTGAAAGTGACAACTATCGTAAGGAGTATGAGTCTTTTAATCAAAAATCCTTAAAATCTAAAGAGCTTATATATAAAGGGCTTGAAAAAGAAGCTGTAAAATATGACGTTTCTATAAGTGCAGCCTCTACAAATCGTATCACCTATGTACCTATATTGGAAAGTAAAGTATTATCCCCAAAAGAGTTTAGTTCTTTAGATGCAGATCAAAAAGAGAAGATCACAAAAAAGATGATAGAGTTTGAAGCTATCGTAAAAGAGGGCTTAAACAAGATAAGGGATATAAATAATATACTTCAAAAAGAGCTTAAAGACTTAGAGAGAGATACTACAAAAGAATCTGTGGAGTCATTGATAGATGATATAAGAGTAAAGTATGAAAGTTCACAAAAGGTTCAAGAGTATCTAAATGAGCTTGAAAAAGATGTGATACACAATGTGTACGACTTTTTGGACAAGGGACAAGATAAAAGTGCACCCCCTTTTATGAAGCAGTTTTACAAAAGGTCATATGAGAGATATAATGTAAATCTTTTTATCTCACATAAAAAAAACAGTTCATCACCTGTTATATATGAAGATAATCCCACACATCAAAATGTTGTAGGTAAAGTGGAGCACCTTTCACAAATGGGTACTTTGGTCACAGATTTTAATATGATAAAACCAGGAGCACTTCACAAAGCCAACGGAGGATATCTTGTCTTAGATGCAAGAAAGCTTCTAATGATGCCTTTTGCTTATGAGGAGTTAAAACGGGTGCTAAGATCAAAAGAGATCCGTATGGAATCTTTATCTCAGCAATATTCTCTTATAAGTACCACCTCTTTAGAACCTGAACCTATCCCGCTGGATGTGAAAGTTATACTTATAGGTGAGAGGATGCTTTACAATATGATGTATAACTACGATCCTGATTTTAAAGAGTTATTTAAAGTAAGTGTTGATTTTGACGATGAGATGGAAAGAGATGAAGAATCTATAGAGTTATATGCCCAAATGGTAGGGAGTGTTTCAAAACATAATAAACTTCTTCCCTTAAGTGTTAAGGCAGTAGGAAGAGTGATAGAGCAAAGTAGTAAAGAGATATCACACTCATTAAAGTTTTCTACACATTTAGGAAGATTGGCAGATCTTTTAAAAGAATCAGACCATTGGGCTAAAAAGAATAAACATAAAATTATAGAAAAAAGTGATATAGATCAGGCTATTACAACACAAATAGAGAGAAAAAACAGGTTACAAAAGAAGTTTTATGGATTGATAGATGAAAATACTATTATGATAAACCTAAAAGGTTCTAAAGTTGGGCAGATAAATGCTCTTAGTTATATATCTGTCGGGGGATATAGTTTTGGTATCCCTTCAAGGGTTACTGCACGTACAAGAATAGGAAAGGGTGAGATCATTGATATTGAGCGTCAGGTGGAACTTGGAGGTCCTATACACTCTAAAGGGGTGATGATACTTGGAGCTTATCTTGGTTCAAAATATGCTTCTGATATACCTCTTAGTTTATCTGCATCTTTGGTATTTGAACAATCTTACGGAATGGTTGAAGGTGACAGTGCATCCTCAACAGAGCTTTATGCTTTACTCTCATCTTTGTCAAATCTTCCTATTAAACAAAATATTGCAGTAACAGGTTCTGTAAATCAGTTTGGAGAGATACAGCCAATAGGCGGGGTAAATGAAAAGATAGAAGGTTTTTTTGATATTTGTATGAGGCAAAACCCGGATCAATTTTACGGGGTGATTATCCCCCAATCAAATGTAAAACATCTTATGTTAAAAGAAAAAGTCTTAGAAGCAGTTAAGAATAAGAAGTTTGCCGTATACGGTGTAAAAACAATAGATGAAGGTATCTCAATACTTACGGGTATTAAAGCGGGTGATGAAAATAAAAGAGGAAAATTCCCTAAAAAGAGTGTAAATGCTTTAGTTGTGAAAAGAATTCTTGAGCTTTCTAAAACTGTAAAAGAGTTTCATAAGCCTTCAAACTCTAAGTCCTAAAAGGGATAGTAATGGCTGCTGAAAATAAAAGAGACTACTATGAAGTACTTGGCGTTAGTCACGATGCCAGCAAACAAGATATAAAAAAAGCTTTCAGAAAACTTGCATTTAAGTATCATCCGGATAAAAATAAAGATCCGGATGCCGAAGAGAAGTTCAAAGAGATAAATGAGGCTTATGCCATACTGTATGATCCCAAAAAGCGTGCAAGATATGACCGTGGTGGTTTTGATGATGTTTCCCACTATTCAAGTGAAGACCTATTTGGGGACATTAACTTTGAAGAGATATTCGGTAAGGGTGGTTTTGATTTTGGTTTGAATGGATTTGGAGGAACTATCTTTGACGGTATATTTTCAAGGGGTAAATACAACAAAGGTGCAGATATCAGAACTGAAGTTATTATCTCTTTAAAGAAGATTATGACAGGTTCTAAAGAGAGAATATCTATAAGCCATCCAAGAGTTTGTGATGAGTGTAAAGGAAGCGGTGCAGCAAAAGGAAGTGAGCCTAAAATATGTGAGGTATGTCACGGAAAGGGAACTATAACAAAAGTTACAAAAAAAGGAAATATCTCATACCAAGAGGTAAGACCATGTCCAAACTGTAACGGAACGGGTAAAATTATCGAAAAACCTTGTGAAAAATGTAAAGGTAAAGGTATAATCGATGAGCCTGATACAATGACAGTCCGTATACCTAAGGGTACAAAAGAGGGGATGATACTGAAAGTCGCAGGTCATGGAGCTCCTGCACCCACACCGGATGGTAAACCAGGAGATCTTCTAATAGTTGTTCGTACGGCATATGATCCAAAGTTTAAGCGTTCAGGTGCAGATATATGGCAGGATAAAAAGATAGATATGATAGATGCGGTTCTTGGAGTAAAAATAGAAGTTGAGACATTAGAAGGAAGTGTTAAAGTGACAATTCCACCCTCAACTCAACCGGATACGGTACTTCGTTTGAAAGAAAGAGGACTTCCCGTTTATGGCTTGGTTGAAAAAGGTGATATGTTTTTACGTATAAAGATCCATACACCTGAAAATCTTACAGATGAACAAAAAGAACTTTTTGAAAAGATTCGTAACTTAGGTTAGAATTGTAAAGTAAACAATTGTGCTGATAACAACAGCTACAATAATACTGCCAAAAAGGGAATTGTTTTGTTTTTTTGTAAAACTCCAGCTTTTATGACACAAACCGTTGGAGATCATAGGTTTTGAATCAAAATTATATATGGAACTTTCATTTTTAAATATATGTTTCATTATACATCCTTCTATTTTATAATAGAGTGATAATTTTAGTTAGTCAGTTGTCTGAATAAAAAATATTGTGCAACCCGGCTATCTTAAATTAAGACCCGCAGCTTTCCGTCCTTGCTTCACAGCAAGTTTGGCTATAGAAAAAGTTTATATTATAATTTCTTAATATTTACTTAAAATAATAAAAAATAGAAAATAATAATAAATAATTATCCAAGTTGTATAATTATTTAGAATTTAACCAAACTTATAGTATAATAATTAAATGGATAAGAAAAATATTTTTTTAACAAACGATGACGGCTGGGATGCAAAAGGTCTTGAAAAGCTTATAGAGGTGTTAAGACCGATTGCAAATCTTATTATAGTTGCTCCTGCAGAGGAAAAATCGGCATCTTCTCACAGCATGACTCTTACAAGACCGATGAAGCTGTTAGGTGTAGACGACAACTTTTACAAGATGGATGACGGTACACCTACAGATTGCGTATTTGTAGGGCTTAACAATCTTTATGATGATGACAAAAGACCTGACCTTGTAATAAGCGGTATAAATATCGGCTCAAATATGGGTGAGGATATTACCTACAGCGGAACAGTAGCAGGGGCTAGTGAAGCGGTACTTCAAGGTATCCCTGCTATTGCCGTATCTCAGGTTTTCAATGACCTAAACGGTATAGAGAAAGATACTTGGGAGTATGAGGTTGCCTGTAAGGTTATAGTTGATGTGGTGCAAAGAGTATTTGAAGGGGAGTTCCCTTTAGGGGAAAGAAAGCTTCTAAATATAAATATACCACCTTGTACTTTAAAAGAGTTTCAAGGATTAAGAATAACAAATGCAGGTTATAGAGAGTATGGAAATGATTGTCACAGATATAAAAGTCCAAGAGGGGAAGAGGTATACTGGATAGGTCTTCACCCCCTTATTTGGCAGAGTGATGAGGCTAAAAGCTGTGACTTTGAAGCTATAAAAGCAAATTATGCTTCAATTACACCGGTACACTTGGATATGACATGTTATGATGATATGGAAAAATTAAAAGGATGGATAGATGGATAAATTTACAAATGAATTACACAAAGATATAAACAAACTTGTAGGGACACTGTTAGAGGAAGATCAGCTTGCTGAGATTTTAAAAAGAAAGCTTACAAAAAAAGAGTTAAAATACTACAAAATGAAAATAGAGAATGTTTCGGAAGATGAGATGAAAAAAGAGCTTAATTGTGATGATGAAAGATTTGAACAGATCAAAAAACAGACAATATTAAAACTAAATCAAGAAAAGTTAAAAAAAGAGTTAGTTGGATAATATATGAGATACTTAATTGTATTGATCATATTCTTTGCCGGCTTGTTATATTATACCTGCTGCGAAAAAGTGTATCTAAAAAAAGAGGATATATCCAAAGCCAACCTTTTAAAAGTCTCTTGGAGTGATCTGGATGGTTTTAAAAATGATGACCTTGAAGCGGCATTTGAAGTTTTTAAAAAAGATTGTCAGAGGTCAAAAAGATATAAGAACTTAAAAGAGGTCTGTAATAAAGCTCTAAATGGTTCAGTATCAAAAGAGTTCTTTAGGTCAAACTTTACCCCTTATCAGTTAATAAGTGACGAAAAAGAGGATGAGGGACTTATAACTGGATATTATGAACCGATACTTTACGGAAGCTTTGAACAAAGTGAAAAGTATAAATACCCCGTATATAAAAAACCCGACGATCTTTTAACTGTTGACCTCTCAGATATATACCCTGATCTAAAAAAATATAGACTAAGAGGTAAACTTGTAGGTAACAAGGTTATACCTTATAATAATAGAGAAGAGATAGAAAACGGTCAAAATAAAGCATTAGAGCCTATTTGCTATGTATCGGATAAAATAGATCTTTTCTTTTTACATATACAAGGAAGCGGTAAAGTTCAGCTTGAAAACGGTGAAATTATAAATATAGGATATGCCGCTCAAAACGGTAGAAGATACTACAGTATAGGGAGAAAGTTTATTGAAAAAGGGTATATCTCAAGAGAGGATATATCTTTACAAACGATAAGAAAATGGCTTAAAGAAAACCCTTCCAAAGTTGATGAGATATTAAACCTAAACGACAGTTATATCTTTTTTAGATTAAGTGATAAAACAGCCACAGGAAGCCTTGGTGTGCCTCTTGTGGCAAACAGAAATCTTGCAGTTGACAGAGCTTATATCCCGTTGGGCTATCCTGTATTTATAGATACGACAGACCCTATAGATAATAAACCGATTAGACAGCTTATGGTTGCAGCAGATACAGGCGGTGCAATCAAAGGTGAGATAAGAGCGGACTTCTTTTTTGGAAACGGAAATAGTGCAGAAGAGAAAGCCGGAAGAATGAAACAAAAAGGTAAACTTTACCTTTTTATACCAAATAATATATAGATAAAACGGAGAAAAAAGTGCATATTACAAATAAGATCTCAAATATTTTTCACAAAATAGCTACAAAAGAGTTCCCACCTTTTGTACAAAGTATAATAAACAACGGTTATGTAAAGCTTCTAGGGTTAGATATGGGTGAATTTAATGACCCGGCAAGCTACAAAACCTTAAATAAACTTTTCACAAGAGCTTTAAGAGTTCCAAGAGAGATAGACGTGACTTTGGATAATTTTATAGCTCCTGCAGATAGTTTTGTAACACAGCAGGGTGATATAGAGGGTGATACCGTTCTTCAGATAAAAGGGATGAGCTACAGTTTGGGGGAGCTTTTAACCAATGAGATAGATAGTGAAAATCTTGATAAAATGGATGGCGGAAGCTATGTAAACTACTATTTAAGCCCAAAAGATTATCATAGATACCACAGTATATATAACTGCCAAATAACAAAGCTTATCCATGTACCCGGGAAACTGTACCCTGTAAACTTCACATATTTAAATAAGCAGGATTCACTTTTTGTTGAGAATGAAAGAGTTGTTGTGGAGTGTAAAACACAGGAGGGTAAGATCTTCTATATGGTTTATGTGGGTGCATTAAACGTAGGAAAGATGAAATTCACTTTTGAGCCCTTAGTAGCAACAAACGGTGATGTTTTTAATACTAAAGTATTTACCTATGATGATCTGCATATTAAAAAAGGTGACTGTTTAGGTTACTTTGAGATGGGTTCTACGGTACTTGTATTTTGGGAAAAAGATATGGTAGAGTTGGAAAACAAGATAAATACAAAAGTAAGATTTGGAGATATGGCAGCTAGCGTAAAAGGATAGTTCGATGTTTGAGTCTGTAAATTTTATTTCACTTTTTTTAAGATTTATTGTAATCGGACTTGTTGAATATTGGTTATACGATCTTTTTGTCGGTTATATTTTGTTGGTATCATTTTTGTTATTTATCTATATACTTTATAAGATAACAATATATGACCTACCTGAAAGTAGTCCTATGGATGATAATATATTTGATGATTATTCACCAAGTTGGACAATTTCAAAAAGTATAGTTTTAACAGCTCTTATTATTGTTGTACCATACAGTTTCATTGATTGTTTGTTTTCTTAAATAGTAATTATTTTTGTATACTTTATCTTCAGAGTTTAATGCTGTTATAGAAACACTATCAAACAATATCAATTGTTTAAATAATCTAAAAGATATTTATAAAAAAGAGTTTATGCAAATTCGTTAAGAGTTGATAAATTTTGTAATAGTTTTGTGTATTACACATTGAATTATTTTATCTTATTTAACCTTTTACTATTTTACAAAAATTCAAATAACTTCATTTAATATAATTAAAAGTCACTTAAATTTAAATATTAATTACCAAGTTTAATATTACTCTCTTTAATTATCAAAACTACTAGTTAAATATCTAATTAAAATAATTCATATGTCAATTTAAAAGTTTCTATAAATTTTCTTTTGTGGAGGGGGGTAAGAACGAAATTAGTATCTGGTATATTTAAAAATATACTTTAAAAATATAATTGTCGCTTTTTTGTAATAAGATAACCTTAAAGTAGATTATTTATAAAGTGCTTATAGATATAAATTGTATTACATAAATATAACACTAATACTCTATAATGTACTAATAGATAATTATAAAAGGGTATTAAATGGTTTGTAATACAGTATGTGAACACCTGAAAAATCACCCGGAATTAAAAGTGAAATTGTTAGGAGCTAATAACAATATGATGCTTCATTCCCTTGAAGGTGAGTTGAGTGATAATTTCTTAAGTACATTAAATGAAGAATTACTTAAGACATTTAATAAGTATTTTATGAGAAGTAATACTAAAATGGCAGTGTTAAGTAAAAGAGATTATAATACACAGCTAAATGAGCTTGAGAATTATTATTATAATGTTATAAGCAATAACAATCAAGAAGAGAGATCTGTATTGTTTTATATGGGTGAGATAGACAATTATGATGAATATATCTATCATCACAGTCATCATGATGCTGACAAACTAATTCAAAAAGTTTTTGAAATAAAAAGTGATTCATATGGACAAATTAATAATAATTTTTTTATAAAGCTTGAAAACCATAAATTCGCCGGTTTTATCTATAATGAAGATGATCCAATGAGAGTAATTGATGACTTTAATGATAAATTAGAAAAGCACTCTATAGAACATAAGGGAAATCCAAAAGGAATTTGTACTGTATCTCTAGGTGTAGTTGAATGTAAAAATATATACAATTCACATTTTGCAAGATTATCCAATCTGTTGATTGACACTTTTAATGAATCTAAAAACAATACTCAAAATAGTTATGTTCATAAAACTATCTAGGTTTTGTGAATATTTTATCACCCCGCCAACAAAATAAAATCTTATTTTGATTTTACTACTTTGCTCTACTTCTTATCCAAAAGATGTTAAACTTCATTTTTAGTATTTATTATAAAAAATTAAATCCTTTAAGGAGTATGATTTGAAATCATTTTTATTAGAGTTTAGTATGTTTTATATTTCTAATAATTTGACTTTTCATAAATCCCTTAACTAAAGGAAAGATACACATTTACTATTAGGAAGTTTTGTAATAGTTTTGTGTATTACACACTGGATAATTTTATTTTATTTAATCTTTAATCATTTATATCAATTTTGTGCTCTTGCAAATGCATGTGTCCTTCGTAAAAAACCATAGGGCAGAGTATATATGATATAGTAAAATATATCACACCTCTTTTACTATCTCCCACTCAAAATTACTGATATTTTTCGCACTTGTACTAAACTCTACCCCTATTAAAAATAGTTGGTAATTTGTAGGGCTTAGGGTGTAGCGGTGGTATTTTTGAAAATAGTTTTTCTCTTTTATTTGATTTAGTGCTTCCCCTTTTTGTCCATCAACCTTAAACTCCAAGATAAATATAACATCGTTTAGTTTAATAGTAAGATCAATACGACCTTTGTTTGTCACATCTTCCCCTATGATATCTAGTCCCAAGCTTTGTAGATATACATAAACTACACTTGCATAAAACCCCTCATACTCATCTATTTTATTGTTTGTGTAGTTGTTGTATGGAATTGATGCAAAAAGATACTCTAAAGAGGATTTAAAATCTTCTAGGTTTTTATCTAGTAAACTTTTATAGATATTTGTTTTTGTTTGAAGTGATTTATCATCTTTTATTAGATATTTTATAATGTAGTTATTTAAAGACTGTTTTACCTCTTTATTTGGTATTTGCAGTTTATATTCTATATCTTCGAATATATTAGTTGATGTACTTTTAATAGTCAAATATCCGCTTTGATAAAGTATCACCTCCAAGTCTAAGTTTTCTATATCAAAACTACTTATTAGTTTTTCATCTAGAACTAGATTTAATAAGTTAGGAAGGAAGTAGTTGTTTTTTTCTATAAGCTTAATTAAAAACGTTGGTGTTCCTGTTTCGAACCAGTAGTTTTTATATTCATAGCCATTAGCAATAAACTGTAACACATCAAAAGGATTATACATATCACTTTTTAAAAAGTTATATCCGTTGTACCAGCATTTAAATTTATCCATATCTACATCTTCTAAATATGGTTTAAAACTAGTTTCCACATCATGTTGTGTATATCCACATACATCTGCATATCGTTTACTTAGACTTAGGTCTGTTATCATATTAAGTCCGCTAAATATAGAAGCTTTACTAAACTTACTAACTCCTGTTAACATAGCAAACTTTATAAAAGCATCTGCATTTTTTATCTCTGTATAAAACCTACTTAATATCTCTCTATTTTCTATGGCTACTTCTAGGTTATCTACATTGTCTAAAATAGGTTTGTCGTATTCATCTATTAGTATTACCACTTTTTGGTTGTACTTTTCACTTGCAGTTTGAATTAAATCTGAAAAGCAAACAGCATAATCCCTTAGATTTTTACATTTTAAACCTAATCTTTTTTCATTTTTTTCAAGATGATCAAAAATCGATTCTTTTAACTGTTCAGGTGTTCTTACTTTCCCAAAGGCTATTTTAATTACAGGATACTTAGTATCCCAATCCCACTTATCTTCTATAGCTAAGCCAGAAAAATACTCTTTGTTTCCCTCGTAAATATTATGAATAGTATCCATAAATAGACTCTTACCAAATCTTCTAGGACGAGATAAAAACACATAGCTATAGTTATTAATAATATCGTATGCTATATCTGTTTTATCTATATAAAGATAATCTTCTTTTCTTATCTTTTCAAATGTTTGGATACCTATAGGGAGTTTTTGTAAAACCATATTCTAAGTCCTTTTTAAATTTACGCTTCATTATAACATATTATCTATACACCTACAATATTCACATTAAAAACCCAGCAACTCTAACTCTAAAATTATTACCACTAAATAGTATCATCATAAAATCACCTCTAGAAAAAAAGAGCTCCAATCTAAACTAAACAAAAAACTCCGACAGATAGCTTTTTTAGAAAAACAGAACCTTTATCTTTTAAAATCAAATGAGCCAATTCAAGAGGCAAAGAGAGTTAGCATGTCAATCTCATCACAATATTCATTATCTGTATGTGTAATATAATCTAGATATTTTTTTACTATCAATCTAACATCTTGGATACTCAAATTTTGCTCCCTGTATTTTAATAATATTCTTTCAATTTGATAGTTTATATAACTAACTCAACTTTCGGACGTTTTTCAAGTAAAAAAGTAGCTATTTAACCCCATAAATACTGACTTTTAGGTATAATTCTTTACCACAAAAACTAATTAAAAAGAGTATTTATGAGTTATAAGAATATT
>JAYEMD010000131.1:0-2369 GCA_034717895.1 Campylobacterota bacterium | reverse complement strand
AGGTTAGTTATTATTAGAAACTTTGATCTGTTTTAAATGGAAATATTATGTAGAAATTTGTAAAAAACTAAGTAAATAATCTTATTATTAATATCTGCTTAGTTTGTTTTCTAAATTTCATCGGATTGTCCTAGATAAAAAAGATTTCAATGATTTTGAAGGTACAACTTGTGATGGTATCTAGAGGTGAAATTTGGCTTGTAAATCTAAATCCAATAAAGAAAAAAAATGCACCCCAAGAGTATTTCCTCGACAATGTCTCACAGCAAGTGGGAAAGGTTAGGCCTATATTGGTATACCAAAATGATGAATTAAATCATAGCGATTATCCAACTACTATAGTGATACCTTTAAGTACTCATCTTATAGATGATGCAGAACCTATAAGATATAGAATAAATAAAAAAGATAAACTAAAAGAAGACTCAGATGTTGTTATTACACAAATACGAGCTATAGATAATGATAGGTTTATTGAAAAACTTACGACTTTATCAACTAAACAGATGCAAAAAGTTAAAGAGCTTTTTGATGAAGTTGTACAATAAGTTATAAATTTAGAATTTGACATTATTTTAAAATTTTAATCAGCCAACTATCAAGTAGCTCAAGAGCAATACTAAGTGGAATAGCAGGGTCAGAGGTCAATTTTTAGGGATACTATAAGCTTTTCTTAGTTTGGTAGTGTTTTATGGAGTATGTAGAGAAAATAGGAGTCTGACCCTAAATTGAAACCTCAAACAGGCTAAGAGGTGATTTTTGCAGCTAGAGTTTGATAATATCTAAAATAAAGATATTTATCTATGATATAATATTGACATATCTAAAAAAAAGATATATAATAAACAGAGTTTAAATAAAGGGATAGTGCAATATGTTCAAATCAGGTATGCCGGTACAAGGCAAAGACTTTATAGATAGAAAACAACATCTAATAAAGTTTAATACATACATCAAAAACAATCAACACATCATGATAAAAGCTCCACGAAGATATGGCAAGACATCACTTGTAGTACATCTTTTTGAACTTCATAAGTATGACAAAATCTATGTTGATATCAAAAGAGCTACATCGTTGCAATCTCTTGCAGAACAGATCATCAATGAAACCTACAGATATGCAGGAGTTGAAGGGATAGTATCCAAGGCCAAAGAGTCTATATCAAATCTTTTTAAACAGCTCAAAGGATCTTTGAAGATTGATATAGAGGTAGCAGAACTCACCATAGAGACACTAGAAAAAAACGAAAAGAAATTACTTGATGAGGCAGAATTTTTTCTTTATGCCATAGATCTTGTAGAGACGATAGCCAAAAAACAAAATATCAATATAAAATTTGCATTTGATGAGTTTCAAGACATACTCATGATAGCAGATCAAAAGATACTAGATAAGCTAAGAAGTGTTATCCAACATCATCAAAATGTGACATATATATTTTTAGGGAGTATCGAGAGTATTATGAATAAGATTTTCTCAAGCAAAGCATCACCATTTTTTCATTTTGCAAGGATCATTGAGCTTTATGGATTAGAGCTTGATGAGCTAAAAGGGTTTTGCAAAGAGTTTTTTGAAAAGCAAAATATCTCTTTTAGTCCGTTTTTGTTAGATACGATAGATTATTTAGAGGGGCATCCATACTACACTATGAAAACATTACAGACTCTTTACTATCAAGCTTTAGAAGAAGATAGAAAGTTTATAGACAAAAACAATTGTATAGAAGCTTTAACTGTAGCACTTTTTGAGACAAAATCTTACCTTGAAGAGATCATAGAAAAAATCAAACAAAAAAAACATCACCACAGTGTGATATGGTATCTGGCAAATGGCTTAAAAGATACAAGTTGTGATAGCCCAACTCTTTATAAAACATATAAATCTTTGGAAGATATGGGATATATAAAAAAGCTAGATCGTGGGGAGTATAAGATAACTGATATATTTTTAAAGATCTTGCTCCAACAAAAAGAAGATGGCAAACTTATAGCGGAGAAAATAGAGTTTCCTATGTTAGAAGAGGAGAGTCAAGTTAGATAACAAGAAGTATGTAGCAGGGTCAAAGGTCAATTTTTAACTTACTAAATATCCATAAAGTTACAACTAATCATTAATCAAATAAATTATAAGACCACCTTAGTTAATTATGAACATAGTTCCAATTAGGATGGGGTAAATCTAGTGAAAACAAGAGGGCATTGAAATACTTTGATAGATATAGGATTTAAGGGTTATAATCCCAAATAATTCCATAAGATTAAGATAAAAAGCCAAGAAAGGCTATAATTACAGTATATAAAAAGAAAAAATTGCACTTAATACTTTCACCCATCAGGTGCAATTTTCCCAAGGATTGTATTATGAC
>JAYEMD010000130.1:0-2398 GCA_034717895.1 Campylobacterota bacterium | reverse complement strand
GGCGAGGGCTCCCCAAGATAAAAACCTTGGTACTCATCTACCCCTTCTTTCTTTAATATCTCAAATATTTCACTGCTGTGTACATATTCGGCTATGGTTTTTATCCCTAGTTGTTTTGCAAAACTTATTATAGCTTTTGTAAGAGTAAACATATTTTGGTTTGTATCTATATCTTTTATCAAACTGCCGTCAATTTTCAGATATTCAGGCATGATCTCTAATATATGTGAGAAGTTAGAGTAGCCGCTTCCAAAGTCGTCTATGGCAACTTTCAATCCGGTACAGGTAAAGCTTTCAAAGAAATCTTTTATTGTATTATAATCTTCTATATCTTCACTCTCAACTATCTCAAATACCAAGTTACAAGGCTGCTTATTTAATGATGAGTTTGTTACATAGTCTCTAATTAGTTCTTTAATATCCTGATTGATCATATCTCTATATCCGATGTTTATAGAGAAGATATTATCTTTATTGTTTTTTGCCATATCTAAAGCTTTTGATATAACTCTATATGAGAGTTGATCATACTGTTTTGTTTTTATGGAGATATCTAAAAAAAAGAATGGTGATATATGTTTTATCTCTCTATCTTCCTCTTTTCTAAGACGCATTAACACTTCATATTTTACTATATTCTTATTTTTGTCGAATATTGGCTGAAAGAAAGGTATGATATTATCCTTATCCAAAGCTTTTTTAATCTCTTTTTGCCAGTGAAAAAGGTTTTGGAGCTCTTCATAATAGTCATCATTCTCATCAAACAATAGATATTTTTTATTTTTTACTTTGGCAAGGTCCAGTGCAGAGGATGCTTTTGTTAATAAATCATCCTTGTCAAAAGCAAGTCCTATAGTGATATTTAATAAGATCTCCTCATCTATATCAACTAAATAGAGCTTTTTATTATCAAGGTTATCAAGTATGGATTGAGTACTGTTATGTACGGATTCCAGATCATATTCATCGTAAGATTTTAACAGTACGAACTCATCAGCTGAGATCTTATAAAGATCAAACTTATTATTGTCTGCATACTGCTGGATCTTTTGGGATATATTAAACAATATATCATTACCCTTTTCAAATCCGTAAGCTTCGTTTATCTTTCTAAAGTTGTTTATATCTATTATATACAATGCTATATAGTTATTTTGATTATTATAGATATCTTTTTCCAGTTTAAATCTATTATTCAGACCGGTTAGTTGATCTTTATATATTTGTTCTTTTAGGTCTTTATTAAGTTTTATATTTACACCTTCAAGGTTTTGTTGATACTCTTTGATCTCTTTTACCATTTTTATCTTCTCAATAGTTTTTGAGATCATGTTTATAAATTGTTTAAGATCTATCGGTTTTAGAAGATACCCTTCTACTCCTAGTTTTATAGTTTCTATAAAGTATCCGGATTCACTATATGCAGAGATTATCAGTATAGGGATACTTTGATCTTCCTCTCTTATTGTTCTTATCATATCTATACCGTTCATTTTAGGCATATTAATATCAGTAATAACAATATCAAATTTACTCTCTTTAAACTTTTCAAGACCATCTTTTCCATCTATGGCTATTGTTATATTATCAAAGAATTCACTTAATGTTTCATAGGTTGATTCTCTTGCTTCTTTATTATCTTCAACATATAAAACCTTTAAAGTTTTGCTGAACTTTTGCAATCTCTTTAACTTTTCAATATCTATATTCATAATTCCACCTTAAAAATTGCTCCATCTTTACTGTTAGCTACTGTTAAACTACCGTTACAATGGTCCTCTATAATTGTTTTTGACATATATAGTCCAAGTCCTGTTCCGTCTTTATTTGTTTTTGTTGAGTAGTAAGGTTCAAATATCTTATCTATAATACTTTCATCTATACCACCCGCATTGTCTCTTATCTCCATAATAGTTTTATTATCTTGTTTATATGTTACAAGCTTAACCCATCTATTTTCAACATCTTTCTCTACTAGTGCATCTTCCGCATTTTTTATAAGGTTTAGTATCACTTGTCTTAGTTCATTTGGATAGGTCTCTATAGAATCTTTAGATTTGTACTCTTTTATTATCTTTATACTTTTATTTTCCATAGATTCTTGTGTTATACGCAAGGCATCCTCAAAAAGTGTATCTATTTGTATCTGTCGTTTCTCTTTATTCTTTTTAAAGAAGTTTCTAAAATCATCTATAGTAGATGAAAGATGTTGTGAGTACTCAGATATATTTTCAAGTCTTTCATTAAAGTATGCTTGTTCATATTTATCCATCATAGATTTTAAAAGCAGGGAGTTTGTTGTTGAGCTTATTGCAGCTAAAGGCTGTCTCCACTGATGTGCTATCATACTTAGCATCTCACCCATTTGTGCTAGTCTGCTTTGATGCATAAGGTATTT
>JAYEMD010000129.1:0-11959 GCA_034717895.1 Campylobacterota bacterium | reverse complement strand
ATTATTATACAAGCGGTTTTTTGGCTGCTGCGTATGCTGTGATTTATAAAAAAGAGCTAAAAGATATTGAAGCTGTTCAAACTACATGTATGGCATGTGGTGATGAAGTTAATACTCATATAGTAAAAATTGGTGAGAGAAACTTTGATATATACCCTCCAAAACAGCCTACACAATTTAAAGATGTACCAAAACTAAAAATAGACTGGGAGTATGAAGAGATTGTAACAAATGCTTTTTTAGGTGCACATGCCACAATGGTCGGTAATGAGATAGGGCTTATTCCTGCTTTTGGTGTATATATAGTTAGAAACCAAAGTGATTATGTTAACAGATTGCAGTTTGAGTTTGTACATAAGATGACTGAGGTTGCAGGTGATTATGGAGTGACATTAGCAGGAGAGCTTTTAATGGAGGCCGGACATGCCTGTGGATTCTTTACATACGGCGGTATCATGACTTCACCTGAGTGGGAAGGTGCAGTTAAGCCTTACCTTAAAACAAAAGAGGATTGGATAAAAGGATTGGCCTCTTTAGTAAATGCTATGGGATGGGGTTATCACACTGCTGTAGAGCTTTCCGAACAAAAAGCGGTATTTAGGAACTACAACGATTTTGAGGACTTAAGTTATATGAGAATGTACGGTAAGTCTGAGTATCCTGTACATTGGGCAAACAGCGGTGGATTTACGGGACTTATGCAGCTTATATACAATACCGATCTTGTAAACGGTGAAAAGATTGAAACGGAGGAGGGCTTCAGAAAGATGAGAAGATCTAAAGTGGGATACAAAACAAAAATGACAAAGTCTATCGCTTGCGGCGATGATTGTTTAGAAGTGGAGATATGGCAGTAACTAATGAAAAAATAACTCTTATTTATAATAGATTATATGAAATAGGTAAGGGTATTAATGAAACTATAGATACAAAAGAGCTCTACCATACGGCATGTGACTTTGCTACTACAGAGTTAAATTTTGAAAAAGCATTAATATTTGAACATGATGATTCTAACGGTTGGTTTAAAGTTGTAAAATCAAAAGGATTTGAATCTATAGTTGAACAAAGACTTCTAAAAATCATAAATCTGCTTCTTTCGGGAGAGGTAATTGAATATTTAAGAGTAAAAGGTCAACCTATTATCCATACAAAACAAAATCCAAATAGCAAAGTTCAAACTTTATTAAAATCACTGTTTTTAAGTGAAGCATATTTTGAACTATTTGGAGGAGACAAAGAGATACCCTACGGACTGATAATAGTCGGTAACGGTATAGGTGATATTGAAAAATATTCAAGACTTCTTAAAGATTCTGTTTTAGCACTGGCTCTTGGAAATTTTACAGTTCAGTTGTCAAATACAATTAACAATATAGTTTTTTACAAAGCATGGCAAGAGGAAAAGGAAAAGCTAGAAGAAAATATTTTAAAGCGTACAAAACAGATAGAGGAGCAAAAAAGTGCATTTGAAGCAATATACAAAACTTCAAAAGACGGTATTGCTATACTTGATCTGGAAACAACTGCATTTTTAGATGTAAATCCTGCTTATTGTGAAATGACAGGTTTTAGCAGAGCTGAACTTCTTCGTACAAGTTGTTTAAAGTTAAGTATTCCCCAAGATAGAGAAAAAAGTCAACAGGCACTTCACGAGGTAAAAGAGAAAGGGTTTATTACTAATTTTCTTAAAACTTGTAAAATAAAGGGTGATAAACAGATAATAGTTAATATGTCAATAAGTTTAATGGATGACAAAAAAAGAATTCTTGTAAGTTCTAAAGATATTACAAAACAAAAAGAACAAGAAGATGCTTTAAAAGAAGCAAAAGATAAAGCAGAAGCGGCAACAAAAGCAAAGTCTGATTTCTTGGCAAATATGTCACATGAGATAAGAACACCAATGAACGGTATAATCGGTATGAGTCATCTGGCTTTACAAACAGATTTAAACGATAAACAAAGTCACTATATACATAAAATAGATAATAGTGCAAAATCTTTACTTGGTATTATAAATGATATTTTGGACTTCTCTAAAATAGAAGCCGGAAAACTAACACTTGATAAAGTAAACTTTGATCTTTACAAGGTTATAGAACAGGTTGTAAATCATATAGAATTTAAAGCTCATGAGAAAAATTTGGAACTTATTGTGGGGTATTGTAAGAATATTGGAAAAAATTATTATGGAGACAGTTTAAGATTAACACAGATCTTAACAAATCTTATGGGTAATGCCATAAAATTTACACATAAAGGTGAGATAGGGCTTTATATAACAAGACCTGGAAAAGACCGGCTGAGATTTGAAGTAAAAGATACAGGTATAGGTCTTCATAAAGAGCAAAAAGAAAAGCTGTTCCAATCATTTTCCCAAGCTGATCAAACTACTACAAGGCAATATGGTGGAACAGGTCTTGGACTTTCCATCTCTAAGCAGCTTGCAGAGTTGATGGAGGGGAGAATATGGGTTGAAAGTGAATATGGATTAGGGAGCAGCTTTATATTTGAAATTGAACTTATTGAACAATATAATAAAAATATAGATCAATTTCGAAAGTTTAATCATAAAAAAGTACTTATAGTTGATGATCATCACACATGGCATGATATATTAAAAAACTCTTTAGAACTTTTTGGAATAGAGGTTGAATCTGCATATAGCGGTGAAGAAGCTTTAGAATTATTAAATGAGTGTAATAACAGTTATGATGTTATTCTTATGGATTGGCAGATGCCGGAGTTAAACGGTATTGAGACAATAAAGAAGATAAAACAGGCATGTTATTTATGTACACATAAATACTTGTGTAAAACAATGTTACCTCCTACAATTATTATGGTTAGCAGCTACAGGCAAGAATCTATTGTTGAGGAAGCAAAAGACCTTGATGTAAATATCTTTTTACAAAAACCTGTTAATCCTTCATTGTTAAATGATATTTTAAGCAGTGTGTTTTTAGATGAGATCACAGAAGATTATATAAGCAGCAACAATGAAGGAACACGATATAGTGATCTTTCTTCTTTGGATGGAAGCCAAATATTACTTGTAGAAGATAATGAAACTAACCAAGAGATTATTATTGGACTTTTAGAACATAGCGGTATTAAGATAGATATTGTAAACAACGGGAAAGAAGCAGTTGATATATACAATAAAAATTCAGAAATATATGAACTAATACTAATGGACCTTCAAATGCCGATAATGGATGGATATGAAGCTACAAAATTGATTAGAGAAGAAAATAAAGATATACCTATAATAGCTCTTACAGCAAATGCAATGAAAGAGGATGTTGAAAAAACAAAATCAATCGGTATGAATGATCATTTAAATAAACCGATTGAAGTGGAAAAACTTTATGAAGCCTTATTGAAATATTTATCAAAAAAAATAGAAGTTAAAACTTCACAAAAAGCTGAAGATGGTAAAGTGGTGATTCCGCAATTTAATCATATCGATATCAAAATTGGATATTCACATCTATTGGGTAACACTAAACTTTACAATAAGATTCTACATAAGTTCTTTGATGATTATAAAGTGTTAGAGTTAGATAAATTAGATGATAATGAATATAAAAGAACATTGCATACTCTTAAAGGGATAAGTGCCAATGTAGGTGCAATGGGATTGTATAAAATTGCCAAAGAACTTGAAGAAACAGAAGATCAATCTTTAATTGGCAAATTTCAAGAAAATTTACAACAAGTGATAGATGAATTAAAAAGTTACTTTAAAGCAAGTATCGATAAAAATAAAGAAACAAACAATTGTGTAGATAAACTAAAGATCTCTGAAACGATAAGGGAAAACTTGTTTAGTAGATTAAGAGATGCTGCAGATATGATGAATCTTGAAGAGTGCGAAAATTTATTAAGTGAAATATCGAAATATAAATTAACAAAGAATGATCGTGAGCTTTTTGATAAAATGAAAATAGCAATAGATGAATATGACTTTGATGAGGTTGTAGAGTTGTTAAATAGATAAATATATGGCTTTATGTAGTTTCAATCATATTTAGGATAATATACGAAAAAATTTATAGATATGAAATATTTAATAGTAAGGGTTAAAAATGTCAAATAAAACACTTGTAATAACAGGAGCTACAAAAGGTATAGGTAAAGCTTGTGCATATAGATTTGCCAAAGAGGGGATCAATATTGCATTTACTTACAATTCAAATGAAGAGGTTGCAAAGGAGATAGCTTCTGATCTTGAATCAACATACGGTATAAAAGCTAGATATTATCCATATAATATCTTAGAGCCGGAAACTGCAAAAGAGCTTTTTTTGAAGATCGATGAAGATTTTGAAACTATTGATTATTTTATCTCAAATGCTATGATCTACGGAAGAGCGGTAGTTGGCGGATACGGTAAATATATGAAGTTAAAGCCAAGAGGACTTAATAATATATATACAGCTACCGTAGATGCATTTGTTTGTTGTTCTCAACAAGCTGCAAAAAGGATGGAAAAATCAGGTGGCGGTGCTATGGTATCTCTTAGTTCTACGGGAAATCTTGTATATATTGAAAACTATGCAGGGCACGGTACAAACAAAGCAGCAGTTGAGGCTATGGTAAGGTATGCGGCAACAGAACTCGGTGAGAAAAATATCAGAGTAAACGCTGTAAGCGGTGGACCTATTGATACGGATGCTTTAAAAGCATTTACAAACTATGAAGAGGTAGCTGCAAAAACAGCAGAGCTTTCACCTCTTGGTAGAATGGGACAGCCTGAAGATCTAGCATCGGCTTGTTATTTCTTATGTAGTGATGAAGCATCATGGATAACCGGAAGTACACTATTAGTTGACGGCGGGACAACCTTTAAAAAATGAGAAGCGTAAAGAGAAAGTGAATATTTTCACTTTTATAGCTTCGGAACCGAAATGGTCGGAGTATAACGAAGCCATGGAGGCAAAATGAATAATAATAAAAATTTAAACTTACCTAATGCTTTAGCAGCTCTTAGGATCCTTTTGGCTCCTTTGATGTTATGGTTTATGATAGACAGATCAAATTCTTTATTTGCAGGCTGGGATCCAAGCTGGCTTGATTATTTTGCTGCTCTTATCTTTGTAATAGCATCGGTAACTGATTTTTTTGACGGCTATATTGCAAGAAAATGGGATCAGATGACAAAGCTTGGAAGTATCCTTGACCCCTTAGCGGACAAGATGCTTGTACTTGCCGGATTTATAGGTCTTATTGTACTTGACAGGGCAAGTGCCTTTGCTGTATTTTTGATACTAACAAGAGAGTTTTTTATAACAGGTATCAGGGTTGTGGCAGTAAGTGAAGGTAAAGCTATTGCATCTACGATGGCCGGAAAAGTAAAAACCGTAGTACAGATGATAGCTATAGGTTTTTTACTTATGAACTGGCCTTTTGGTACTGAGATTTTATGGTTTGCAGTATTTTTAACTTTATATTCGGGATATGAATATATTAGAGACTATTTGAAATAGTTTGGAGATTTTTAAGTGGGATTAATTACATTTGTAATAGTTTTATCAGTATTAGTATTTGTTCATGAACTTGGACATTTTACGGTTGCCAGACTACTTGGTGTAAAGGTATATGTATTCTCTATAGGTTTTGGAAAAAGACTTGTTACAAAACATTGGATGGGTACAGACTGGACCTTCTCTTTGATACCTATGGGCGGCTATGTGAAGATGAAGGGGCAGGAGGATATAAATCCTGCTTTGGCAAACAACGATATAGACAGTTATCAGACCAAGACACCGTTTCAGAGGATACTTATACTTTTAGCAGGTCCTTTTGCAAACTTTTTATTAGCTTTTTTAATATATATAACTATAGGAGTTCTGGGAAATAATCATCTCTCACCTACAATCGGTAAGGTTATTGAAGATTCACCCGCTTTTCATGCAGGTCTTAAAGAAAATGATGAGATATTAAAGATAAATGATGCAGAGATAAAAACCTGGGATGATCTTAGCTCTATCATAAAAGAATCTAATGGAAAATTGAAGTTTTATGTTAAAAGAGACGGCAAAATAAACAGTTTTATAATTACTCCAAAAGTTAGTGATGCAAAAAATATCTTTAGAGAAAATATTAGAAAAAAGATGATAGGTATTGCTCCTGCTGCAAAAATAGTTACTATATATTATTCACCTGTTGAAGCGGTGATTTTTGGATATGAAAAAACTGTAGAAGCTAGTAAAATGATATTTTTAGGTGTACAAAAACTTATCCAAGGGATAGTCCCAAGCAGTGAGATAGGTGGTGTTATAAGTATAGGTACTGTTATATCAGAAGCTAGTCAGTCAAGTTTTGTGGCACTTCTTACAATAATGGCTCTTATATCCGTAAATCTTGGAGTATTGAATCTACTTCCAATTCCTGCACTTGACGGTGGACATATTATGTTTAATCTTTATGAGATGATAACTAAAAAAGTTCCAAGTGAAAAGGTGCTTGTAAATCTTACAGTTACCGGATGGGTGGTACTTTTTGCACTTATGGGTCTTGGACTTTATAATGATATAAATAGACTATTAGGGTAGTTTTTATAAATCAAATTATCTAAGATAATGTGTGGTATAATGGCAAAATATAGTAAAAATGAAAAAATAAAAGGATAGAATTTTTATGGTAAAAATTGTAAATTTAAAGAAAGCTTTTGGACCAAGAGTACTGTTTCAAGATATCAATCTTTCACTTGATACGGGAAAAAGATACGGTCTGATTGGTGCAAACGGTGCCGGTAAAACAACATTTTTAAAAATGTTAAGCGGGCAAGAAGAGATCACTGAGGGTGAAGTGCAGGTACAGTCAGGTAAAAAAGTGGGTGTTTTAGGTCAGAATCAATTTGCTTTTGAAGATTTTACTCTACTAGATGCTGTTCTTTACGGTAACAAAAGATTATATGATGCTATTAAAGAGAAAGAGAAGCTTTATATGGAGGAGTATACCGACGAAATCGGTGAAAGACTAGGTGAGTTGGAGATAATTTGTTGTGAAGAGGATCCAACTTATGAGTATGATGTAAAGATCACTAAGATACTTGAATCTCTTGGTTTTCCTTCATCTCAACACAATGAGCTTATGAGTACGATTACCGGAGGAGATAAATTCAAAGTATTACTTGCACAGGTACTGTTCCCAAAACCTGACGTATTATTCCTGGATGAGCCTACGAACAACCTTGATATGCATACAATTGCATGGCTTGAAAATCAACTACAACACCATGACGGAACTATGGTAGTTATCTCTCACGATAGACACTTCTTAAATGCAGTATGTACAAATATACTTGACGTTGACTTTAAAAAGATAAGAGAGTTTACGGGAACTTATGATGATTGGTATATAGCTTCTACAGTATTGGCAAAACAGGCAAATGCAGATAGAGAAAAGAAGATGAAAGAGAAAGCTGAGCTTGAAGCATTCGTTGCTAGATTTAGTGCAAATGCATCTAAAGCAAAGCAGGCAACATCAAGACAAAAACAGCTTGATAAGTTAGATATTCAAGCTATTGAAGTTTCTTCAAGAAGAGATCCATCTATTGTATTTAAGCAAGAGAAACCAATATCTAAAGAGGTGCTTGAACTAAAAGATATATCCAAGTCTTATGATGGAGAGGTTGTACTAAAAGATATAAACTTTATGTTAGAGAAACAAGATAAAGTTGCTCTTATTGGACCAAACGGTGCAGGTAAGACAACGCTTTGTGAGATACTTATGGAAAATATCAAGCCTGACAGCGGTGAGGTAAAATGGGGTGCAACTGCACAGGTTAGTTACTTCCCTCAAAATACTACAGAGTTGATCCAAGGTGATATTACACTGTATGACTGGCTTAGAGATTTTGACAGACAAGCTGATATTTCTGAGATAAGAAACTGTTTAGGTAGAATGCTGTTTAACGGTGAGGAGCAGGAGAAATCTGTTATGAACTGTTCAGGTGGTGAAAAACACAGAATGGGTCTTAGTAAGATCATGCTTGAAAAAAGAAACTTTCTTCTTTTAGATGAGCCTACAAACCACCTTGACCTAGAAGCAATTATTGCACTTGGGGAGGGACTTAGAGCCTTTGAGGGAACAACTATTTGTGTATCTCACGATAGAGAGTTACTAGACGCATTCGCAACAAGAATCATAGAGATACAAGAAGATGGTACAATCATTGATTTTGACGGTACATATGAAGAATTTTTAGTGTTTAAGGAAAATAACGCTAATTAATATACGCTTAGGAGATTGTTGTGACTGCAGAGGATTTTTTACTTGCTTTAATAATTCTATTAATAGTTTTTCTATATAGAGGTTATATAGCTGAATATATAAATAACAAGTTTGAATTTAAATATAAAGTAGAAAAGATCTGGGTTACTTATTTTTTGATCTTTTTACTTAGTGTAATTTCTGTAGTAGGTATGTTAACAAAAGAGGACAAACCTCACGGTACTTTAACGGTAAGCGGCGGTGTAGAAAATATTAAACCTGTAGAAACCGATAAACCGCATAGATGGTTTGATATAAATTTTGATGTGTTTGATTTTTAAGCATAGATTCAAAAAGTTTTAGATAAAATTACGAAAATTTTAAACTCGAAGGAAAAATAATGGCAAGAAGATGTATGCTATCTGGTAAGGGTCCAATGTCTGGAAACAATGTAAGCCACGCGAAAAACAGAACAAAAAGAAGATTTTTACCTAATTTAAGAACAGTAAGAATTCAACTAGAAGACGGTACAACAAGCAAGATTAAAATCTCTGCAAAAGAACTTAGAACTCTTAAAAAGAATTCATAAGTTAACCTGACAAAGATGTTTTTATGAGTTACATAAGAAACATCAAAAAAGCTTTGGGCTGGGAGTATAGAAACACCAAGCCCGAGTTTGACCTAGATCGAGAGATCTACTCCCAATTTCGACACTTTAGACTCCCCCTAATACTTTTACAAGTAATAATGATGATTGGTACCGTTGGGTACATGATTATTGATGATTTTCCAATTCTTGATGCAATTTATCAAACAGGTATAACATTTACTACTGTTGGTTTTGGTGAAATTGGAAATATCTCCCAAGCTGGAAGATTATTTACAATAACACTTATCATTTTTGGATTTTTAGTATTTACACTATCAATAACAGCTTTAATACAGGTATTAGTAAAGGGTAGGTTCTTAGATTTATACAAGGAGAGAGATATGTTGTATAAAATAGCCAGACTTAGAAATCATTTTGTTATTTTTAATCATAATGAATACACGGTTCAACTTGCTGATCAATTCAAAAGAAATCATATCCCTTTTGTTATTGTTGACCCAAGTGATGATATGGAGAAAATAGCACAAGAATACAATTATCCATATTATATAAAAGAGGAAACATATACTGAAAAAGCATTTTTAAAATCACACTTATCAAGTGCAAAAGGGGTGATCTCTTTATCTAAAAATATATCAGACTCTATTACTATTATAGCTTCTGTTAGATTGTATGAAAAAGAGTTAGAGCGTGATAATCCATATCTTATAATATGTAATGCAGAATCACAAAAAGATATAGAAAGACTTAAAAAACTTGGAGCTAATAAAGTTGTTGCACCGCCTGAACTTATGGCAAAAAGGGTAAGTGCTATGGCAATCAGACCAGATATGGAAAATGTACTGGAGGAGTTTTTATATAAAAAAGACACCCCTATAGATATGGAAGAGATTTATGTAGAAGATCAAAGCTGGTTTTTAGATCATGAGATAAAAGATGCACACCTAAGAGATAGACTAAAGGTAAGTATAATAGGTATAACAGAAGCTAGCGGAAAGTTTATTCAAACACCAAAAGGTAGTACAAGAGTTACAAAAGGGTGTAAACTACTAGTAGTAGGAAATCAGTCAGGTATAGCAAAAGCTAAAAAACTTATAAACCAAAAAGAAATTCCAAAGGATATAAATGTTTAGTATTTTTCCAATAAAAGGCAATATAGGTGATATAGACGGTTTTTACTGTGACGGTATAAGTGCAGGACTCAAGCCTAAGGGGGCTTTGGATCTTGGATTTATTTACAGTGATTCAATGTGTAATGTAGAAGCTGTTTTTACTAAAAATAAATTTCAAGCGGCTCCTTTGAAACATTATCAAAGATATGAGGAAGATTTTCAAACAAACTTTATACTTATTAATTCAAAAAATGCAAATGCAATGACGGGAAAAGAGGGGATAGATGATATTGATGAGATCTTTACTCAATTAAAAGAGGAATTTTCTGATATAAACAATCCTCTTATGAGCAGTACGGGAGTTATAGGTGTAAGGATACCAAAACAAAAGATAATAGATAAAGCATTAAAGTTTAATCTTTCAAATAAAAACGGTGATAACTTATCAGAGGCTATTATGACAACAGACAGTTATCCTAAAAGTTGTTTTTATGAAGTAAAACTTTCTGATGGATCATCTTTTAGAATTGGAGCCATAGCAAAAGGTGCGGGTATGATAAATCCAAACCTTGCAACAATGCTTTGTTTTATCTGTACAGATGCAGATGTTCCAAAAAGTGATATGAAAGAGTCGTTAACACAAAATAGTGAAACAACTTTCAATGCTATCAGTGTTGACGGTGACACATCTACAAACGATACTGTATTTTTATTATCAAACAGTAAGTCAGGTTCATATGATAAAGAAGCTTTTGCTGAAGTACTTAGATTGGTAATGCATGATATGGCAATGATGATGGTGAGTGACGGTGAAGGTGCTAAAAAAGCTGTAGCATTTGAAGTAAACGGTGCCGCAACTATTGAAGAAGCACAAATTGCCGCAAAAGCATTGTCAAACTCACTTCTTGTAAAAACGGCACTGTTTGGTGAAGATCCAAACTGGGGAAGAGTTGCATCTACTATAGGAGCAAGTGAAGTGAAGTGTGACGAGAGTACATTGACTATAACCTTTAAGGATGTTACTGTTTATAATAAAGGTGATATAATTTTTGATAAAGAAACAGAAGCTAAAGCTGCAAAGGTACTTGAAGAAAAAGCCTTTAAAGTTATTTGTGATCTGGGACAGGGTGATAAAAGCTTTACGGCATACGGATGTGACCTTGGGTATGATTACGTTAAAATAAACGCTGATTATAGAACGTGAGTATGCAGCTAAAGTGAGTAGATCTCACTTTTGACCGTACGAAAAGCCGTGAAGGCAAGCCGTTAAGAAAAAGTGAACAGTTTTAGCCCAAAACAAGCTAAAATTAGTTAAAATACCGGAAATTAATATTTAAGGACAAAATATGTTTCATGAATACAGAGATATAGTTACTGAGCTAAAAACTTCAAATGCACACTTCAAAAAAGTTTTTGATGAGCATAATGATCTACACGATAAGATCGAAAAAGCAGAAGAGGGTGGTGTTGACCACATAGATCCAGTAGAGATCGAAAGAATGAAAAAGCAAAAGCTTAAATTAAAAGATGAAGCTTATGCAATGATTATGGATCATAAGAAAGCTAACGCTTAATTAAAAATATATAAAAATAAAAAAAGGTTAAGAGTTTCTCTTAACCTTTTTTGCTTTAAGGTGCTAATATAATTAATATAAATAAACAGATCTATTATCTTTTATTATTACTTTTAGGAATAACTGTTTTTAATGCTGCTCATTATACTTTATATAACACAGAACTCAAAGATAGTTATATCCAAGATTTTTCAAAACTTACAACACTACCGGGTGTGGCAAGGTCAGTTTCATTCTTTGAACCAAGGTTTGTAGAGTATGAGGATCATTCCAAGGAATTTTATCCTCATATGAAGAAGATAAATTATATGGAATTTATTGTTCCAAACACGCTAGTTAAAAACTATGCACTTTAGTGCAAGGCTTTAGCTTCTACAAATTTCTAAAAAGCTAGAATAAGGAATGAGACACGGGAACCACACAGTAAGCCAAATACAAGT